>NZ_FWWU01000006.1:0-300000 GCF_900176165.1 Deinococcus hopiensis KR-140
AGTAGGCTTTCCGCTCACGGGCGTTCTGGACAAGACTTCGCCTGCTGTTGCCTTGGAGGACCGGATGAACACCCTGTTTCAGCATGATCAGCGTCCTCTGGCGGAGCGGATGCGGCCCGAACGCCTGGAGGACCTTGTGGGTCAGCGCCACCTGTTTGCCCGTGGAGCGCCCCTGGAGGTGGCCCTACGGACCAAGCGTGTGCAGAACCTGATTCTGCACGGCCCGCCAGGTACGGGCAAGACCACCATCGCCCGCGCCCTGGCGAACAGCGTTGAGGGTGAGTTCATCGCCCTGTCGGCCGTGAACGCCGGCAAAAGCGAACTCGCGGACGTGATCAAGCGCGCTGACGCCAACCGGGCGCGTGGCAAGCGGACCATCCTGTTCCTCGATGAGATCCACCGCTGGAACCGTACCCAGCAAGACGCGCTGCTGCCCCAAATCGAGTCGGGTCACATCTCCGTCATTGGGGCGACGACCGAAAACCCGGGCTTCAGCCTGGTCCGGGCATTGCAAAGCCGGGCGCGCATCCTGGAGATTCAGCCCCTCACCGCTGAAGACCTCGGGGAGATCCTGCGCCGGGCAGAGCAGGCGGAAGGGAGGCGGCTTCCACTCACGCCCGAGGGTCGAACAGCGCTGATTGACTCGGCAGATCATGACGCTCGACTCGCGCTGGGCATGGCCGAAGCGGTATGGTTCGCCGAGCCGGACCACGACCTCACGCCCCTGGAGCTTGAGGTGATCGCGCCGAGCGTGCACGGGCGACACGGACGCAACCGCGAAGCGCTGTACGACATGCTCTCCGCCTTCCACAAGTCCATGCGGGGCTCGGATCCCGACGCGGCGCTTCTGTATGCCTTTCGGATGCTCGAGGGCGGTGAGGACATTCGGCAGATTATCCGGCGGGTTCAGGCGTGCGCGTCAGAGGATGTCGGCCTCGCGGATCCTCAGGCGATGGTGCAGGCGGCGTCCGCATGGGCGGCCATTGAGCGCCTGGGGGACGCAGAGGGGTGGTTGCCCCTGGCGCAGGCGATCATCTACGTGGCGGCCGCGCCCAAGAGCAACGCGGTGTACGCGGCGGGCAACGCCGCCCGCCGCCTGGCTCGGGAGACGTCGGACCTTCCACCTCCGCTGTGGATGATGAATGCGCCAACCTCATATCAGGCGTCACTGGGCCGGAAGAAGGGGTACGCGTACGACCATGACTTCCTGGGTGCCTTCTCCGGGCAGACGCGGTTGCCGGAGGCACTGGCGGGTACGGTGCTGTACCAGCCTTCAGAGCGGGGATGGGAGTCCGTGCACCTGAGCAAACGGCTGGCCCACTGGCGAACTCTGCGGGCCAGCGGTGAACTTCAGCCGCGGGCGACAGGGCCCGGGGCTGAACCCTCGGAAGAGGCGGAGGAGGAACGCCGCCTGAAGTGATGGCGCTGCTCCTCCGCTTGCGGGTGAAGGATATGGAACGGGGGTCCACGCGCAGCCCACCACACGCAGGCCTTCGAAGTGCAGCAGGCGAAGACGTCCTCAATGGCCCAGCGCTGACGGTACGCCTGCGGGCTTCGGGGGCGGAGGCCACAGAGTTCAGATCCCCCAACGAGCGCCCTGTTCCTCCAGATGTCCGCGCTGGGGAGCGACTTCAGCCACTGCACAGGGACGTTCCAGCGCTCCAGCAGGGTGCTGAGGGTCACCCGTCCAGAAGCTGCGTTCAGCGGCAATTTCTCTTTCTCCAGCACGCCCGAGTATCCCCTCGCCAGCCCTGGATACGGCCTGGCCCCACCGGGTTCGAGGCTCACCACGACGGAAACGGACCCGGCGTACGTGCCGGCCGCTCGAAGCTGCATCACGCCTCCATGGACCTCTCCGTATGCGGCGACCTGCGAGAGCTCGGGCGTCCATACGGTGACCCTCAGGGCGCCCGCCAGCGAGAATGCCGTGAACGCCAGGCGCCCTGCCGCAGGCGCGCCCTGCCACCCTGTGGGCAACGCCCTGACGTGCCCAGGTCACCGCCGTGAGGCATTCACCGGGTAAGGTGGCCCCGTGATGAAAAAGCTGCTGATGGTGGGCCTGCTGGCCCTGACGGGCCAAACCGTTGCCTCGAGCGCTGGCGCAACCTCAAGAGCCTCGGCGCGAACCCGCAGGGTGGAGGGTTCTCCTGCACGTCGGTGCGTTACGGAGTCTCCTGCCGGGGGAAGGTGGCGGCCTTGAGCCAGGACATCATCAGCGTACAGCAGGCCAGCACGACGCGGTACATCATTCAGGTGGGGTTGCCCGGATTCACCATTGGTCAGATCGCGCCGCTGCGCACCGCCTCAACGCATCATCGCTATCAGCTCATCACTTCAGGGCCGCTCAAGGGGCACTTCGTCAAGCAGCTTGGAAAAATGATCACCATTCGGAGCGCAAGCGCACTGGACGGGCTGTACTGACCCCACACCCCTGTGAGCGAGGCTCCGCGCGCATGGGCGCCTGCGGGCATCTCAAACTGGGTACAGCAGGACACCCTTACCGCAAGGAATCGACTCGTAAACCAGTACCCTGCGTGAGATGGGCTGATCACGCAAACGGATACGACTCCGCTGAAGGTCACTGTGAATACGGCGTGGGTTCAACAACTTGCCCCTCCTGAACTGGAGGGGCGGCTGGGTTCTTCGGCGTTGTTGACGGGAGTGCGCCTCACGCGAGGCGGCTCTGGCGCAGGAAGGACAGCAGGTAGGCCAGCTTGAAGCGGTCACGCTCCCGTCCCTCGGCACGGGCGGCTTTGGCCTCGCGGCGACGCTGGGCTTCCGCCTGCAGTTCTTGAGCTCGGTCGTTCAGGACGTAGGGATTCACGGTGTTCTCCTCCTTCCCGGGCGGCCCCTTCGCCTCCCCGGTTGTCCCCATGGTGCTCTCCCGCCCCTCCAGGCCACATCACCCGGCTGGCGCATCCCCCATTCCGCCAGATGGCGGAGGCCGCCTACGACGGCCCCGTGCAGCGCAAGTTGGAAGCCGGACAAATGCTCCAGGATGAATACCGCGTAACTGCTCAGCAGGAGGCTTCGACTTGGGTAAGCAGATAGAGTAGAGATATGTCCGACGACACCTGGCCGAAGTGCAAAGACCATGGGTGATCTCGACAAAGACCGTTCCCTGACGCGGAAACGGACTCCAGAAGAGGCTGCTGATAGACTTTCGACCCGACTCGAAAATACCGTTCCCTGACTCAAGGACTGAGCCCGCAAGAGGCCGCAGATACACTCGCGACCCAGGATGTATTCACTGGGGAAATCGTCTATACCATATTTAAACTATTCGGGCTTCCTTTGAGTGAGGCGAAGAGAATAGGAGAAATTGCCTGTCGGGCAGCCAAGGATGGGAAGCCCATTGGTGAATAATTGCAACTGCTCAGCACAACAGTCGGTATTGTGCTGAGCAGTTGCAATACCGCAGCGGTAACGACAATCAGGGACTTGATTTTCAACATAGAACCTCCTGAAAAGGAACTCGTGACTTGAATAGAGCCGTTTTCCATGTGGCAAGCCCCACGGAAGGATATACACAGTACCTGTGTTTTTTCTTCCACCACATAGAATCGGCCTGACCCGCAACAGTGAATTGTTCACATATGTGGTACATTTCGAGGATTTTGCGAAGACTGCGGTATTACCTGCCTTTAACCGTATTATTTACTGCCAATAAGACCTGATGGAGTAAAGGGAGAAGCTCAAACAGGGACAGAGCTACCGAATCCATCAGGTGCAATCGGCCGACGCGCACGCTGCGCTGAGGATGCCGCCGGTTCTGCCACGCCCCGCGGCGAAGAAGGCCCTGGGAACTGCAAGACCTGTGCGCGTGACTGCGACGCCTGGCATTGCGGGCCGTGGTCCTTGGGTGGGGTACGGCGGACGTCCAGGGTGTGCCGGAGGTCATGGTGGCGTGTTGGATTTGGAGGAGATGTTTGCGGCGATGGGGAGAAAGGGTGAGCGCGTCCGTTCTGAAAGAGAAGGCTGTTTTCGCCGTGAGGGCGGAGGTGATGTTCAAACCAGCAGTGCGGACCATTTCCTCACCGTGTGGGAGGGCCCTCCTTGGGGAGGGTGAAGCCGAAGGTCGCGCCCTTACCGACCTGCCCTTCGGCAAACACCTGGCCGCCATGTTTGAGAACCATCCGGCGGACGCTTGCCAGCCCAACCCCCGTCCCTTCAACCTCCGTGCCGTGCAGCCGCTGGAACATATTGAACAGCCGCTCCTGGTAGAGTGGATCGAACCCGATCCCGTTGTCGCTCACCGAAATCTGCCACGCTGTCCCCAGGTCCTCCGCCGTCACCTTGATGACCGCTGGAGCGCGCCCCAAGGTAAACTTGAGGGCGTTTTCGGTCAGCTGCGTCAGCACCCCGTACAGCGCCTCGCGGTCCCCGGTCACCACCGGCAGGTCCTTGACCTCCCAGTGGATCTGGCGGTTCAGCAGGTCCGGCAGCAGGGTCTTATGGATCCGGACCATCGTCTCGTTCAGGTTGACGTCCGTGAGTCGCAGTGGCTGTCTGGAAGTGCGCGACAGGTAAAGCAGGGCGTCGATCAGCACGTTCAGCCGCGCGCTCGCCTGATCGACCACGTCCAGGTAGCGGGTCGTCTTGGCATCGAGATTTTCCCCAAGCGCCTGCCGGGCCAGCTTGATGAATCCGGCAATGTGCCGTACGGGCGTTCGGAGATCATGCGAGATAGAGTACGAGAAGCCCTCCAACTCCTCGTTCGCTGCGGCGAGCTCCTGGCTGCGGGCGACAAGCGCGTCGCGCTGGCTGGCCAGTTCCCGGCTGGCGAGCGACCGCTCGAGGGCGAGACCGAGGCTGCGGGCCACGGTCTCCAGCACCGCGCGTTCCGGCGCGGCCCAGGTGTGTGCCTGGTGCAACCCGAACACCATGACCCCCTGAACCTGATCTGCGACGAACACCGGTAACGCCGCGGTGGCCTTGACCACCGCGAACTCCTCCTGCGCGACCGTGAGTGGCCTGGTATCCAGACGTTCCTGGTAATACGGCAACCGGGTGTTGAACGGCCGCTCAATGTTCGGGATACCGCCTTGGGGGACCCCCTGCTGGAGGACCTGAAGCAGTGCGGCCTTAAAGGTTCCGCGGTGAGACACCAGGGCCCAGTAGGTTCCTTGCCACTCGTAGTAGGTACTGACCCCTTCTGGCAACAGTGACAAGATGAGTTCCTGGGCACGGCCAACCAGCGTGACCGGGTCGTGCTCCAACGAGAAGTCCCGGGAGAGAAGGGCGAAGCCCTCGAGCGCCTGGGTGCGCGCCTGTAACTCGGCGTTCTTCTCCTCGAGTGTCTCCGCCTGCCCGGCGCGCTCCAGCGCGAGGCCGAGGGTATTTGCTGCCCGCTGCAGGACCCGCTGTTCCGACGTGCGCCAGCCCCGTCGCATCGCTGGGCGCCAGATCACCAAAAACCCCTCCAGCTTGCCGTCCGGCAGGCAGATCGGTTCGACCCCCACCGCCAACGCGGGGAAGGACGCCACCGTGCCGGCCGCAAGGTGGTAGTCCTCGAGGTACACTGCCTTCTTGGATTCCGCCACCCGGTACAGCAGAGGCGTATCCCGTAAGGCGAGGCCCGGGCGCGTCATGTGCTCGAAAATTTCCTGCGGCATGTCGCCCCAGAGGGTCGGCAAACGGATCTGTTCACCATCAAGCCGCACCACCAGCATGCTCAGGGCCTGCAAGGCAGGGCCAAGCCTGAGCAGCGCCAGGGTCGCTACTTCTTCAGGCCTCCTGGCTTGTTGCAGCGCATCTCCCAGCGCCGCGAGGAGCTCACTGTCCCGCAGGGCATCCTCAACCCGCCGTTCGAGGTCCTGCGCGAGAGCGACCCGGCCCAGGGCGACGCTGCACTGGGCGGCCATCGCACGCAGGAACCGCTGCTCGTCCGGTTGGAAATCGTGAGGCTCCTTGAAGTCCAGCACCACCACGCCGAGGGGCCGGTCGTCCAGGACCATCGGCAGCACCGCGCTGGCGCTCGGGGCGCGCGTCCCGGTCCGGGGTTCAAGCGCCGGGTATGACCGGGTCAGCGCCTCGTGATCCTCGAAAAACAGGGCTTCCTGCCGCTGCAGGGCGTCTCCAGCGGGCAGCTCGTGGTCGAGCTGGCCAGCCTGACGGCTGGCTTTGAGGTCGGGTTCGTGCCCTTTGGCGGCGGCGAGCTGCAGCGCCTGATCCTCTTCGCTGACCATCAGGATCACGCCAGCGACCGCGCCGACCGCCTCAAGGGCGGGGGTGAGCACGATGTCGAAGACGGCCTGCGGGGTGTCTGTGGTGGCGAGGGCTTCGGTGACCTGCTGGAGGCGTTCGATCAGCGTCGGCCGAGCAGGGATGGGCCCATCACGCTGTTCGTGCATCCCGCAAGATACTGTCTTGCCTTCACCCTGCACGCCAGCAGGCTGCATCACCTCCTCCCTCTTGCCGGGGGCCTCCACCCGGCCCACCCGCAGGTCAGCGCATTTGGAACCGAGGTGCAGGCCTTCTGATCCGAGGTCCCCGCATCGGTGTAGAGGCAGGGCCAGTGGGTCAAGGTTCGCTGCGCTCTCCCAAAGGGTCTATGTCTCGGTGAGAGACTGGAAGGGATGGAGGCCCGGACACAGGTTGTCGACCGTGCTGGGGTACGCGATGAATGGGAGTGCCGGGCCACGTATATGCGCGGTGTCCACGTGGAATATCCTGCCGTCGGGCAGGATCTGGATGCCTCTGGAGACGCCCTTGGGGGGAAGACAGGGTGCCCGGAGGTCAACTGCCCGGTTTGCCCAGCACGGTATTCGCCGGCCCAGTTGCCGTTTCGCGACGCCCCACCCCTGGCGCATGGGTCAACGTGCGGACTTCTTCTGGACCGAGCCCGGCGAGCGGACTGGAAGGCGCATGGGGGAGAATGGCGCCGTGAGGGCTGCCCTTCCACCCACGGCGTCATCCGGACGAAGCCTCTAATAGGAGAGGCCCTGGAGATACATTCGGAACGTGGCCCGCGGTATCGGACGCGCGAACGTCTCGCCGAACAGCCGGCAATACTGCTCCGGAGGATCAGGAAGGCGCTGCAGGGTGCCCATTCCCTGGCTTGCGCTCCATGCGTCAACGGAGTTCCGGTAGGTGCCTCAGGGCACCGGGAATTTCCCGTTGGGCACGCTGAACTCTTCAGGGTCCATATCGTCCCCGTTCCTGTTGTTCCAAGCGGCGATGCGGCCATCCTTCCCCACCACCACGCTGCTCCTGAGGTCCGCGGGGACTGCCCCACCGGCGCTACAGGCCGGGAACAGCCCCGGGGCGTGGGCCGGGCCTCCACAGGAACATACGCCACACGAAGGCCAGCGCCAGCCCCGCCATCACCAGCACGACCGCCCACATCCCCCCGGGAAGCGCCCCCGTCAGCGTCCCCCGGCCCAGGGACGCGGCGGCCGACAGGCAGCACAATAGGTTGCCCAGCCCGACTGGCCGTCCGTGGATGCCCCCGAGGGGATTGCCCCGCCACCACCAGTTGATCATCCCCAGGCCGAGCAGGCTGCTCGCCGCCAGCTGTGCCAGCGCCTCGCCCCCCGCGGACGGTGCGCCCAGCCACGCGGCGGCCACGTCCCCTGCGAACAGGAGCGGCACGCCCAGCGTAAACAGCACGGCGGCGGTCAGGGTCAGCAGCAGGCGTCCGGCAAGGTCTTGAGGCATGGCGGCACCCTGGCGTACCCTCAACTTGCCTTGCAAGACGATATGAAAAGTAGGCCCCACCGCGTCGAGAACCGCCTTCAGGCAGAACTGCTGATGGACCGCACCTGGTTGCGCCTGCTTGACGTGTTCGCCCGGGAAGGCCGGGGGGTCGCGGATGCGGCCCGCGTGCTGGGGGTCACGACCGAATGGCTGTTCAGGCGGGTTCGGCGACTGGAGCGCGCCGGGCTGCTCAGCGTTCAGGGCGCCCGGTCCCGCGCCGGACGCGCGGTGAAGCTGTACCGCGCGGCGGCTGAGACCTTCTTCGTGCCGTTCTCACTGGTGCCCCCCGAGACGGTCGGGCGGCAGAACCGCGCGCAGCACCTCGAGCTGTTTGAGACGGCGATTGGGCGCACGTTCCTTCAGGCACCGTTTGACCAGGACGGGTGGGGCTTTGTCACCGCGCGGATGCCGAATGGAGACGTGCACCTCCGCATCATGCGGGAGGACGGAGCGCTGTGGGCAGACCTGGGCGACGCAGCGCCGGTCATGGTGAGCGGCTGGCATGTGCTGCACCTCACGCCGAGCGACGCCCACGAGCTCCAGGGGGAGCTGCGCGCGCTGCACGGGCGCTACGCGCAGCGCACGGGCGAGGTGCCGTTCCTGCTGGGAATCTTCCTGGCAGACACGTCGCGTGTCTCCGGACTGGAGCACGCGCATGGCGCCGCTCCCTGAGGCTTGCCCCTCGGCCGACCTGGTGGTGGGCGGGGCCCCAGGGAGGAGAACCCGGTTATCCGGGAGTGGCGTCCCGCCCCGTACCGCGTCCCCCTTCCCCGATACGGGTTTGCGGACCACCCGTTCCGTCCCCCCTGCTCCGCAGCCTGCGTCACCGTTTTTCCTGCATGCTGTGCGGCGCAGCGTTGCCCGTCGGCTCGGGTTGGCCCGTGAGTTCACCGCGGATTCACCCGAATCCTGATCGGCCTCCGCCACGGTTTCTTCAGGGTCTCGTTGCCGCCAGGGCCGGGTCTGCTGAGCAGCGCGGCTTCCATGCGGGGGCCGTGGGCGTCACGCACGCGCCGGTCGCCGCACCAGCCCGGGCGAAACTCCATGCCCGCTCGGCTGCCGCTTGGCGCAGACCTGGGAACTGGGTCGCTCTGCGAAGTCGTGCTTGGCGGCCAGAACGGCGCACTGCTTGTTCAGACCATACCTGCTGGCCCCTCGGTTGTCCACCCAGGAGCGCAAAGCCCCGTTCCTGGTGAACTGGGTGACGCGGACGGCTTCGTCTAAAGAGGCGAACTGCTCCGCTCTCCCGCAGGCTTTGAATTCAAGGATGACCATAACCGCCCGCCGTCTAATTCTGCGTATGCCAATGCCTGAGGCATTGGCCCTGGCACCGCCGCCCGTTGGGCGGCCTGGGTTCTGCATCCAACCCCTGAAGGGGTTGGTTTTCCGCCCGGACCTATTTTGATAGGCGCCGCCGGACTCCGGGCGGCACTTCCCCCGGGGAAGCTTGCCCCGGCGTTGCGCTGAACGTCTGGCTCCCCGCCCTGCCGTTTCCTGGAAAGGCCACCCGGAGTCCGCCTTGGTGTCCTGACTGCGGCAGGGAAAAGGAGTCGGGGAACGGTCAGCCCTGGACACGACGCGCAGACTGCGGGCATACCGCGTCCCCTTCTGTCCGGACTTGAGCTGGTGCCGCTCCCGCCGCGGAAGAATGGTCCCCAGCCCATTGAGGACGCCAGCGATCCCGCCCCGGCGCGTGGAGCCGCCCAGGCACCTCCGGTACTGCTTTGACGGGGCGCAATCACAGCGCTTCTCAGCCTTGTTCACATCCTCTTCCCTGTGGACAGGAAAAGGGCCCGGCTTCGGGTAGAGTCCTTCGCGACGTCTGTTGGGGCTGCAGCGCGAGCTCCAGGCCCGGCTTCTGTGCGCGGTACAGCGCGCGCTCCTGCGTTTCGCTGTTGGTGTCGGGGAGCGGGTGGCCGGCACGCAAGTCACAAGGGTTTTTCCGAGGCGGCGAGGGAAAAGCGTCCGAGGCCAGAGAGTCCGTAAACCCTCGTGTACCCGCGGCTCTCCTCGAACTGACGATCAGCTTCAATCAAGTTTGCCGCCTGAAGCCCCACGACTTCCTGAACATGAACGGCGGGGCCGGGGTTGAGGTGGGCGCTGGTGGGCGTGCCGCGTCCGCTGTATTGGACGTAGAGGGTGGCGCCCTCCCGCATGGCCTTGAGGATGGCGGCCTGGGTTGGGGTGAGGACGGTCACTGCTGCCCCCTTGGCTGGATGACGGGCTCGGGGCCGAGCATACCGGGGACAGCCTGCCAGTCACTCCGGGGGTCAATGGGCGACCGCGCGAGCGTGCGGCCGATGCTGGCCCGCCCCTTGCCCAGTTGCGCTGCCCGCTGCGGTTGATTCATGCCCCAGGCTTTGAGGGCGACCTGCACGGCTTTTCTGGGCGTCTCGCTCATGAAGTGACTGTAGCACTTTTGTTGGCCGGACCTGTTGACATTGCCCGGGGAGAAAAGCCGGGTTCCGCAAAGAAGCCCCGGCCTGTGACGGTGAGCAGCGTGGCCGTGCCTACAGGCACAGGCGCCGTCACGGTGCGGTGCACGGCTACGCTTTTGGACAGCCTGGAATGGCGACGGAGGCGACGGCGTGAAGCGGGCGGTGCTGGGCAGGCCAGCACGCTGCCCATCGCCCGGAATGCCGCCTGGTCCCAGCGGGACGGGGCTGGGTCCCCCCGGTCTACCGGGCGGGTTCGCGCAATGTGGGAAGCGGCGATTGCACCTCGGCCTGCCTTATAAACGGCAGAAGAAGTGCTCTCACGCTTTTACCTTAAACTTAGATGAAGATGTTTGCCTTTTCCTCCACCACTGCTCTGCCTCAGGCGTCTTTCCTCACGCCACTGGGAGAAGAGGTAAGGAGCGACTGGCAGTTTAGTGCTGTCGTGCAGCCCGAAGGTTCTCCCGCTCCCATCTACGCGGGTCACAATGCCACCCTTGCCCTGATGTACGCCTCCCTGGCTGCCCTGGACGCGCAGTGGGACGCCTTCACGGTGGTGCCCACCGCGCCCCTCCTCCGGGGTCAGGCCCCTCGCCCTGCACCCCAAACCGCTCCTGAAGATCTCCACGTGGTTGCCCTTACTGCCGCAGCAGCGGCGTCCTCCCACATCTCCAGCTTGATTGACGGACGGAACCGGGTGACCCGGCGCCGGCAGTTGGGGCTGAAGAACACTGTCATCTATCAAGCTGACCAGCCCTGGTTGGGTTTTCGACCCGAAGAGGTCAAGCGGACGGGAAAGCAGCAGGACCTGAGTAGCGTTCTGCTCCGAATGCGCCCATACGTCGAGGAAGCGTACGCCCGACTTGCAGCGTGGGATCTTAAGAGCTTCCCCTACCCGGTGGTCTTCCATCCGGACCTCTTCACCCAGCCGGAATGGGTCATTCGGTGTGAACGCGGGGACCTCTGCCACCCCTTCGGGTGGATCGATGAGGGGACGAGGCGGCCCTACCCTGGACGGCAACGGGTCCATCAGGTCAAGACGAACGATGGGCCTGTGACGCTGTACGCGACCGCCCCTGATCTGGACGGGTCTCTGGAGATGGCCCAGCGCAGGACCAAAGGCTTTCAGTGGGCCGACACATCTGCGCTCGTGTCTACCCTTCACGGTCAAGCCAAGACGCCAAAGCCAGAAGCACCTGTACCGGCGATCACCTGTTTGAATACCTCGGCTGGACCTCAAACAGTGGTGTTAACGGGGTGCGAGACCCTCCGGGCAAGGTGGAATCAGGGGCAGACCGATACGTTGGTGTATGTGCAGGAGGACCCCCGGGTGATCCTGTTCACTCCAGAGGAAGCGCGGACCTGGTCGGTGGCGAGGCGACTCCCGTACCGTTTCGCCCAGGAGGCCTGGGCAAGGCACAGGAGCCTCCGAGGGATGGGCCGCTTACTGTATCCGGTGCCCCAACAACCCGGTATGGCGGTGTAGCTCTTGCGGCCACCTCTGAACGGTGACCGCGGAAGAGGACAAAAAAAGGTCCCACCTCCGTTTGCGCCGAGGGGGGGAGAGGCTTACCCACGCTGTGCCGGCCAGGCCCCTGCATCTCCGCACGCCGCTGCCCCCCTTTCTCGCTGATGACGTACACCCCAAAAGGCGCGACGATCGCGGGGCGATCAGCGGTGAGAAGTTGAGCTTCGCCGGTCGCAGTTGTGGGCTTGAACCTTCCCGGGCAGCAGTATCACCGGGTCCTTGAGGCGAATGGGAGCGTCCAGCATGACGGCGGTCATTTGGTCAATACTCCGGATGTCGCTATACCTGATACCTGTCGGTCTCATTCCAGGAAGGTAAGCCCCCCTCAATGTCAAGTGTGTCACGCACCTGTTTCCGCTTGACCACCTGTTCCACCGCCTCTTCCCTGGCCGGTGGACAAAAAAAGGCCCCACCTTCGTTTGCGCCGAGGGGTGGGGCTCTTCGTTTCTACTGCAGTTTGGGCTGCGGCGGGGCTTCCCTGCCTAGCGCCTCTGCCGGTGTGGTCCTGATGCCTGGCGACGGAGATGCGCAAGATCGTGCACGTGGATGCCGACGCGTTTTCGTCCCCTCCGCTCTGCTTCGGCGATTCCACGCCTCACCGCCACCGTTTTCCCTGCCCGCTCTGCTTGGGTGAATCCGGCGTCTGGTACTCGATGAACCGGAAGCCTTATCGCCCGCCGCGTTGACAAACGGCGAGAGTGGGGGCAGATCCATGGCCACAGTGTGTCAAAAAAAGCCCTCGCCGCCGCGAGGCAGGGTGGGGCCTTCCATTTGGCGCCACTTGTCTGGGAATCAGCCTTCGCAGCCCAGGCTTCGGAGGAGGTCATCGATATGCACAGCGGACTGTTGAGACCTTGACACCTCAATAACTCGTGTTGGAGCAACGTATGTTGGGCGGCGAAAGCCGAGCCATCTCAGGATCTGCTGCATCTTCCCCTCCTCCTTCTTGGTGTTCTGAGAACTGTACGGGGTTGAGCCCCGCTCTACCATTGAGGGGTTGTTCATGAGCTTCTGCTTAGAGCATGTGTCAAAAAGAGGACTTCTTTTGACCGAGCCGCCCGGGCGAACTTGAGCGCGCAATGGGAACAACGGGGAGCCGTAAGGGGTGCGCTTCCACTCGCGGCTCAATTCGGACAACGGCTCTCTTGATCATGGCGTAAATCGGTATGAATTTCAGTCGGACGTTGTGTGCGCTGGTCATGTAACCCAAGGGGCACAGGACCGGTGCGAACCTACGCCGTGATCAGTAATGGTACGCCGTTGACTGGCAGGAACCTGATGGATGGCGCCCGCGTTTCTGGGGTCAGCGCGGTACGGAAAGCGAGGGAATCCACTGTGTGCTCGCCAGCACTTTCAGACCCAACGGACGACCAATAAGGGGCGCCTTTCACGCTGGCCTGACCGCCAGTGCACCACCGTCCGGTCCAGGGCCGCAAAAACCCCCTTCTCCGCCAGCAGAGCTCAGCGCAGGGAGGGGACAACAAAAGGCCCCACCCGCCGCGAGTAAAGGTGGGGCCGTTCGTCTGGCGCAGGTTTGGGAGGGTCAGTGCCCGGCGTGTCGTGCGTCTGCGCCGCCCCTTCTCCGCGGTGAATACCCCCCTCGCCCCAGGTTGGCGGGCGGCCACCCGCTCGGATACAGCGAAAAGAGCTTCGCTCGGCGCACTCCGGATGTTCACGCCGTTGCTGGCCCGCACGCCACGGGCAACGACAGACGCGGCAACGGGCGCCACCTCGCGCGCGAGGGTCACTTGCTATAGGTGAGCGGTTTGCCGAGCTCGGGGATGCCGAGGGGAACTTCGTCCAGAACAGGTTCCCGTTCTCTCACCATTCGGCGGTCTGAACGCCTACGCCCGCGGCGAGTGACCCGCGAGAGGCCGGAAGTCCGGCCGTGTGAAACTGTCTGCCAACCGGGGTCTGCCGGGCCCACGGGCGCCGGCACGGTACCGTTGGCCGCGTTGGTGCGGTCTGCACGGATCCCGCGCAGGGAGTAGGCGCTGCTCGGCGTGGCGACGCCCGCGGTCGGCACGCTCGCCGGTCGCCGCCGCTCATCCCACCGCTCGGGCCGTGGGTTTCCCGGAGGCCCCCCTGTGAAAAACGCCCCCCGCGAGGGGCGGGGAGCGTACCTGGGCGCAGTGAGCTCAGCGCATCAGGAGTTGCATGATCAGGAGGGTCAACGCGACGACACCGAAGGCGAGGCCTGCCATAACAGGGGTGTCGCTGCGTTTCAGGCGCCAGAGGTACTTGCGGGTCAGCCGCTTCACGTTCATGCGTGCAGCGTACCTGACCCAACTCTTACTCCCCTGATCATTTCAACGTGGAGCGAGGGTGGCAACCTGCACAGGGCCCGGGGCGAAGGGGGGGGCGAGAACAGGCGCAGAGGTGCGGCGCCCGGATGCGGGCAAATGGGCAATTCGCAGCGCGCCTTCACGGCTGTGGGAGAAGGCGCGCCAGTGAGGTCGCGGTTGGCGCGCCCACTTGGAACATAGCTCCGTGTTTCTCGGGCGACCTCCACCGCGAAAACGCGCCCGCCATAGCCTTCACGGCGCACCACCGCATTTTGGGGCCTGCCGGTACTGCTCCGGCGTGGACGCGTTCGCCGTGCGTCACCACCCCTGGTGCGCCGTACAGCGCAGCGTTGTTTTCGCCGTCTTGACGTTTGGACGAAGACGCCGCTTGACGCTCCTTCGCCGGACCCCTCTGTGTGGGCCGTGGCGACTGCCGGGAAGGGGTTCGGACAGGCGACAGGTGGGCCTACAGCTGCAGTTCCCCGCTGCGCAGACGCTGGCGGTAGGTCTGGGGCGTGATGCCGCTGACCTCCCGAAACTTCCGGCTGAAGGCGCTGTGATCGCTGTACCCGCAGTCATGCGCCACCTCCGCGACCGAGCGGTCTGACTCCCGCAGCAGCCGGACCGCGGCGTCCAGCCGGACCCGCAGCAGGTACTGCTTGGGAGAGACGTGACACACCCGGCGGACCAGCCGTTCGAAGCTGTCGCCGGAGACTCCAGCACGGGCTGCCAATTCGCGGATCCGGAGGGGCTGCGCGTAATGCGCCTGCATGAACGCCAGCGCGTCCGCCACCCGGGCGTACCCCTCACGCCGCTCACTCAGCGGCGGAACGTCGCGCGACACGCCGGCCACGCCGACCACCGCGCCGTCCGCAGAAAACACGGGAACCTTGTGCGTCAGGCACCAGATGGGCTCACCCCGCGGCCCAACGTACAACTCCAGCACGTCCCGCATCTGGCGGCCCTCCTGCAGGGTACGCTCGTCTTGCTCCTTAAATCGCCTGCCCGGTTCCCCGGCAAACACTTCGGCCGCGGTGCGCCCCAGCACTTCGCTCTTGTGCCGCGCGCCACACCGTTGCCTGAGGGTGTCGTTGATGCTGACGTACCGGCCCAGCGCATCCTTGACATAGAAGACCACGCCCGGCACATCGTCGAGGAGCGTCTCTATGGGCCAGCTGCCGTCTGCAGACGGACGAAGCCACTCCCGGGGATCGACAGGAGACGTACCAGGACGCACCATGCCTCCTATTATGCGGAAATCCGCAGGAGCGCCGCGCCGTTTCCACAAGACGCCGTGTGCCGCGGCGCCTACCTTAAAGGGATGCGCAGCGCTCCGGCCGCCCCGACTTCCCCTCGCCCCAATTCACGGGGAGACCTGTCCGGCATCGGCCTGGCGCTGCTGTCGGCCGCTGCCTCCGGCACCCTCGGCGTATGGGGAAAGCTCGCCCTCACCCTGCAGCTGAGCACACCGACCTTGCTGAGCTGGCGCTTTGGTTTAACGGCGCTGCTGCTGCTCGCGCTCGGGTCGTTTCGTGTGCCTGGACGGGAACGCCTCATTCTGCTGCTGCTGGGCCTCCTGTACGCGGCGACCACCGCCGCGTACTTCACCGCGCTGACCCGCATCAGTGCCAGCACATCCGCGCTGCTCGTGTATGTCGCGCCGGCTTTTGTGATCCTCTACGGCGCCCTCAGCCGGACCAGGCCCACCCGCGGGCAGCTTGGCGCGCTGGCCTGCACCCTTCTGGGATTGAGCGTCGTCATCGGTCTCCCGGGCGCAGCAGACCGCGATGTGTTCGGCTTGCTGCTTGGGGGACTGTCCGGCGCACTGTACGGCGCGTACCTCTTTGCCAGTGACCGGCTGGCTGTGCGGTCATCTCCGCTGACCGTCACGGCGCACGTGACGCTGGTCAGCGCCGTGACGTTCGCTGCCATGGGGGCACTGGGGGGAAACCTGGGTGTGCCGGCCAGCCTGCCGCAATGGGGACTCGTCACTTTGATGGTCCTGATTCCGACGTTGGTGGCCCTTCCGGCCCTGGCCGGCGCCGTTCAGCGCATTGGGGCGGCCCGCGTCAGCCTGCTGGCCAGCACGGACCCACTCTGGGCAGTGCTGTTCGCTACGGTATTTCTGGGTGAGGTGCTGGGCGGTGCCCAGGTGCTCGGCGGTCTGCTGATTCTGGCTGGAGCGGCCTGCGCACAACGGCCGTCCAGATCCGCGCGTGTCCGGCCCCTGCAGCTCACGTCACCGGCCCGTACGGCCGCGGAATGTTCAGATCCACGGGGGTCTTGAGCCGCTGCGCCGCTCGCCATCTTCGGCCACCACCGCCCGTTGAGCGCACAAGGTCGTGCCCCCATGCGCGGGCGACATTCGTTCTCCCATCCTCTTCTGCTTGACATCTACCTACAGGTAGGTAGATACTCGGCCCATGTCCGAGCAGCCTGACGCGCGCGCCCCCCTTCTGGACGTTGCCCAGCAATTCATTCAGAAGGGGGGGTACCGCGCCGCTGGCGACAAGGACATCGGCGAGCGGCCCGGGCTTGCCAACGCCGGCATTCACGCCCCCGTTCCCGGTCCGGCTGGCTTGTCCGCCGGTACCGGGGACGGGGGAGCTTACCGTGACGCCGTTGATCCGGATGGCCGCGCCGGCCGGCGTGCCCGCCGCCGGGAACACCACCCTCCCCGGGGACGGCGCGGTGCTCCTCGGTCTCCCCGTCCGGTGACCCCCGCCGTTTCGATCAGATTCTTTGCCGTGTGGACGCCTTGCGCACCCCCCCCGATTTCCCTTTGAGGAGCCCGAGATGACCCAGACCGTTCCGACCGACCTTGCCGGCCGTGCCCGCACCCTGCTCGACCTGCACGCAGCGCCTGAAATCCTCACGCTCGCCAACGTCTGGGACGTCGTCTCCGCCCAGGTCGTCGCCGCGGCCGGCGCCCATGCCCTCGCCACCGCCAGCCACGCCATCGCCTCGACGTTCGGCTACCCCGACGGGGAGAACATCCCGCTCGAACTGCACCTCGATATGGTGCGCCGGATCGTTCAGGCCGTGGACCTGCCCGTCTCGATGGACTTTGAGGCGGGCTACGGCAACCCGGGTGAGACCGCCCGGCGCGCCATCGAGGTCGGCGTGGTGGGTGGCAACCTCGAAGACGGAATGAGGCCGCTGGGCGAGGCCGTCGCCGCCGTGGAGGCCGTGATGGCTGCCGGGCGCGAGGCAGGCGTCACCTTCGTCCTCAACGCCCGCACGGACGCCCTTCTGCGCGCCGGAAAGGACGCGCCGCGCTCAGCGGTCCTGGGCGAGGCGATTCGCCGCGGCCGCGCCTTCCTGGAGGCCGGTGCCCCGGTGGTCTTCGTGCCTGGCCTGGTCGCCCGCGAGGAGATTCGGGAAGTGGCGGACGCCCTGGGGCCGCAGAAACTGACGGTCATCAGCGTACCGGGGGTCAGCCTTCCGGCCAGCGAGCTTCAGTCCCTCGGGGTGGCGCGCGTTTCCACGGGACCCTTTACCCAGCGCGTCGCCCTGACCGCCCTGCAAGACGCCGCCGCCGATCTGCTGGCTGGGGGTGTCCTGCCGGCCAGCACCCGGCCACTGAACTGAAATCCGTTCTCGGGTAGGGGCGGTCGCGGCGGCAGATCCCGGCCGTGGTGGGACCTGCGGGGCGATCTGGATGCCCGCAGACGTCTGCAACTGCGCTCTGGTCCGCATCCGCTTTCACCGCCATGGACGCGTCCGGACACCCGCACCGCTTGGCCTCTTCGGACGCGTGACAGAAGGGCCGGGCGCCTTTCTCGCGAACGAGAACCGTGCCCAGGTCCTTGAGCCGGGCCTCTCCAGGATGGCCTTTGCGCCACCAGTGGGCGGACGTTTGACCTGGGTGTCGCGAGGACACTGGGTTCATTCCACCACGGGGGCCGGGTGAAGTCGGCGTGGGCCGCCCTTTCGGGGGACCCTTGCTGGCCCGGACGCGCTCCCCTTTTTGTGAACGCCGGTTCCCACCCACCCGGCGGGGAGTCATGATGAGATGTCGCGCCCAGGGAGGGTGCCTGCCACGTTTCCCGGCGTGCGGCGCCAACCGCCCCCCGCCTGATTCCTGGCCCTCACCCACCAGGTGCCTCTCCCTGCAACGCCCTTGCATTACCTTAAGCCCATGCTCAAAGACGATATGGCCATCCACGCCGGCATCCCCGAAAAAGCTGTCAAAGCCGCCCTGCAGAAACTTCAGGACGACCAGGCCCACGGGGGGACCACCTGGGACCTCGGCAAAACCCGGGCGGGCCGCCCCATCAAGGTCTACTTCGAAGCCGAAACCATGCCCCAGATCCACGCCGCCAAGAAACGCCTGGAGCAGCTCCTCGACGAAGCCGGGTTTGACCTCTACCCCTGAACGGAAGCGGGGCCGCCTGCCTCCGCCCGCAAAGGGCGTTTTTTCGTTTGCCTCCCCCCGTCCCGCGCAGGCCACGTCCCCGAAAAAGCCTGTTCCATTCTGGGATGTGGCCCCGGGGAGGCTGAACCGTCCCACCCGGGCAGCTTCCCGCTGCCCAGCGTGACAACAGGATGAAAATTTGTTAAAACTCTTGCGTGCCACAACTTAACCCACGGCTCAACCACGCCTTGCGGTCATTGGGAGAATGCGCCGTTGCGCTCACCATGCTGGCCTTCGGTACAGTGCTGATCCAGGCCGCCCTGATGTCCTCGCACCTGCGTGAACACCGCCTCGCCGGCTTCCAGCTGGCGCTGTCGGCCGCCAGCGTCCTGATCGCCTGGGGTGCCGGCCGGCGGCTCGCTGCCTGCTGGCAACCAGAACAACCCGAAGCCTGGGTTATCGCGCCGCCCACCGTCTCCCTGTCCTGGGACGACGCCGCATAAGCCCTGCCCCCGCAGCAGGGCGAGGCGTGGTGGGACTCTGGCTGGGTGCCCAGCACCGCGGCGTTGCTCGAAAAGGACCGGGCGCCTTACTGGGCGTGGTTCTCAATCCGGACACCCTGAAGGGCTTTCGTTGCGCCCCGCTTACCGGTACCGAGCAGGAGGCGGACGCCGACTGGACCCCCGGGCGCGGCCCGCCGCGTCACCAACGCGGCTTCCTCACGCCGCCCCGCCGTTCGGGAGGATCCACCAGGCGCCGTCCACGAACAGGTGCAGCGAGGGCCGGACGCAGGGATCAGGGCGCAGGGATCAGGGCGCAGGGGGCTGCCGGGCCGACCGCACCTGCGGGGAAACGGCTGCGAGCCTGCGGGCCGCCTCGGTGAGCACCTCCGGCGGCTGCACGAGGGCGAAGCGGACAAAGCCCTCGCCCGCTGGTCCGAAGGCCCGGCCAGGGCTGACGGCCACGCCCGTCTCTTCGGCGGCCCGCAGGGCGTACTCCACACTGTCGGTCAGCCCCGGTACCCGCGCCCAGACGTACATGCTGCCCTGGGGCCAGTCCACCGCCCATCCCAGGGCGCGCAGGGCAGGCACAAGTGCGTCGCGCCGGGCTTCAAACACCCGCGCGGCCACACGGTTCCGTTCCTCCGGCAGGCCGAGGGCCACCTCCGCCGCCCGCTGAATCCCCAGGTAGGGGTGAAAGTCCACCGCTCCCTTTACGCGCGCAAGGGCCGCGATCGCTCCCCGGTCGCCGGCGGCGAATCCCACGCGAAACCCCCCCATATGGTGCGTTTTGGAGAGCGAGTGCAGCTCCACCACGCCGTTCACGCCCGCCTCCATGGCGCTGGGCGCGCGGTAGTCACCGAAGGTCAGCTCGGCGTAGGGGTGATCATGGATGAGCAGCGTTCCCCGCCCGCGGCACCAGCGGGCGGCCTCCCGAAAAAAGGCCGCGGTCGCCACCGCTGAGGTGGGGTTGTTGGGGTAATTCAGCAGCAGGGCGCGGGGCCGCACGCCCTCAGGCACCGCCCCCAGGTCCGGCAGAAAGCCGAGTTCCGGCCGCAGGGGCAGCGGGAAGGTCTGGAGGCCCGCCACCGCCGCCGCGCCCCGGTACGGCGGATAGCAGGGGTCGGGCAGCAGCAGCACGTCGCCGGGATCCGTCACAGCGAGAAGCAGGTGTGCGAGGCCCTCCTGCGCGCCGATAAGGGGCAGCAGCTCGGCGTTCTCGTCCAGCTCCAGCGCAAAGCGCCGGCGCAGGTACAGGGCTGCCGCCGCCCGCAGGGGCCAGGTGTCGCTGAACAGGGGATAGCGGGAGGTGGCGGGATCCCGCGTGGCTGCCCGCAACGCCTCCATCGCCTCCTCCGGCGGCGGTTGATCGCTCGACCCGATGCTGAGGTCGATGACCGCCCGGCCTGCCGCCCGCGCCCGCTGTTTCGCCGCGTCCATCAGCGCGAACACGCTGCCCGGCACCGCCGCCGCCCGTTTTGAAGCCCACATGGACCGCAGGTTAGAGCATCGGGTGGCGGGGAGGCGGCCGGCAAGCGGTGCCGGCCGCCTCCCTGCACTTCGTTCTTCCTGACCTGTCGTGGGTTGGGGTGTTCGCTAGCCTGCGCGCGTGCCCTCCTCCGAACGGCTGTCCCCCGAACTGCTGTACCCCCAATTGAAAGGGCAGCTCGCCGCGCCCTTTCCCTCGGCCCGGGTGTGCTGGAAACCGCAGGCCTTCAGCCGGGACCGCTCCTCGGCGCTGATGGTGGCGTTTATCGACGCGCGGACGGTGATGGAGCGGCTCGACGCGGTGTGTCCCGGCGGGTGGACCTTCGATGTGAAGCTCTTTCCCGGCACCCCGCCCACCGCGCGGGGTCGCCTGACCGTGCTGGGGCTGACACGCAGCGACGTGGGCGAGGCGGGCGAGGGCGAAGCGGGGACCCTCAAGGCGGCGGCGAGCGACGCCCTGAAGCGCTGTGCGGTGCATTTCGGGGTGGGCCGCTACCTGTATGACCTGCCCCGCTGCTGGGTGGCCTGGGACGAGGACCGCCGCGCCCCGGCTGAGCCGCCCACCCTGCCTGAGTGGGCCCGGCCCGAGGACGAGCGGAGCGCCGGAGCCCCGCACGTCATCGGCGCGCTGGAGACGTTGCGGGCCGGGTTACCGGGCGACGTGGCGAAGCTGCGTGAGGTCTACCGTCATCTGCGTGCGGCGCTGGACGTCCTGGAGCGCACGGAATGAGGCGGGAAAGCTCCCGCCTCTGCATCCCGGCGGCGCCAGATTCCCGCGCGTGGGGACCGGGGGCGCCGAGGCATACCCGACCTGAACGCCGCTGTTGTGCGGAGCTGTGGACAGCGGTCATTTCCCGGCGCCTTGCTGCCCCGCCTGGAAACCCTGGCGCTCCGCATCCACGCCGGCCAGCACCAGAAGAGTGGACGCGGCAACGATGCCGCCTGGCCAGCGCGAACGCCATTCCAGCGGCTGACCTGCCGCTGCCCGGCGCACGCGCTGCAAAGCAGCGAGCAGGGCGGCCGTCAACGCCTGCGGGTGAGCCCACACCCACGCCGTCCAGACCACCGAACGCGAACACCCTGGTCCTTGCGCCCTTCTCCTCGCCTGCCAACTCCCTCCGTTTGAAACGTGATCTCAGCGCCGTGTTCAAAAAGAAGACTTCTTTCTGACCGGGCCCGGCGAGCGAACCTGAATGCGCATGCGGAGACTGGGGAGCCGTAAGGGATGCTCTTCCGCGCGCGGCGTCATTCGAACAGAGGCGCTCGTGGGTCATTTGCCACGGGTGTAGGCATGCAGACCCCAGGAGGATGAGAGAGCGGAAACCCGTCCTGGTTGAGATTCCCGTCGGTGTCCGCGAGCTCGGGAGACCACTCACCTCTGGCAAGTGTCCCACTAGTCGGTGTTCTTCCGCTCCTGGGACTGTGGGGGATTGTCCCTCAGCTCCCGGTGGTCAAACTCAACCGCCTGCCAGTACTTCAGAAAGTTATCGATCTGACGCACGAACTCCTCGAAACTGGCTGACTTCACCAGGTAGGAACTGGCGTGCAGGGTATACGCTTTGCGAACGTCTCCCTTGCTCCTGGAGGTGGAGAGCATCACGACCGGGATTCGGCTCAGCCGAGGGTCCTTTTTTAGGGTTTCCAGGACTTCAAAGCCATTCATGCCAGGCATGTTGACGTCCAGGAGGACGACATCCGGCTCAAACCGCTGGCGCGCCAGCAGGTCCAGCGCTTCTCTTCCCGTACTCACGCAGGTCAGGACGCACTCCGGACAGAGGTGGTCGAAGGCCTCTTGCGCAAGGAGTTGATCGTGCGGGCTGTCATCGATCAGCAGGTAGTGAAAAGGAAGGGCCACGAGAACAGTTTAAATGTTCTGTGTTGGCTGGACGGAGATCAGCGGCGGAGCGCCCGTTGCCGTGTTAAACAGCTCAAATCTGCCCTCGTCCCCTTGTTGTGACGGTTGTCCTGAAGTTCGGAGACGTCGCCCGGGGGATGGGATCCGCCCACCTCCTGGCGGCCGACGAGGCGCGCCACCCCAAAGGGGCGGCACGTTTCCCGAATGGATGAGCGGAGGGGGGAGGGACCGGAGGACGCGCAGGCCCCTGAGGCTGCCGAAGAGGAACTGCGCGGGGAGGGCTGCGCCGATGAGGATATCGGCGGCACCCTGCTGGGCGCCGGTTTTCACGACGAGGGAAGCGGGCTGGCCGGAAAGGGTACCGGCGAGAAGGGAAACGGTCCGGGACATGCATGTGTCTTCGCCTTGAGTGCCGCTGGACAGGCCCTGTTGGCGCACCTTCTCAGGGTCTGGGCCCGGGAGGACGGCCGGCGAACGCCAGACGCTGGGAGGCCACAGCGCCCTCCCAGCGTCTGGCGTTCCCTCTCCCCCACCCTGACCTTCCACCCCTCAAACTCGCCCTCCCGCTCCGGCGGGGGCTTTTGTTGTGACGAGGCGCGGTGGGTCAGCGCCATCAGTGCAGCTGCTGCACCAGGGCCTCCAGGGCGCTCTGCACCTGTGCGGGCGACACACCGCTCCCGAACTGCTCAAGCACAACGACGTTGCGCACCTCACCCTCCTGCGCGTCCGGCACCGGCATCTTGATGCTGAGGTACGCGTAGATCACTGGCGTCTCCAGCGTTGTACTCAGATCGAGGTACTGAATGACGTCCACGTTGATGTACCGTCCCCACACATCCTTGACGAACTTTGCCATTCTGACAGCGTAGCCCAGGGGTGGTCTGGGCACGGAACATCAGGCCTTCACCGCGGCAGGAACCGGAGGTTTGGGAGAGCAGGGCGCCACGCGAAACAAGGCGCGTGAAGTTCGTCATCCCTGACCAACCTCACGGGTGTGACGGCTGGGTCGTCCCAGGACGAAATGGCCCAGACCGAGCAAGACACATTTGCGCGGCGGCCAGGGTGAGTGGGCAGAGCGGCTCCGTTCCAAGTCGGGCGCAGCGAGGTGGGTGTTCTCCCGCGGCCTGGGGCGCCCCGGAAGGTGCCGGTCTGTGTGCGAAGTGCGCTGCGGTGTCCTCCACGCAAGGCCCTTCCAGCCAGCACCACGCGGCCGCATTCACAGTCGTTCGTCCGTCGTCTGTCTTGGGCGGAGGTGAGGTGCGCCGCGGCCCGCCAGGGGGCGTGACAGCCGGCGCGCCCGGCCTACGTCCACAGCGGGGCCGAGGTCTCCGGAACTGTGGCGCCACGCTGGTACCGCACGACCTCGTGGTGACGGCTCCCATTGGCCAGCCACGCTCCAGGGGCGTCCAGCGCCGCGCTCGCCGTTCCCGCCTCTGCGCCAAACCAATGGGTCAACCGGTGGACCTGCGCTGGAGGAGTTTCACGGGGCAGAACCAGTCGGGCGGCGTTTACCTGCGGCTGCACGTGCAGGGCCAGTCCGTTCCAGAACGCTGCATTTTGCCGCAAGACCTCGCCCACCCGGCGGGTCGTGGCCAGAACGTCAATCAGATGTGCGGTGTCGGTGAGCGCTCCCGGAGCGACGGTGCTGTTCCAGGCCGCGTTCACGTTCAGGTGAACGCTGACCGTTTTCCGCTGTTCCAAGCTGAGTGCCCGCGCGAAACCGAGCGCCTCCTCCCGGGAGGCGTAGGGCAGCCGCACCTCCACGGTCCGGGTGTCCAGCTTGACCTGGAGGTGTCTGGAAGCGTCAAGACCGAACGTGCGGCGCACCAGCGCCGTGGCCGGGGCTGCCTGGCCCTGCGTGATGAGGGGCAAGCAAACCAAATGCAAGGTCTTGACGGGAAGGGAGGCAAACATGGGGAGGGCGCCCTCAGAATATCAGGGCCGCCTTTCTGTCCCATGACGCGGGGGGAACGCCGCTATGGGTGAGCGATCGACTGCCCCCGGAACGGGACAGAGGCGTTTGAATACGCTTTGCGGATCATGGGCTCGATTCCGGTGATTTCACGCCTCACCGTCACCGTTTTTCCTGCCCCTCTGGGGCGCCGCGCGGCGCGTCCGCTCGGGTTGGCCCGTGATTTCATCACGGAAGAGCCGGAATCCTATTCACGCTGCGGAAGGCGGGCGCTGACCTGCGGCCCCCCTCTTGCAGTGTTTTTAGTACTACAGTTGCAGTTGCTCCAGGAACCTGCTGTTCAAGGGCTTTCTGTCACCAGTCACCTCCCGAGAATTCCCGTGTTTTAGAGACGGAATCGCCAACTGCAACTGTAGTATTAGAGCCTATCCGGAAGATATTGATCTACTGAAGGGCAGTGACGACGACGCAACCGCACCAAGATCAGATCAATGACCAGAACACGCTCTGGGAGGTATCGGATGAGCTCTGGCTGCGTCTGGCCCCTGTGCTGGTGATCAACAAACCCAGGAAAAAGAGCGGGCGTCCCACGCGCGACGCCCGCTCAATCTTCAACGGGCTGATTTGGTTGGCCCGAACCGGCAGTCAGTGGAGCCAGTTGCCCCGCCGGTACGGTCCGAAGTCGACCGTCCATGAGCGGTTCTGTGCCTGGGTGGAACACGATTGCTTCCGCACGGCGTGGGCGATGGTGCTCGAAGAGTACGACCAGGAACTCGGCACCCTGTGGGAATGGCAAGCCGCCGACGGGAGCATGCTCAAGGCCCCATTGGGGAAAAGGGGGGCACTGGTGCCCCCGAAGCTACGGGCAGCAATCCCACCGACCGAGGAAAGGCGGGATGTAAACGCACCCTCCTCACGGACGCCAAAGGTATTCCGCTCTCGGTCGTGCTGTGTGGTGCCAATCGCCATGACAGCACGATGCTCACCGAGGCCCTCGATGCTGTCGTCGTTGCTGTTCCTGCTCTCCTGTAGAGCAGGAACAGCGCCATCTCCTGCTGGACCGTGGGTACGACACGCAGGCGTGTCGTCAACTGGCCATGGATGAAGCTTTGGTCGCGCACATCCCCAAGACATCGGCGGCCGCTCAGCCCATTCCTGCTCCTGGTGATCCACAACGACACCCACCTCCGAGGTGGGTGTCGTTGTGGGCCACAGTTGGTTTAACCGTTTCCGTCGCATCCAGACACGTTGGGAGAAGCGGCAAGACCTCTATCTGGGCTTTGTCGAATTGACCGCTTGCCTCATCATCTGGCGCAAACTCGCCCCCGTTGCTCGTCTCAAAACATCTTCCGGATAGGCTCTTACTTGGCGGGGACCTTGATGGTCCCGCCGATCACGAGTTTCTCGACCGTTTCCAGGTTCTTCTTCATCGCTTCGGGAATCAGGGCCTGGTTGTACTTGTCCACCGCGAGGTCAATGCCGCCGTTGCTGAGCCCGAAGGAGCGGTCGCCCGCACGCCAGGGCCGCCCCTCGGCGACTTCCTTCACGATGGAGTACACCGCGTTGTCCACGCGCTTCAAGACCGAGGTCAGGCCGTGGTTGAGCGTCGCCGGATTCTTGTCGAAGTCCCCCAGTCCGTTCTGGTTCGTGTCGACCCCGATGAAGAAGGTGGGGCGCGCGTCGCCAGCGCAAGCCTTCTGATCTCCCGCACTCCTGGGTACGCTGGCGAAGTTGTTGGACGTGAACCGCACGCCTTCTGGAAGGCCGCTCGCCCTCAGGCATGGCTGCGCCTTGACCTGCTCGATTAGCCCGTACCCGCTGGCACCCGCCGCCGCGTAGATGATGTCCACCCCGCTCTTCATCATGCCGGCCGCAATCAGCTGGGCTTTTTTCGGATTGTTGAAGCCCTGCGTGTCGTTGTCGACGTAGCTGACCGTCACCTTGCAGGCGGGGCAGGCGAACTTCACGCCCGCCTGAAACCCGGCTTTGAAGCGGTTGATGACCGGAATGTCCAGTCCTCCGATGAAGCCGATGCGGCCCGTCGCACTCTGTTTGCCCGCCAGCCAACCCGCCAGGAAGCTGCCCTCGTGCTCGCGGAAGCGCAGGCCCACCGTGTTCTCCCCTTTGGGCAGATCGTCCACCGTCACGAAGTGGGCGTCCGGGTTGCTGGCGGCCGTGCCAGTGATGGCCCCATTGTTGGCAAAACCAACGCCGACGACCAGGTTCGCGCCTTTCTTGGCGAGGCCGTCAATCCCTTTGCCCACCTCTTCGAGCGTTTTCGGCTCGTAGGTCTGAATGCTGCCGCCCACTTCAGCGATCGCGCGTTTGGCCCCTTCGAACGCGCCCTGGTTGAAGCCCTGATCGTTCCGGCCTCCGAGGTCGAAGGCCAGACCCACTGTGAACGACGCGGCGTGGGCGGAGCCCAGAAGCAGCGAAATGAGGACAAGCCTTGAAGCGTTCTTCTTGAGCATGGTGTCAGGTCCTTTGTTCAGATTCCCGGCTGGGAGCAAGAGGGCGTTTACCCGTGTAGGCATCGTCACGCGCGGCGGCCAGAGGCCTTCAGAAGGCACCTTTTGTAAAAGCGGCCTGATCAATGTCGACCGGTGCGGTCGTCGTCTGGCCCGCCACGTGGCAGCCGAAGGCCGGCAAGGAGCACGCAGGAGTGGGATAGAGTGCCTGAAAAAGGGCCTGGAGTCGGCGTAGAGGAAAAGTGGGATGGCTATGGACCCAGGCACGCTGGAGAAGTGCCCCCGCCTCCCGCTCTAAGTCACGGGATAGAAGCCTGTTGGAATAATAGTGCGAAATGCGCACAAATTTGTCACCACGTTGCGTTCCCACGGAGAAAATAGCCAGAAGAAGAGCCCATCCTGGTATTTTGACCGGAATATTTTCAATGCCTACCGCGATGGCCGTGCTCGTGGTGGGCAGCCACCGCACCCGCCTGATACTCCGGTGACGGCCAAGAACGTGATGGATGGAGGCCTTGTTTCCAGGGTCAGCGCGAAACGGAAAGCGTGGGAACCCACTGTGTTCTTCGCCAGCACTGTTGAACTCAACGGCGTACCGATCACGGGAGATCCCCCGCCTTACAAGGTCGCCCCAGCGCCCTGAAGGAGAGCGTCGGCGGCTAAGCAGGAGGGCAAGGCGAGGGGGAGGCCCAAGACGCTATACCCTGGACCTCTCCTCGGCTTGTGCCTCCACGTCCAGCTTGCGACGTCTAGAGCATTTGTCATAAAGACGCCGAAGGGTAGGCATGCCGGAACCAGGCAGTAATGTCCTGCGCGCGAACCGCCTGCAAAGCAGTTCCAAGAGTAGAGATGAGACCGTCGATGTTTCGACAAGCCTTTGCTCTTACGACGGCTTTGATCTTGGAGAACCTCAGTTCAATGGGACCCAAGTCGGGACTATAGGGCGGAAGGAACAAGAGCTGACACCCCTGTGCCTCAATAATCACGCGAACAGAGGCTCGATGATGAGAGGACAGATTGTCCATGACAACGACCTGTCCTGGCTGTAAGGCAGGACAGAGCAGGTGGCGGACGTACCATTCGAACGCTGAACCATTGACCGCCCCAGTCAGGACGAACGGGACCATGGGTCCCGTAAGTTGTCGGGCGCAAATCAACGTCTGATTGCGTCCGTGATCCCTGGGAACATGGCCCTGAGCGCGCTCAGAACGGTGAGCACGGGCGTACCCACGTGTCATTGCTGTATGAAAACCACGCTCGTCCAGGAAGACCAATTGTTCCGGATGCGTGAGATAGGGAGCCAGATCATTTAGAAACTGCCGTCTGTGCTCTTCACTTCGTTCGCTCGCGACCAGCGTTTTTTTTATGGGTGATGTGGTGCTTGCGAAACACCCGGTCCACTGTTTTAAAACTGACCTTTAATCCTGTCGCTTCTTCGAGCATGCGAGCATGCTCGACCAAGGTCGCGTCCCGATGCGTTTCGAGTTGCTTCAACAGTTGCTGTTCGTGGAGGAGGGTGACACGTGGAGGACGTCCAGAAGACCGACCCACTTCGTGGAGTGTTCCCAAGCGCTGCTTTTCCAGATATGTATCAACGGTTTCGACGCGCATTCGGTACAACCGGGCGACTTCTTGCCGGCTCTGTCCGCCTTCTACCGCCGCCACCACTCGTTCTCGCAAATCCAGACTGTATCCTCGACCCCCGACTGGCTTCATTCCTTTATTATGACAAATGCTCTAAAGGGGAGAAAGAATTTGACCAGCGCCCAGGGGGCCACCACATCTTTTAGGGAGAACCCGGCGACGAGTAAGAGGAGGGACGCTGCAAACCATAGCGTCAATACCCCGCGACTCAGCGCCCAGGCGGCGGCCTTCGGCCAGTGTACGCCCCGGTACACCACCGCAAGCTGGGGTTGACTGGGATTGATATACACCTGCTGTACTGGGTGGGAAATCCAGTTTTTCACGTCTGCTCCACAGTCCTTTTGATAGACCCCCAGGGTCCATCCGGCACCGTAGGGAGAAGCGGTGCCCGAACGTGTTTTGGGATGGAGCGTGGGACCGCGAGCGTTGCTTCCGCCACTTGCCGCGAGGTGATTGTGTCCCCGATAACGGTATGTCAGTGCAAGGGCCGAAGAGTCACCGGTATTCGAACGCCCACACGAACTTCCAGCCGCTTTGATAACCCGTGCCTGGATGGGGATCCAATTCCTCGTCCTCAGATCAGCAGGAAGACCAAGGATCCAAACCAGGAGGGAAATAGCACCAGCCACAACAGAGACCAGACCCAACACACCTGACACAACGCCAACCAGAACCTGTACAGGCCCAGCTCCGTGCTGATCTTCGGGACGAATTGTTGGATCATGAGATTCAGGGGTGATGCCCCCGCTTTCGTCACGCACTTCAAGTGGGGGTGTGGACGGTTCAGGCGGAGCAAGGAGGAGGCGGTCTCCTGAAGCCAGCAGGCCCACGCAGGTGAGCGAAGCGCAGAACACGCTGAGCCAGACCATGCTGTGGCCCAGGCTCCAGGCTGCCCCCATCGCTCCAACTCCAGTCACTCCGCCCCACACCAGGCCCCGCTTCCAGCGCATGCCTGGAGTCTGCATCCTCGGAACGGGGTCTACAAGCCCTCTGAGGAGCCAGCCACTTTCGTCACAAACCGGTAGCTCTATCCGGATGAAATACTGCCTTTTCCTCTGACCTGGAGCGTTTGTCATAATAAGGGCCTGAAACCAGTCGGGAGCGAGGGTACAGCCTGGATCTGCGGGAACGCGTGGCGGCATGACGCGTAAAAAAACGCTGGTCGCGTGCGAACGAAGTGAAGAGAGGCGACGGCGGTTTCTCAATGACCTGGCTCCGCAGCTTACGCATCCGGAACAACTGGTCTTCTCGGACGAAAGTGGCCTAAACACGGCCACGACACGCGAATACGCGCGTGCTCCCAGCGTAACCAGACACTGATCTGTGCCCTACAGCTCACGGGACCGGTGGTCCCGTTCGTCTCGGCTCGGGCTGTCAACGGTTCACCGTACGAGGGGTACATCTGCCACTTGCGCTGTCCTGCCTTATAACCGGGCCGGACCGTTGCCACGGACCTGGGGTGGCGCAGAGTCCTGCGGCGCCCGCAGTCACCTGGACCCTGAGTGGGGTTGCCCGCGCTTCAACGGTCTCGGCAATCGCCCGGGAGCGGCTGCTCGGCCTGTTTGCACGGGGGGCGAACTTCACAGGGCCTACCCCCTACCCGGCCAAAGGGAGACCCACCAGCGGGCGGGGCGCTGGCGAGAAAGAAGCGTTATTCACGCTGCGGAAAGGGGACGCTCCCCACCCCACAGGCCCATTCCGGGAATAGGGCGGTCGTGGAGGGCCAAGGGGAAACCCCATTCGTCGCTACACCCCCAGTTCGTTCAGGATGAAGCGCCGGAGACGAAGTACGTGGAAGTCTGGGAGGACGTGATTGGGCGCGTCTACCCCTTGGACTGCCCCGTGCAGGAGGGCGCGCGCCCTGGCGGGTTCACCATTGGGCTTAACGCGCCGCTCCTGACGTCCCTGCTCCCGCCGGGAATCTGAAACCTCCCATAAGGCTGGGGCCTGAGCGGGGGAAGGGCCAGCGAGGTCAGGCGGCGCGAGTCATGTCCAGCAAGCAGGTCAAGGCGTACCGGATCCCGAAGGCTTCTGTGACCTGCGCGCGGTGAGGCGAGGGCGGCCGAAAGGTGCTCGATCAGAGACAGGGCGATGGGAAGAAGTAGTCGTCTCGCGAAATCTCCGGAAAAGCGAGGCGTGGATCAACTCGGAAACGCGCGAACTCCAACGGGCTTCCCCAGAAGAAGGAGGCGAAAAGATTATGAGCAATAAAAATGAATTATAGTCTGATGAGGCCACATAAAACTGTTAACGTTTCAAAGGCAAGAGTTACATAATTCTTCTGTATTCGACGGTATTCTTTCTTCCTTGTGAAACGCCTCATTGCCCTTGTGTCTGCCCTCCTGGCAACGAATAGCCAGAGTGTGACCTTCTCCCTGAACAGGGTCAGTTACTACAACGCTATTCGAAGTCAAACAGACAGTACGCCTCACATTTCCGCCTGTGGGCCAACAAAGAAGGGGCAGCTGGCCCTCAGCCGTGATCTGCTGCGCCAGGTTGGATGCGGGGCGCGTGTCCGCTTGACCGTTCATGGAAGAAGTACAGTTTATGTCGTGAACGACACGATGCACCAACGGTACAAGAAAACCGCTGACGTTTTAGTGGGAAAACTAAGTACCGCCCGGAAGCTGGGCGTAACCAGAGGAGTATTGACTATACTTAATAAAGGGCGTCCATATCAAGGATAGATGGCCACTCCAGTCGGTTCGGAGTGACCATAGGGGAAGGCGGGTCATGTATATGAGCTCCATTGCTGCCCGGCACGAATTCTGACTTGACATTGAGTTGTAACAATTTGCGAAATATTTCTCTCGGCCAATCACCTTTGAATACCCTTCCCCATAAGAAATTTCCGGCCATAAGGGCAATCCATTGTCCAAATCACGCTGTGAGTGGAAGGGCAGCCCTCACGGTTCCATTCTCCCTAATGCGCATTCAAGTTTGCCCGCTGGGCTCCGTAAAAATGAATTACCGCGAATAGGGGTTGACAGGGTGGCGATCAGCCACTGAGGTCAATGAATTTCAGGTTGTGCGCCAGGACGCCCAGCGCGACCTTCAATCGCAGACTGAGGTAGGTCTTGTCCCCAGCGCAGCCCTGCACCCACAAGGACGGAGAAGGCAGATTCGATGCACTTCCTCGCGGCCCCATATTCTTCCTTCCAGCGCGGATCAACCTGCTTGGCGTTCACTTTGGGAGGCGTCAGGCATGTTCCTGACGGGTACCCCTTATCCCCAATCTGTTTTGGTGCGCCGTAGGCGACCCAATCCAGGTTCATGTGGCACAGCACGGTGAAATCATGTTCATTCGCGGGATAAATGTCGTATTTCACGATCTTGCCATTGAGAGCGCTCCAGGCATGCAATTTGAAGCCATACACGGGTCCAGCGGTGCTGAATCCGTGACGAGCCCCACGAAATTTGCACCGAGGTGCGCGTTTGAACGTCGAGACGGGCAGGGGCTCGGAATCGACCACCACGAAGTCCAGACCCTGGACTTCGGTTGCGAGCCGCTCAACGACTGGGGTCAGTCGAGCCAGTCGAATGCGGGCCTGGGCTTCGGATGGAAAGTGCGGGAAGTGGTTGAGCTTGAGAAACCGCCACCACCGGCTGAAGTACGGCACCTTATGGAGCTTTTGAAGCAGAGCGACCGCGAGCAGTTGAGCGTCTGACATTTTCTCGTGTGGGTGAAGCAATTTCGCTGGGATGTGTGACGCGATCCAGTGGGTGAGGCGCGTCACTGCGGCTTGAAGCGGTAGGAAAGTCAGATCGAGAGGGCTCATGAGCCCTCTCCCTAGCGCCCTTCGGGCCGCCCTTGTCAACCCCTATTCGCGGTGAATTCCTCTTTTTGACAAATTCTCTAAAACCACCAACCGGGTGGACTTCCCTTGCTCGCAGGTATGGAAGCGCCAACGCAGCCGAAGTGGTCAGCGAGAAATTCGGCAGCCAGGCGCTGATCGGGCCGTCTTGCCCTTTGCCGGGTTTGGTCTGAACGCGGACATGGTCCTGGCCGTGCCCCTTGGGTTGAGCACCCGAACGGCCAGGCGAACGCGTTCAGTGGCCCCTTCCCGGTAGAGCGGCACCCGCAGCACCGAAGCCTCTTCCGCGGAGCACCGCGGCTGCCGGGCGGCGGTCCTTGTTCTTGACCATGACCCAAGCCGTGATCGTGCGTACACCCACCGGGTACGCCGCCTGCCCGCTGCTGACCGTAGGGCAGTCCCCTGTGCGGGTGTCTCCGCGGAACGCGTGCCCTTCCGGCGCTCCGGCGCTCAGGGTGTCTGCCCAGGGGGCGGAGTCTGGGCCGTTCGTTTGGGCCGTTCGGGTGGGCTCCTGGGAAAGGGCGCGGTTCAGGAGACCGCGCAAGCGCAGGGCAGACGGTTGACCGACGTCGGTGACCTCACCTCTGGCTCCTCACCGCCCCCTCGTTTGACTTCCTGCGGCTTGTCTCGGAGGCGCGCGGCCACCGCGCCCCTGCTCTCACTCGTCTCATTGCGAAATTTATATCTTCATTCTGTTTCTGGCGATCAGAAACGGATCAGACTCGGAACGTGACGTTCAATGGTTGCAAGGAGCTGACAGATGACGACCACCCACCGTGCTCCCAGTCAGATGACAGAACAGGAATGGCAGGCCTTTGTGGCCGAGGCCCGCCAGAGGCTCGCCGAGTGGCAACGGAGACGCCGGGGACAGCTTGAACTCCACCCAGCGCTCACCGCCCCGTCCGCGAAGGCCTGCGCCTAAAAGTCCGGTTTCACGGCCCAGGCCCCCAAGCACGGCTGCACCTTCATTTGGCTGCAAACCGCGTGTTGGCGGTCGGAAAACAACGTAACTCCTGGGTGCTTGGCGTGGCGACGCTCCCAACGGTGGGTTCGCGGCGACGAGCGGCCCGAGGGACAGGCCTCTGCGAGCGCAGGGGGCGTCCTGGCCCGTTACCTCAAGGGGCGAAAGCGCGCTCGTCCCACGTTATAGGGATGCGGGTTCGTCCGTGATGAAATCACGGACGAACCCGCGCGGGCGTGCAACGCTGCGCAGCAGAGCGGCTGATCCCCAAACGGTTTCCGCGCGTGTGGTGAGCGGCCAGGACGGTCCTCTCGGTGATGGCGTCTCCCGCCGCTACGCGGCTGCCGGGCCAGGCAGGGCCGCTCCACCCTTCAGCTTCCGCCCAGAAACAGTTTTTCAACCTCCCTGGGGGGCAGGGGGCGTGCAAAGAGAAACCCCTGGGCCAGGTCGCACCCGAGACCTTTGAGCGTGGCGCGCTGCGCCTCGGTCTCCACCCCTTCGCCCACCACGGGAATTCCCAGGCTATGCCCGAGGGTGATGACGGTCGACGCCAGGGCCAGCGCCTTGGGTACCGTCGGGACGCCCCGCGTGAAGGAGCGGTCCACCTTCAGCTGGTGAACGTCAAGGTGTTGCAACTGACTGAGGTTGGAAAACTGGGTCCCGAAATCATCCAGCGCGGTGCGCACACCCAGCTCGCACAGTTGCTGCGTCAACTTGGGAGCGGCGCTGAGCTCTGAGAGCAGGGCGCTTTCCGTCACCTCCAGGAGCAGGCGTTCGGGTGGGCAGCCCGTTTCACGCAGCGTGCGCCGCACCATGTCCAGAAAGCCAGCGCTTTCCCACTGCCGGGCAGAGACATTGATGGACAGGTCCCAGACGGGCGCACCGGCGTTGAGCCACGCCACGAGTTGCGTGCAGGCTTCCCGCAGGGTCCACTCGCCCAGGGCCACGATCAAGCCGCTCTCTTCCGCGACCGGGATGAAGTCTTCCGGACGGGCCCAGCTTCCGTCAGCGCGCGGCCAGCGGACCAGGGCCTCAAAGCCCACCACCTTGCCCGTCCGCAAGTTCACCTGGGGCTGGTAGTGCAGCCGCAGCTGCCCCCGCTCCAGCGCAGAGCGCAGCTGGCCTTGCAGCCGGAGTTTGGCCTGGGCCGCCTCCGACATCGCCTCACTGTAGAAGCAATACCGCAGGTGCGGTGACGCCTTTGCGCTGTACATGGCCGTGTCCGCGGCCAGAAGCAGGGCGGCGGCGTCCACACCGTCGTGGGGGTACAGGCTGATCCCAAGGCTCGCGCGCGTCCGGACGGCCTGTTGGGCAAGTGCGAAGGGCCTGTCAAACGCTTCCAGAAGTTTTGTCGCCACCTGCATGGCCGCGAGCGGCTCCCGCAACTCGGGAAGCAGAATCGCGAACTCGTCTCCGCCGAAGCGCGCCACGGTGTCTTCCGAGCGCACCACCTCGCACAGGCGCTCGCCCACAGCCTTGAGGAGCCCGTCTCCCACGGCGTGCCCGAGGGAGTCATTGATGCGTTTGAAGCCGTTCAGGTCCAGCATCATGACGGCGGCCGGATGACCGAGTCGCTCCGCCTGACGCAGCGCCTGCTCCGCGCGGTCAAAGAAGCGCAGGCGGTTGGGAAGACCGGTGAGGGCGTCGTGGTGCGCGAGGTAGGCGCTGCGTTCCTGGGCTTCCCGCCAATGGAGGGCGGTCAGGCGGAGTTCGAGCTCATCCATGACCACGGCCGCCAGGTCCATCAAGAGGCCGAGCTCCTCTGAGGTGAAGGTGCGCACCTCCAGGTCGAACACGGCAAATGCGCCAATCCGCTGCCCATCCGGGGTGATGAGCGGCGCACCCGCGTAGGCACGGGCGTGTTCGGCGGTAAGCATCCGGTCCTTCTGGAAGCGGGGATCGGCCTGAATATCCGGAACGGTGAAGGCGCCACTGCTTTCGATGGCCCATCCACAGCAGGCGTCCTCGCGGCGAAGTCCCTGCAAATGCGTGCCTACGCTGGATTTGAACCATGTGGAATGCGCCGCCACGAGGTTGATGATGACGATAGGGACGCCGAGAACGCTTTGCCCCATACGGGCGAGGCGGTCGAGGGCCTCATCCGGCGGCGAACCGAGCACCTCGTAGCGGTAGAGCGCAGCCAATCGTTGGTGCTCGGCGTCCGACATGCTTCCTTATACTGGGTCTATTCACGTCCGTGGTGAACAAGCACCTCGGGGCTTGCCCATGAAGCTCCGCCTTGAAGACGCCGCGGGGCGCGCCCCACGGCGTCTGCCCCTGCCCTGGGAGACCGGTCACCCCCGCGCCGCTGCCCGGACGTCCTCCACAAACCCACTGGAACAGTGTAAAATATATACGAGACTGCACCACAGAACGTCTTCCCCGCCTTCCCCCCTGCGTGCACCGCTTCTGCCCTCCTTGGCCCAGAGCTTCCCTGGCCGCCGGCTCCGCGGCGGACAGAACCTGGTTCGCAGCGCGCCCGTTAGGGGGCGGACCACCTGCCGAATTGGGCCCACCACCCTCCCGGGACCCCGCTTTCCCCGTCAACTGTGCGCCGCCGTCCCAAGCATGGGGGGAAGCGCCCTGTAAGCTGAGAACGCATTGGGGATCAACCTGCACCGCCGGCTCCCCACAAGGAGACCACCCGTGCTGATCGCCACCCCGCCGACGCAAGCTGACCCCCATTTCGCCGTACCCATGCAGATTGCCGACCGCTTGAATACGCGGATCCGCGGGAGTGGGGAACGGACCCTGCTGTTTGCCCACGGTTTCTGCTCCACGCAGGAGGTTTTTGACCGGCAGGTGGAAGCTTTTGCTCCCCACTACCGCACCGTGACCTTCGACCTCGCTGGATTCGGCGCGTCTCATCCATCGAGCTGGCATCCCGAGCGGCACAGCGCCCTGGAAGGGTACGCGGCCGATCTGGTGGACCTGATAGACGCGCTGGACCTCCAGCGCATCACGCTGGTGGGCGCCTCCATGAGCGCCATGACGGGCCTGATGGCGTCGGTGGCGCGTCCCGAGCGCTTCGAGGGGCTGGTGTTTGTCTCCGGATCGCCCCGCTATCTCAATGGCGACGGCTACTTCGGGGGCTTTGACCGAGAATCGCTGGACGGGTTCTACGCGCTTGTGGGCGGCAGCGTGTACTGGAGAAAGGCCGTGACCGACATGCTCCTGAACCTGCAGGGCGCCGAGACGCTGGAGGACGTGGCCCGTTCTGTGGACTGTACCCGCACCGAGGTCGCCTACACCGCTGCGCGCGCCATCTTCGAGTCCGACTGCCGGTGCTGGCTGGCCCGGGCGCGTCATCCCGTGCTGGTCACGCAGACGCGCGCCGACGAAGCGGTCCCCGAAGCCGTGGGGCATTACCTGGCCCAGGCCCTGCCCGACGCGCAGCTGGCATTTCTTCCAGGCCGGGGCCACCTGCCCATGCGCACCCAGCCGGAGGCCTTGAACGCCCTGCTCAGCGCGTTTCTGGAAAGGACTGCGCCCCGCGCCGGGTAAGCGCGCGGGCAGCAGCAACGCGCCCAACGTGCGGTGGAGTCCAGGTGCCGGTACGCCGGGCGCCTTTCGTGCGGCCTGGCCATGCGGCGTACCGCGCCGCCTCGCCCGTCAGCAAAACCGCGCCTTACCGAGACCAACGCGTGGGCCCAGCAGCACCTGGACGACCCCGCAAAGCCGGCAACACCTCTGACGTGGTCAGCAGCGGCCCGAGCGACCCTGAATGCCAAGGAGCCGTGAGGGGCGCCCCTCCCACTTTTGGTTGTCGGTACAGACGGCGTCTTCTCAAACTTGATCCACAACTGCGCAATGGGTCTTGACTTCATGCCCCTTACATAAGCGTCTTCCCCGCCCCTCTGCCCGTGCCGACCACCATCACGCGCTGCCACAGAAGCACTCAGCATGCGCCTTCAACCACGGTGATCAGAAATTCACCCCCAAGTCTACCCGGTCGGTGAACCGATGCGGTTAAAGTGCGCAAAATATATACCCCACCAGCTTCTAAAGCCTCCCGCCTGCCCTCCCCCACGCCTAGGCCAGCCACCCGCACGTCAGCTCCGGCGCTGCCCAGTGCCCTGGGTTGACGCCGCGAAGGGAGAAAGGAGGGGTTCTGGGTCCAGAGGAGCCCCTCTTCCAAGGCGGATGCGGGCTTGGTCGCCGTGCCGGCCCGGTGCGGGTCGCCGAGAGCTCCAGCACAACCATGGTCTGGGACGGAGCTCTCCGCGTTTGGCACGGTAGCGCTGGGGGACTTTTCCCACTTCTCCCCAGGCGGTAGACGGCCAGCTCTGGAGGCGGCCTCCGCGCTGCACGGTACCAGGCGATGGTGGCCCATCGCCCGGAGCCTTCCCAGGCGGCGTCTGCCCCGGACAGGTGATGGGCCAATCCGCGCGCGGCGGCGAAACGGCCGCTTCCTGCAACGGGAGCAGCGCGCACCTGCCGCATTCAGCCGTGGTTTAGTAGCGGTACTGCGTGGTCTCGCTGACCTGTACGCTCAGGGTGCGGCCTACACCGCGCGTGACGGTCACGGTCACGGCGCTGGCCCCCTTGACCAGCATCCCCTCATAGCCCATGGCGGTCTGCCGGGTCGACTGCAGGGCGTAGCCCTGACGTTGCCACTCGCCGACCTTCTGGTCATAGGCGCTGCGCGCGGGGTCTTGCACCTGGCCCGAGACGGCGCCGAGCAGGCTGCGGAACAGGTCGAGCACCGTGGCCGCGCCCGGCTGGGCCACCGGAGCGGGTTGCGCGGCCTGCGCGAAATCTACATTGACGTTGCTCACGCTTCCCGCCCGGATGGTGACGGTCCCTGTAAAATCACGCTGGCCCGCAGCTTGCACGCGCACGGGGTATGTCCCGGGGCGCAGGTTGCTGTAGGTCGCGTTGGCGGTCCCCAGGCGCTGCTCGGCCAGGAAGACGGTCGCCCCGCTGACGTTCGTGCCCACAAAGAGGCTGCCCGTCGTCACGGGGGTCTGGGGCACAACGGAGAAGAAGGCCGTGTTGGTCGTCCAGCTCTGCGGTGGAACGGGATTGACCACGATGCTCAGGGCCTGCGCCAGCCCCTCCTGGCCGCGCGCCGTAACGGTGGCGAACTGGTCTTGCTGGGACTTGAAGGCGCTGAGCTGCGAGAGGTCCAGCGGGGTGAGGCTGGCGAGCGCCAGCACCTTGTTCAGCCCGTTCTCACCGTCCACGGTGAAGCGGAAGTTGCTGCCCGCGGGGGGAAACACAGCGGTCGTGTTCGCCTTGATGAAGTTCTCGCCGCCCAGGCGGTTGGGCAGAATCTGGGTCACATCACCGGAGGCGTCCACGCTAAACAGGTACACGTAGGCGTCCTGATTCACGGTGGCGCTGATGCTCACGTCTTCACCGGGCCGGTAGACGGGAACGGCGGCGCCTGTGGGGTCGCGGTCCACCCGCACGCTGACGCTGAGGTCCGCGGGCGCCGGATTGACGATGATGCTCTGGGCGCTCAGACGGGCCTGAGCGAGCGCGGGGGTCGGCAGGGCAACGCCCATGACCAGGGAAGCGGTCAGCAACTTCTTCATGAGGACCATCATCCCTCCTCCCTTTGATGATGGTCTGATGGAGGCGCGCCGAACGGGTTCGCGGTGCGGCGGAGTTCAAGTGCCGGTGACGTCAACTGCCCTCCGTACGAGCGGCCTCCGGCGTGCGCGCCGCCTTGCCCGTCAGGTAAGGTGCAAGCGGAACGAAAAATCCTGGTGATGACCCAGCAGAGCCTGGGCAACTGGGTGGGATCAAACGAGGTGAGGGCATCACCGACGTGACCTGCCCAAATTGCGAACACGTTTCATCCCAATGAAATGAATGCAGCGATACAGCAAGGATAAGAAAGCAAGAGTAACACCGTGGAAACTTTTTCAAATTATGCTTGATGGAACAAAGAGCAGACTGGAGATCGTCAATAACTTAAGTCAAAGAAATGTCTAGCGGATGGACGTGCGAGTTGTTCATAGATGGACTTATACGAGACCAAAGTGATTCTCGTATGTGGCAAAGTTGATGGTGAGGCTGTAAAGCTCGTCTATGAAGGCCTAACTGTACTTCGGGGAAATCCAGAGTAGGACCAGGGAGGCCAGCATGACCGATGCTGGCCTCCAGCTATGCCAGGTGCTATGTCGCCCTGGGTCCGACACTTTCCCACTTGGTTTGCGCCCTTTCTAACGCACTTTCGCCACGCAGCACAACGGACTTGGGCACCGTTGTACGTCCGAGGATTGTGCAGCGCTGCGTCGCGGAAAAGCATGCACCCTCTGGCTGCCGTGGTCGCTCCTGGGAAAGAAGACCACGTTCAGCACTTCATCACCGACAGTCCCTGGACGACTCATCCCCTCGAAACGCTGCTGGCTGAGCGGGCCCAGCAGATGCTTGGAGGCAAAGACGCTGTCCTGATCATTGACGGTACCTGCCTGACCAAGTTTGGAACGAAGTCTGTGGGCGTGGCCCGTCAATATTCAGGACAGGTGGGCAAGATCACGTCCTGTCAGTGTCTGGTCTCCCTGACCTTGGCCCACTTGCCTGTCCCCCTGGCCCTACGACTCTTCCTCCCGCAGGAGTGGACCAGTGATCCGGTGCGTCTTCAAGCTGCTGGTGTTCCAGTGGAACACCAGCAGCCGCAGACCAAATGGGCGTTGGCTCTTCAGGAGTTGGACCGGGTGCGCGAACACGTGACCTTCGGCATGGTTTTGGCGGACGCTCGGTCAGCGCGTGGCGGAACTGGGGCGCCACGCGCTGACCGAGCGTGGACTGCTGTGGTCCGTCGGGATCACCCGCACGCAGAGGGTCTATCCCAAGGAGGTCCGATTGATCCCCATCCCCAAGTTCTTTCGGGGCAGAAGACCCAAGTCCCCCACCCCCTCAGAAGACCGGCAATCGGTCGAAGAGGTCCTCAAAGGTGCTGCCATGCAGCACCTGGTGTGGCGACATGGGACCAAGGGCCCCCCTCTCAGGACGCTTTGCCGCCGTGTACGTGCGTCTCGCCGATGGAGAGGAGAACGCGCAGGGCCAGCACCTTCCTGGGCAAGCCGCCTGGATTATTGGGGAACAACGCCGGGGAGAGGAACGCAAATATTACGTCTGCAACTTGCCCGAAAACACTCCACTTTCTCGTCTGGTGGAGGTGAACAAGCGCCGCTGGGCTTGTGAGCTGACGCACCGAGAGCTGAAGGACGAAGTCGGTCTGGACCACTTTGAGGGTCGTTCCTGGCAGGGCCTCCATCACCACGCCGTGCTGTGCATGGTGGCTCTGACCTTCCTTCAATGGTTGCGCTTGACCCAGCCCGATGACCTCAAAGGAAACACCGTTCCTACCATACGAGCGGAGGTGGGCCCCTGCCACCTCAATGCCGATCTTGTCGCGCCTGCACAGCTTTATTCAGTGGTCCCTGAATTTCCCCGAAGTACAGTTAGTGCGGAGTGGCTCTCATGCGCCAAAAGGTGGAAATCACTTTATTGATCCCGGCATAAATCGGTATGGATCACGGTGGGACGTCATGTGTGCTGGCCACGTTCCTCATGCCTCAAGTCGGGTAGAACCGGTGCGAACTTACGCCGGGATCAATAGTTCCGTAATAGATACCAGGAGGTCAGCTTCATGTTATCTACCGTCAATGGAGATGTCGCCGGTATACCAAAAGAGTATTTATCTCAAGGGTGTATGGAAAATAGGGGTTGACCTGTAGGGCAAAAAATGGAAAAGGGACGGTGTTATGGGCCGCCCTGACCTCACTTTACTGCCGCTGGTGGCGCTTTTACCCCACCCAGCCGCTGGATTGGGCGTCACATTCCCTCGAAACTGCTGCATCCACATGAAAAAGTCTCGGACGCAGACTTGCTTGCAGTGGCCCTTCTTCAGAACCTGAGCAAGGTGCCGCACTTCAGCCGCTGGTGGCGCTTTCCCAAACTCAACCACTTTCCGCACGCTCCGCCCGGGCCCCAGGTCCGCATCCGGCTCGCCCGGTTAACTCCCGTGGCCGAACAGTTGGCCGCTGAAGTCCAGGCACTGGACTTCGTCGCGGCGGATTCGCAGCCCCTGCCCGTTTCAACATTCAAGCGCGCTTGCCAGTGCAAATTTCGTGGGGCCTGACCTGGATTCAAGACCTCTTGCGCAGTCGTGGGTCAAGTTTGAGGAAACACCGTCTGAATCGGCCAAAACCAATTTAAAATGACTTGGGTCCAAAAAGAAGTGCTTTTTTACCACTCAGACGACGTTTATGGAGCTTCGACTCCTTAGCGGTTCTCGCTACGCATCCTGTATCTATTTTCCAGGAATGGCGCGGATGTGGCTTGCCTCTCCGCGCGTTCGGCGGGAGGCGGACCGCCAGGCTGCACCCGCTCATGGCGCGGCCACCCCTCTCCCCCGAACGCTGGGGTCCTGCGCTTGACCGCCAACGGGCATGAACGCCATGGTCCAATTGGTCTCCCAGGTCTTGCCGCCGTCATTGGAAAACGCTTGTTCCCAGCGGGGGTTCTCTCCAGGAATGGCGGTCCAGACAAAGCGAACCCTGATGGGCGCACTTCCAAGAACGTCGTCGGCGTAAAACGTCCCCACATGCCCAGCAAATCGGCCGACGACTGGGACACCGAGCGTGGTGGGCGACCGGCCATCGAGCCACCAGATCGACCAGGTACCGGCCGCGGCGCAGTATGAGCGCACCGCAAGAGCGCGGACCGTCCCTGTGGGAAAGTGCAGGACGTTGTCCTCAAGGTTGCCGAAGCCGCCCAGCGTTTTGGTGGTCGACGAAGCCCCTTCAAACGCTGTCCACTGCGTGCAGTTCGAAAATAGGGCGCTCAGCCGGCGGTGGTTGACCCGCCAGTCACCGGTGATGAAGTCAAAGTCCTGAGGCGCGTTGGGATCGGGGGGCAGGGCCATACCTGACCGTACCTCCACGCTGCCCACACGAACAGAGCCGGTTTGCACCACCGGCAGCGGACCAGTCTCAGCGCGCAAACGTGCTGCCGGGGAGCGCCAGCCGCCGCGCTGGCGCTCCCCGCAGGAGGGCAGCGCCGGAGCCGTTCGTTTCCCACACAGCACGCGTTGCTGCAAAGCACACGCTGCTCAGGCGGGACCAGCAAGGCGCACGCCTGCACAGACGTCTCCGCCGAGTTCGCCCGGAGACGGGCGGCGGACGTTCCGCCGCGGTGGGGAGGCAAGTGCCGGATAGACGGCGCGGGCAGTATCGCCGGTGCTCCGCGCACTTGAGGGTGCCGCGCCTCCGGGCGAACTCGGCGGAAAAGGGACAAGAAGCTTGATTTTATATATTCTACTGTTTCCAGGGGCCCCAGCCCAGTTGCATTTGGCGGCCTCTCCCCCGCCGGCCAAGGAGGCCTGGGCGGCGGGGGCGCTGACGGGCGCGGCGTTCATACGGATTGCGGATCATCCGTTCCGTCCGCTCCGGCGCTTCCACGCCTGTGCGTCAGGGCCGCGCCACATCCGTATCCTTGCCCTCTTCACCTTCCCTGCTCCGCACCGCCGGCGCCTGGAGGCGGTGCTTTTCCTCAGGCGGTGACGGGCGCTGACAGCCTGGCGGCGTGCTCGCCTCGGCGCCGCATCTCCTCAGCCCGCCCCGCATCCCCGGCTTCGGCAAAGGCCTGACTGGCGCTGAGGTAGAACCCGGCCGCCTCCGCGAAGTGCCGGGTGGCCTCGGCGTGCTGCGCGGCCCGCTCCCACCATGGCGCGGCCTGGGCGGTCTGGTTTCCGGCCTGCCAATGGGCGGCCACCCGGGCTGGAGGCGCACCCTGCTCGCCCAGCACGCGGGCTGCCTTGCGGTGCAGCAGGGCACACACCATGGGCATTTCTTCCAGGCGGCCCTGCACCGCCTGGGCAACGAGGTCGTGCGCGAAGCGCTCGCCGCGCACCACCTGGGCGTGTTCCAGTTCCTCCCAGGCGCCCAGCAGTTCCATGATTCCCCAGCCCAGCACCTCCGCCACCTGTTCCAGTGAAAAGTCGCTGCGCAGCGTGACGGCAGCCTGCGCGGCTTGAAACGCGGCGGGCGAGAGCCGCGCCAGCCGTTCGGCGACCAGGCCCCCCAGGGTTCGGTTGGCGGCCTCCTTGACGGCCTCAACGCCAAATTCTCCCTGCGCGTACAGGTACTTGGCGAATTCCAGAGTGAGCTGCGGGTTGCCTCCGGTAAACCGCTGCACCTCAACCGCCAACCGGGCCGCGCCGGGCACCTCGATGCTGCGGAGCAGCGCCTCCGTGGCGTCCGTGCCCAGCGGGGCCAGGTGCACGGGCCGCACCAGGCCACTGGCGTACATCTGACGGGAGAGGGCCTCCGCCGCGGCCGAGAGCGTGCCCTCTCGGTAGCAGAACATGGAGCGCAGCGGCGCGTGGCCGTTGCCCCAGAACTTGGCGTACACGTACGCCCCCGCCTCAATGGAGGCGTCGTCCATAAACTGGAGGTCGTCGGAGATCAAGACGACGGGTCCACGCTCCGTCACCCGGCGCAACACCTCGTATTTGGCGTCGTAGAAGCGCAGTTTTTCCTCGTCCGAGGCGAGCGGGGCCGGCGCCGGCCCCAGTTCGGGAATGATTCGCGCCAGCTCGCGGCGCACCCAGTCGGGAAGGCTGGCGGCCAGTCCGGGAAAGGCGTCGAGGGTCTGGCGGTAGGTGCGGGCGTGGGCCGAATACGCGGTGTCCTGGTCACCGGCCTGTCCCTGAAGGAGCAGCACGTGGTGATTGGGGTGCGCCTGTACGAAGTCCAGCACCAGGCGCGACTTGCCGCTGCCAGGCGCGCCGATAAGCGCCACCCCGGCGCCAGCGGTCCAGCCCGCCTCCATCTGGGCCCAGGCCTCTTCCCGGCCGAGCAGCACAGGCGGGCGCAGCAGACTCAGGGGCATCGGTTGCCGGGGAGGGTGCGCCGCCTCCCCGGCCGCCAGGTCACGTGCCAGCCGCGCCGTCTCGGCCGAGGGCTCCTCACCCAGTTCCAGCCGGAAGGTCGCCTGGAGCCGGAGGTAGGCCTGCATGGCGGCTGCGCGGTCTCCCCGGCGATGGTACAGCTGCATCAGCAGCTGGTGGGCCTCCTCGTTGAGCGGGTCACGCTCGACGCGCTGGGCCGCCAGAGCGGTCGCGGCAATCAGATTGCCGTCCTCCACCAGCGCCGCGATGGCCTGCACCACCTGCTGGTCCTGGGCGACCCGCCGGCGTTCGCGCTGCGCGTCCAGCCAGTCCTCAAAAGCCCGGCTGAAGTCAGCGTCCACGCCCCCGAGCAGGGCCGCTTCACCGGGGAGCGGCGGATCCCAGAGGTCAACGGTCAGGTGGGGCGTGAGGGCCAGGCCGCGTTGCCCGCTGACCAGGACCCGGCCCGCCTGTTGCTCCAGCCGCCGCAGAAGTTGCGCGAGGTTGTTTCGCGCGGCGGCTGGGGGGGTATCGGGCCACAGAAGCGCCGCGCAGGCGCTTCGGGGCCGCGGCCCTTCGGCAGCGAGGTAGGCGAGCAGCGCTGCTGGCCGGGCATCCAGGACGCGCACTTTCCCGTCCAGGAGGATTTGCGGCGCGCCCAGCAAGCTCAAGTGCGCCCCTCCTGACGGTCGACCCATACATGGAGTATAGACGCGCATCACCGTGCGTCTACGCGGTGAAGCGGGCGGACAACTGCAGGCTGAGTGCCAGGGCGGGGTCCCCCCCCGCGCTGTGCCCTCCCGCCATGGCCCGGGCCAGACCAGATAAACCGGCGCCTTGCGCCGTCCTGGCGGCGGCGCGAAGCGCTTCGGGCGTGCCCTGCAGCGCAGCGCGGTGCGCCTCACAGCGTACCGTGAGGTACAGGTCACCCTGGCAGCGGGTCAGCGCCAGCGCGCCGTCAAGGGCAGCCAGGGCCTCCGTCCTGTCGCCGGCGGCGGTGGCCACCGCCGCCGTCAGGGCAAAGCGCTCCGCGCGCAGCGTATGGGGAAGGGCCGCGTTCTCGCGTCCCCGCTCGCAGAGCGCCTGCGCCCGCTCCACCTCGCCTGCGGCGAGGTGGAGCCAGGTCTGAACCAGTTCCAGGGCACCGTGCCAGCTCAGCTCGGTCTGGGTGTGTTCGGCGTCTGGGGCGCCCGCCGCCCAGCCCTCCACCAGCCGCCGCGCGCCGGCCTGCTTCCCCAGCGCCCACAGGCAGAGGGCCTCGCCATACGCGTTGATAAGCTGCACCACCCGGAAACCCTCGCCCAGACCGAGGTGCTTCCGGGCACGCTGGGCCTGGGCCAGCGCTTCGGGGAACTGCCCGAGCTTGTACAGGGCGCGCGCCTGCTTGGCGCTGGCCGACGCCGCGTAGGGAGGCGGCTTTGTCTGGAGGTGCAGGGCTTCGGCGGCCCTGAGCAGTTCCGGAGCCTGCTGGGGATTGGTCATGGAGGTGGCGAGGCCCAGACCCTCCAGAGCCCAGGCGCGCAACTCGGGCCGCCTCAGGTCGCCCGACAGGGCATTCAGGCGCTCCAGGATGGGCTGAGCAGCGCGGTAATCGCGGTGCAGCTCGCGGCCAGCCAGGGATTCGAGCAGTTCGGCTTCGAGGCCAGCGTCGCCCACCTGCTGGGCCAGGGCCAGACCCCGCCTGGTGGCCTCCTCCTGCTCCGCCTCCCGCTGCATGGCGAAGAGCAGCCGCGCACGCTGCAGCAGGGCCTGCGCCTGCTCGCGCGGCGTCACGGCGCGGACCTGCAGTTCCTCGGCGGCGCGCTGCCACTCCGGCACCTCGTCTTCCAGGACGTACAACACTTCGCCCTGAGCGACAAGCGCCAGGAAGGCCTCGGAACGCAGGGCGGCGCGGTCGTACCGCTCCTGCGCGCGCCTGAAGAACGCGAGGGCCTCGCGGTACAGCCCCCGAGACCGGGCGTCGTCGCCCGCTGCAACGAGGGCGCGGGCCGCCTCGGGCAGCCGGTCGCCCGCCTCCCAGTGGAGGGCCAGCCGGGAATGGGGCGCGCCGTCGCGCGCCAGCGCGCGGGCGGCCGTCCGGTGGAGCAAGGCGCGCAGGGCGGGTGGGAGCCGGCCGAGCAGCACGTCCCTGACGAGGTCGTGGGTGAAGTGATCGCCGGCGACCACGCTGCGTGAGGTCAGCTCCTGCCACGCACCGACCACGCTCAGCAGCGGCAGCCCGAGCATATCGGCCAACACCTCCGGCCTCAGGTCGTGCGACAGCACGGCCGCTGCCCGCGCGACCTGCGTCGCCTCAGGCGAGAGCTGCTCGGCCCACCGACCGATCAGGTCCTCGGCAGACCCCGCCGGGGGCAGGCGCCCGGCCTGGGCGAGCAAGTGGCGCGCCGTTTCCAACAGGAACAAGGGCCGCCCGCCGGCGAACTGCACGGCCCGGCCGATATGGGGCCCGAGTTCGGCGCGGCCCAGGCTGTGCAGGAGCGCTGCGCCCGCCTCCACGTCCAGTGGGCCAAGTGGCTGGCGCACCGCCCGTCCCGCGCGGTACAGCTCGTCGAGGACAGCAGCGACGGAGGCCGGGACCTCCGCGTCGCGGACGCAGGCCACCATGGCGGGGCCCCCCACCGTCCCTGCCAGTGTGAGCAGCAGGCGGGCCGAAGCCGCGTCCATGAGATGGACATCGTCGAGCAGCAGGCGGGAGCCTTCAGTCAGGGCCAGCGCGAAAACCTCGCGCAGCGCCGTGTCCAGGGCCGCACCAATGTCACGCTCCGGCGGCGGCACCGCTCCAAACCGTTCAGGCAACAGCGCCGCCAGGGTTCGGCGGGTGGGCGCTGGGATGGGCAGCCCCGGTTGCCGCGCCAGCACCTCCCGTAAGCTGCGGGTCACGGCCGCATAGGGGACTGGGGCGTCGCTCGGACGGCCGCAGAAGGCGGTGACCGGACGAGACTCGCCTGGGGCCCCAGCCTCCCAGGCCACCGCAAAGTCCCGCGCGAGCCGGCTCTTGCCCACGCCAGCCTCACCGGTCAGCACCACCGCCTGACCGGCAGTCCAGGCCGCGCTCATGGCCTGCCACTGTGCCTGACGGCCGATCAGCTGGGGGGCAGCGAGCGGGGTGGGCACCGCTCCGCTGCGCGCCGGGGGCAGGCCAGGCCCTGACCTGGCCGCCTGCCGGATCTCCTCGGCCAGCGCCAGGGTCAAGGCCGTGGGCACCACATTCAGGTCGCGTTCCAGGGTCAGGCGCAGGTCGCTGAAGGTGCGCAGGGCCGCTGCAGGGTCGCCGCTGAGGTACTCGGCCCGCATCAGGGCGCGGGCCGTTTCCTCTGAGAAGGGTTCGAGGTCGAGCGCGCGCCGCAGGACGGTCCGGGACCCGGCGTACGCTCCCCGCGCTTCAAGGCCCTGCGCCTGCTCGCGCAAGGTCTGCAGGGCCTCGGCCCGCAGGCTTTGCCGGCGCTCGGCGATCCAGGCGCTGAACTCTGGCAACTCGGGCGTGTCCCAGCCCGCCAGGGGGAGGGCGTCTCCCAGCAGCGCCGCACCGCCGCGCACGACCTCGACCTGCCCACCGAGGGTCAGCAGCGGACCGGAAACCGTCCAGAGCGCCTCGCCGTAGGCCTGCCGCATGCGGCGCAACAGCACCACGAGGTTGTTGCGGCTCGCTGCGCCGGTCTGCGGCCACAGCAGATCGGCCAGCCGGGCGCGCGTCGAGGGACCTTCCAGGGCCAGGTACACCAGGAGTGCCAGGGCCTTGCCCTCACAGCGCGGCGCAACACCCAGGGGGCCCATCAGGCCCGGTGCTCCCCAGAGCTGTAATCTCCACCCCTGTGTGGGCGCCATGGCGTCCAGGGTAACAAGGGTGGATACGATTGGAAAATGCGCTCCCTGGCCTAGGGGGTGTAGGCCGGGGTGACGTGACGGCGTTTCTCTGCGTCGACCACGTCGTCCACCGTGCGGATCGTGGAAACGCACCGACCTGCGCATACCCGGGGGTCAGGCGGAAGGGCACATCTTCAACCCGTTGGCAGCGTGGCGACCGCTTCTCCAGAGGGGACATCACCACGAGCACGGTTCGGGCGGTCAACTTGCTCCCGAAGGAGTCTCTGCTGGATACCTTCGTGCCCTGCTGGGCCGCAATACGGACCTGTCGCCCGTTGTTGGCGCCGACAAAGGCGGGGGACCAGTTTCGGTGCCCAATCCCCGCGCCAAGCAGGTGTTCAGCTTCTTCAAGGACGAAGCGAAGACGCACGGAGGTGTTTTGCCGCACGCCATCAGCGTAACGGGCGCTTCAGCCGCTGCGCCTCACCTTGGCGTACACGCGCTTTGGGACCACGTTCTTCGCCGGTCCCTGACGGGCTGAGGTCCGTGCAGACCAGGGTGGACGGGGGGGCGGGAAACCCAGGGGATCAGGCGCCTGCCGCGCACCGCCGCCTGCACGCCTCCGCCGCCGGACCGGGCTTTGGTTCGCGGTGCAAATCGCCACCGTCCCGGGTTTCCGTACAGCGACGCGGTGGGTCTTGCTGCTGGCCCCGAAGTTCGGGCACGGCCCGTTGCGGGCACCTCGGATCGGCCGCCGTCACTGCGTGTGGTCCACAGCGCCTCTTCAAGGGTGACGTGGGGGCGGACGCGCCGAGGTGCCACCGAACCCCGCGGCCTTCCACGCCCCTGCGCGGAGGTGTTGCGGCACCACTTTCCCGGCGTGTCACCGCCGCGTCACTCCCGGCTGCTTAGGGTAAGCGCGTTCAGCTGATCCGCACCATTTGCCAAAGGAGTTCACCATGAAGCGCCGTTTCCTCCAGGTTCTACTGCCCACCCTGACGCTCGCCGCGGCCGCCCCTGCCCGCGCGGCCACGGTGCCCGCCCCACTTCAAGGCCAGTGGGAGTACGGCTACGTCTCGCCCACCGAGTACTACGACCCCTCGACTGGAAAATACGCAGAGGGCAGCGGCACCAGTGAGATCATCCGGATCCAGGCGGACGGCAGCTACGAGCGCAGCGGCATCATCGTCGTGACCACGTACGGATGCACCTCCAAACTGCTCACCACCAGCAAGGGCAAGGTCAGCCTCAAGGGCAACGTCTTGACCTTCACGCCGAGCGCCGCCCACAACAAGGGCTATACCTGCTCGCCGAGCAAGAGTTACGAAACCCACGAACTGCGGCCCTCGGTCTTTACCTGGAAACTCAGCGGTGACACGCTCGTGCTCGGCGATCCCAAAGGAGAATCGCGCGACAGCCTGTACAACCGCCCACGAACCCTGGGCGCCTCGCCCGCAGGACAGCGCGTCCGGCGCGTGACCGGCATGCTCAATTTCCCCGAGGGCCACGCGCCAATGGGGGTGGCCGTGATCGCCTGCCGCGTGGACCGCGGCTGCGGCGCTGAGGACGGGAGCGTGCGCTTCGTCAACCTCACGGGCAGTGGCCGCCAGCAGAACTTCTCGCTGGACAACCTCGAGGGTGTGGCCTACGAGATTTTGGCCTGGGAGGACACCAATGGCAGCGGCCAGCCCGACCCCGGCGACTGGGTGGACTCGGCCTCCGCCCGGGGCCAGTCGGGCGTGACCGTGACGCCGCCCGTGACCAACGTCTTCCTGAAGCTCGAACTGTGGAAGTGACCCGGCTGTGGATGCTGGCGAGTTGAGCGCCAACGGGCTGGAGGCCGCCGGTCCCGGCCACCGGTCACTCCTGTATGTCTGGACCGATGCACGAGGCTGGCGGGCCACGGTCCAGTGTGGGGACGAGCAGCCGCGCACGTTCTATGAGCCCGACGACGCCCTGCTGTTTCTCTACAGCTGTCTGTTGCGGCGCTGCCCCCCAGCGCCTCCCGCGGGGTCCCTGTTCAGGATGGACCCAGATTGCCATTGAGCATGCTCCTCACCCTGAAGCTCCTCGCCTGAGAAGGATTGCGCTTCATCCGTGGTAAGAGCGCGGGCCAACCCGGGCGGACGCGCAACGCTGCGCCGCAGTGCAGGCAGGAAAAGCGGTAACGCACAGGCGTGGACGCGCCGTGGCGGACTTGCAAAGCCGCGCAGCAGGGGGACGGAACGGGTGATCCGGTTTCCGCGGCAGTGGGCGTTCAAGCCCTGGGGATCTCGTGGCCCCTGGCGCCGGCGCTGCCTGACCGGCGGCCGCAACCCCACAAGCGTTACTGCGGCGCGAATCAAGAGCGGCGCTTCGCACAACACCTTCAAGGCGCCATTTGGAGAACGCTGTACAGGCCGGGAGCTGGGCGCGCCGAAGTCACGTCCACCCTCCCCAGGTGGCTGAAGGACGCGTTCTGAAACTCGCCGCCCCGCCCACGCGACTGGTTCCGCCGCCGCACGCCTGCTGACACCCACCTCTCCCCACGTTTTTGCGGGCCGGGAAGATCAGCCTGCTGCCCAAACGCGGCATAGACCGGCTTCCTTTTCCTGGCAGCTGGCCCAGGCGCTCGAGCTGTCAGGCCGGGGAAGCGCAGGGACACGGAAGGCCATCTCTTCCTTGGGGCGCAGCCACAAGCGTCTACGGGCAGCGGCCCTTGCGCCCACTTCGTCTTCGCCGCGCGGTACAGCCTGCCCTCCGGCGCCCTGCTGCCGGAGGACGCGGGGAGAGAGACCCCAGCACCTCCGGCCAGAGCGCGGCGCGTCCTGCACGCCGCGAACAGCGGCCTCCCCGGACCAGTCATCCCCGAATCACTGGGGCTCAAGCAAGCTGCCTTCATGCTTCGCCCATCGCCTGCCCGGCCCCCGCGTTCCTCCACTTCCCCCGCGCGCCGTACCCTCACCGTATTCCTGTCCTTGAGCCTGGCCCTTCTGGGCGGCGCCTGCGCGACTTCCGGCAGCGCTCTCCAGGACAGCCTGGCTGGACCGGACAGCGACAGCAACGGGGTGCGCGACGACCTCGACGCGTTCATCGCGGCCAGCTACCCGGCGCCCGAACAGCGGCTGCGCGCCGACGCCCTGCGTGACTACGCGCGCAGCCTTCAGCGGGCCACCGTGGGGGGTGAGAAGCCAAACGAACTCTGGCTCGGCGTGCAGGCCCTCGTGGGTCTCCAGACACAGGGGGAGGCGCGCTGGACCTCCCTGGCTGCGGAGGTCCGGTCACGGACGCTCAACACCGCGCTGCGTCTGGACGCTTACGCCGCGTTCCAGAACCGGGCAAGTGCGCAAAGCGGCCTGATTTCCTCGCCGGGCGCGAGCAGTTCGGGCGAAACACTGGCCCAATGCCAGGGCAACTGCACGGTCATTCTGTTTCAGAACGGCATTCTGACGCCGGAAGAGCGGGCGCTCAGCAGCGTTCGGGCGCTGCAGAAGCTGCTGGGCAGCGAGTACCGGGGGCAGCGGCTGATCTACGGTTTGAATTACAACCCGACCGACGGGCTGGCAGACTTTCTGGAAGTGTTTCGGCAGAAGCTGGGCGAGCGTCCTGGGGGGGCGTCCGAGTTCAGCCGTGATTACGGCGCTCCAGACGGAGTGGAGCAGGCCGTACGCGACGTTCTGACGCGCACACTCTCGCGGGCGATCACAGTCCCCAGGTCTCCCAGCGGACTGTTGGCCGCTTTGAGCAGTCCTGCATCGCTGCTGCACCCTCAGGCGGCGGTGCCCTCTGAGCAGGAGATTACGGCCGCAGCTGAGGAGTACGTGCGGGCTTACCTCGACCGGCTGGTGAACACCACCGTCAGGCTCCGCACGGCCGTGCAGGCGTCCACATATACAGACGCGCGCATCGCTCCACTGACCGACAATATCGCGGCCCTGCTGCGCCAGGGGCTTCCCGTCGTGCTGGTGGCCCACAGTCAGGGCAACCTGTACGCGGAGGTGGTGATCAGGGAACTGAAGCGGCGGGAGGTGCCGCTGGAACGCTTCCGCATGGTCGGGGTGGCGGTGCCCAACGATCACGTTCCGCTGGAGTCCCGCTACGTCACCACGCGTTCGGACCTGGTGATCGCGGCCCTGGGCCTCGTGTTTCCGGTGATGGCGACGAACGACACGTCGGTGCCCCCGATGCAGAAGGGCGGCGCGTTTATGGGTCACGCCTTTACGGAGGTGTACACGAATACGGAACACCAGGTGGCGCTGACCCTCAAGCGGGCCATTGAGGACGCCATTTCGCAGCTCAGTCCCTGAGCTCGTGAGAACCGGGTGGCCGGAAGACCGCGAAGGGCCCCCGCGCCAGGCAGGCGGCCAGGCACCGTCACGGCCGCGGGGCGCGGGGGGCCGGGCCCTGTGCCGGACCGACCCTCCCGGGGAAAACAGGCCTGCACGCGCGAAACGGGGGAACTTCAAGGAATACCCGGAGGCGCCGTGGGCTGCTCCGGTGTGGCCTCACGCGGCCGTCTCCCCCGATCCGGCGGAAGGCGGCACGCAGGCGTTTCGCGGCCCGAACCGCCCCGGTCCGCCCCGCGAAACGCTGCAAAGGGGGGATCATCGGCGCCACGCCTCTCCCGGTGGCCCGTCCGGAACGCGGCAAACGGGGCGCGGTGGGGGTTGGGGACCTACGGCGCCGTCCCGGGGTACAAGCGGCCTGCCTGGGCATGCCCGCAGGTGACTGCAGTGCCGGCGCAAACCGGCCCACCTTCGTCACCGCCAGCGGCGAGCTGAAGTGGAGGTGGCCCGAATTCGGTGGGCCAAAGAACGTGGGAGACGGAGGCCCCTGGAGAGGGGCCCTTGCCGCCTTTACAGGAAAAACACCCGGTATGACAGCGGGGGGGTCGGCTTTGCCACCTCCTCAGGTGACCCAAACGCCTTGAAATCGCCTTTTCCGGCCCGCCGAAGCCCAGATTCGCTTCGTTGAGGCCCAGCGCCCCCCCGCTTGACGCCGGCTCCGCGTCGCCGTCCCCGCCCACCGTCTCACTCAATCCTGAAAGGGGGCGTCGGTCGCGGTGGATGGAGCGGGGGCCAGACACCACGCTTGCAGGCGTCAGGGGGCACCTTACCGGCGGCCTGCAGGACACCCGCCATTGCTCGCCGGAAGGAGGCCTGCACCTGGGGGGCCCGTTCTGAGGTCTCCAGGGTTGTCCTGGAATGCCGGTGGGCCGCCGGGAACCGCGCATCACAGGCCTGGAGTGCGCCGCGTCATCCAGGAGTCATCCTGCCGTTCGTACAGTCCCGGGCAGGTCAAGAAGGCCATTCGAGGTGAATGTATGAATCAATGCCAGCGTCCGCACACCGCCGTCACCGGTGCCAGTATGGAAGGCCTGATCGCCGCTCGCGTCCTGCTCAGGCCGTTTGATCGCCCCCTCTTTGCGCCGGAAAGCCTGTCCCGGCACGCTGCGGTACGCCAAGGGGTCGCGCACAGGGCATGGACGGGCGTGACGGTTCGGGACCCGGAGATCCGCGTCGGTCGCCAACGCACCACCGGGGTGGGCCCGCACCACAGCGCCGGTGAGCTGGAAACGCGGCCCACATCCCCCTCCGCAACCCGGCACACGCGCTCTCACCTGGCGGCACGGCGCCGTGGCCTGTCCCTGGAAGGGGCCCAGTGAAAACCATTGGACTGATCGGAGGACTCTCCTGGGAGTCCAGTGCGGAGTACTACCGCGTCATCAACGAAACGGTTCGCGGCCGGCTCGGTGGCCTCGCATCGGCCCAAAGCCTGATGTACACCGTCAACTTCGCGGAGATCGAGCGGTACCAGCACGCGGGCGAATGGGACCGGGCCACCGCGGTCATGCAAGACGCTGCGCAACGTCTGGAACGTGGTGGTGCGGACTTTCTCGTCATCTGCTCCAATACCATGCACCGCATGGCCGGTGAGATTGAGGCCAGCGTCAGCATCCCGCTGCTGCACATTGCCGACCCCACGGCAGAGCAGATTCGCGCGCACGCCTTTACGCGCGTCGGTCTTCTGGGCACGGCCTTCACCATGGAGCAGGATTTCTACACGGGCCGGTTGCGCGAGAAGCACGGACTCGACGTGATCGTTCCGAAAAAAGCGGACCGCGCCGCCGTGCACCGGGTCATCTACGAAGAACTGGTGCAGGGCCAGGTGAAGCGGGAGTCCAAGGCCGAGTACGTCCGGATCATGCAGGCGCTGGCAGATCGGGGAGCCCAGTGTCTGGTGCTGGGGTGTACGGAAATCATGCTCTTGGTGGGAGACCAGGACAGCCCTGTGCCCGTTTTCGATACGACGACGCTCCATGCCGCTGCGGCGGTCCAGCGGGCCCTGGACGCCTCCCCATGAGGGCGTGGGGGGTCCACAGACCCGGGGACCGGCACGAACGCACCCGTTTGCGGCCCTCTTTTCAGATGCCCGGATGGGATGCGTTTCCCGTTCGAAGTAATGGACGGCGTGCCGGTCCACATGTAGCGTGGGGCCGACCATCCGCAGTACACGGGCCACCAGGGCGTGTTGAAAGCGCAGACGTGCGCGAATCTGTGCCAGAACCTCTCCGGTCCAGAACCTCGCCCTCGGGTATTTTGAAAGGGAGTGTTGCGGTGCCGTCTGCTGCGGCCTCAAGCAACTCCAGCCTACAGCAAGCGTGGGATTTCCAGGTCAGGAGGACGAGCGGCACGCCGCTTCTCGCGCAAATCTGGCCAATTGGATGGAGTTGTGGCCGGACTGCGGCGGTTACGCCCGGCCCGGACGCGAGGAGAAGGACGGCGAAGGGTATGCCCTGCGCTCCTCCCCGGTCCAACCCAGCACAAGTGCTGGCAGCACTTCGGGTGGCGTGTGGGCAAACCAGTTTGCCGCCGTTCCCGCTTTCTGAGCGCGTGTGTCCGAAGGGCGCCGTGAGGGGCGCCCTTTTCCCCACGCGCATTCATGTTCGCCCGCCGGGACCGGCCAAAAAGAGGTCCTCACCCTGACTGGTGCTCTACATCACGGTGGTCAGCAAAATGCGCCGCCCTCGGCCGCGCCCGGTGGATCAACAGGAACTTTGGGCTCTTCGGCTGAGGCGGAGGGCACCCGTGCAGGACGCCCAGGCCAGGCGCCTCAGGGGCGTGACGAGCGGACCGGGGAGGTGGGGGTGTCTGTCGGCAAGGGACGCGCGGGTCTTCAGGGTGTGTAGCGTCATTCCCCGGTCCACGGTGAGGCGGGAACGCCGTGCGGCGGCGTTTCCTTTAGGACAACACCTTCTTCGGAAGGGAGAATCCGAATGCCGCTCCCTTGCCCACGCGGCCCTCTGCCCACACTTGCCCGCCGTGGCGCGCCACCAGGCGCTGAAACGCCCCGAACAGCTTGCCTGCATACAGGGGATCAAAGCCGACGCCCCGGTCCTTCACCAGGATCGCCCAGTCCTGCTCCCGCTCTTCCGACCAGACCCGCACTTCCGCCTGGCCTGGGCTGTACTTCACGGCGTTGTTCAGCAGATGCCCGAACACTTGCTGCAGGGTCGCCGCATCCCCCTGAACCGTCGGCAATGGGTCAATGGTCCAGGCAACGCGGACATCCGGAAACATCAAGGTCACGTCTTTCTGCGCCTGATCAACCAAGCGTTGCAGGGAGACCGTCTGGAGGTTCAGCGTCGCCCGGCCCGCCCGTGACAGGACCAACATGGCGTCCAGCAGCGTCTCCATTCGGCCCGCAGCGTCGGTGACCACGCCAGGGTGACGCTCCGCGCGCCAGATCTCCCTGGGCCGGGTCCCGTCGGGCCAGCGTCGCGAACCAGGTGAACGCCTCGGGCTCCTGATTTGACGCCTGCAACTCTGTATTTGACCGGACCAGTTGGGCGCTGCGCTCCACACGCTCGACCACAACCGCGAGGTGTTGGGTCGCCGTGGTCAGGACGGCCTGATCCGACGCTGTCCACGACCGCGATTCGAACAGGGGCACGTTGAACAGTCCCCTCACTTCCCCGCCGACGATCAGGGGCAGCGTGGCGTGGGCCACCACGCCCTGGGTGACTTCCGGGTCAAGCGCTGGACCGACGTCTGCCTCAGCGTCATAGGCCTCCACGAAGGACGGCTCACCCGTCTGGGCGACCTGGTCGAAGCTGGGCGTCCGGCCGACCGGGAAGCCGGCGTCCATAAGCGCCTGCATTCCGGCCGATCTGACCGCTCCTGTTTGGGTGCGCAGCTGCCACCGGCCGCCCTGGGCCTCGTAGTAGGCCGCGAAGCCTGGCGGAAGAAGCGTCAGCACCAGGCCCTGATCGGGCGTGTTCAGAGCCGTGGGGTCCGTCGCGGCACCCTAATCCTCCTTCAGCTGCAGCCGGGTCTCCAACTCCTGCGTGCGGCGGTTCAGGTCGTCACGCTGCTGCGTCAACTGTTGCGCCTGGGCGGCGCGCTCCAGGGCCGGGCTCAGCCCGCGCACCACGGCCCGCACGATGGCCTGCTCCCGAGCGGACCACCGTTCGGCCGTCCGCTTGCCCACCGCGAGGATGGCGCGGACCTCGCCACCGATCAGCAGCGGAACGAGTCCAGCTGCGCCGTACCCGGCGGCTGCGGACAGGGCGTTGTCCTCGGCGTTCCAGCCCTCCGCAAAGGTGGGCGCGCCCCGGCGCACGGCCTCGGCAAAGCTGGGCGCGTCCAGGGATATCCCCGCCTGCAGCTGCGCCACCACTTCCGGGACCACATCCCCGGACCACACCGCGCCCCTCCAGAGGGCGGCGGGGCCGGTCAAGTTCGTAGTACGCCACGCTGACATCCCTGAGGCTGACCTGCACGGCCGCCGCCCGCTGCGCGAGGCGGTGGAGACTGGTGTCCGTCCCCACAGCCTCGGTAAAGCTGACGAATGCGCCGAGCGCCGCGGCCCGCTCCTCCAGCGCCTGTGTCTGCTGACGGACCTGCTGCTCCAGGAGGTGGGCATGCTGTTCCAACTAGCCTTGCGCCGCCTCCCGGGCCTCTTCGGCCATCTTCTGCGCCGTGATGTTGCGGGAGGTGGAGAGCAGGTGGGTCATCCGTCCGTGGTCATCCCACAGCGGGGCCACGGTGACCGTCCACCATTTGGGCGTGCCCATGAAGGTCCGGGCCCTCCCCGGAAAGGTGCGGGTCTCCCCCGCACGTGCGGCGTCGAGTTGGGTGCGGTCATCGCCTTCCCAGAACGGCGTCAGGACGGCGTTGCGGCACTGCCGGAAGTCCGAAATCTCCATGGCCTGCTGACCGCCGAGCTTCATGGTAAGGAGCCGCGCGTCCAGGTCAAGCACCTTGATGCAGTCGCCATTGGCGTCAATGACGGCCTGCAGCTGTCTCAGCGTCAGCAGCGGGTTGCGGGACGTCATCTGCGGTGGAAGAGAAAGTGAGAGGACCGGGACATCCTCCTCAGCATCGTGCTGATCCGCAACCGGCCCTGGCCTCTCCCAGATCTCCGTCGGGACGCCGCCCGCAGGGCACCAGCCGGCGGGTTTTACCGACGGGCTGAACTTGAAAGGTGAGGAACCCACCCTCCGCGAAGGGGCGGCCCGCCGCGGCTCCGCGGCACACCCGGCGGAAGTTGTGGGTAGGATCGGCCGGATCTGTCCGCCGTCATTTTCTACCGGCGCCGTCGCCTGGGAAAACGCCCTCGCCTCCGCGTGGCGAGACCGACATAAAGGCGGTGAGTCAGGAAGCGTGCGCCGAACTGGCGCTGGAGACGGGAGGTCGCGCGGACGCCTGGGCCGCTGGTGCGCGGAGACCGACAGCGGCGTTGTGGGGGTAAAAACTGTTTACGGCCCTATGCTCCACTGAAGCCGAATGACCTCGCGTGAGCGGGACGCGCCAATCGAGGCGTGGTCGTGTTCGCGCTGAGGCGCCGCCGCGAGGGTGGGCAGCCAAGGGTGCTTGGCAGCTCAGGAGCCCAAAGAGAAGACCGCTTAAGCGGGTGGCAGGGAAAAAGTGCGTCGCAACTGCTTTGCTGGCCTGACGATGAACTTTCCCGCCACGCCCCCGAACTCCTCCTCACCCCTGTATTCCTGGAGGGCACTGCCCATACAGGGTTTCCTCCAGGGCACACGCGGCGTTCTTCCTGGGCGTGGCCAATGCTTCAACTTCTCCCCGCCGTATTCCGGGGAGGGACACACCTGTGGGGACGCCCAGTCGTCACTCCAGGTCCGGAATGCGACTACCTTCAGGAGCGGTATGAGCAAAAAGACACCGACGGCAGAGCAGGTCGCGGCAGCCATCTTTCAGGCGCAGGGGAGGTTCGACGTTCCAAAACCCTGTGGCGAGGCCTCGTTCCTCGATTTTGTCAACGATGTTGGGGTGGAGGTGGCGCGAAGCAACTTCGAAAAGATCATGGGCATGCTCAGTTGGGGAAAGTCACTTGAGGAAGTCACCAGGAAACTGAAGGAAGGCCAATGACCGCGCCTCCAAGGCACACAGCGTTCTTCCCAAGCGTGGTGCACGCTTCAACCACGTGTGATTTCACCCCACGGGCGCGCGACAACCGCTTTGTGCCGTCCCGTTCCACTCCCAAATCCCTCAGTCACCGCAGCGCCCCCCAGCCACCGGTGCGCGGGCGGTGCCTCGCCCGTTGCCGCCACGCCTCGCCGTTGAGAGCATGGGTCAAAGTGCGGACTTCTTGTTGACCGAGCCCGGCGGGCGAGCTGAATGCGCATGGGGAGAATGGGGCCTGCCGAGGACCGTACTGGCCGTACACGCCGGGTAAGCTGCTGGCTCCCCCCCTCCGGCACGACCGCATACCGCTCCTGAATCCGGTGGGTGCAGGGGCAGGAGGGGGGGCCTCTTTCCGCGCTTGCCCTGTGCAGAAGTGTGGCCCACGGGGCCTCCCGGTTTCCCTTCTAATGCGCGTACTCACATTGAAGCGCTTCCAGGAGGACACCATGTCGCCGATTGCTCCCTTTACCGCCCGGTTCTTTCTCGGTCTGGCCCTCTCGGTCTCCACGATGGCGCAGGCCGGGAAGGTCACCCTCACCGTCACCCGCCTTCCTGCAGGCACCCCCGCCGACGCCCGGCTCACGCTGGGGGCCAACGTCAACGGCTGGAACCCGGCCGACCCCCACAGCATCCTGAAGAAAAACGCGGACGGCACCTTCAGCGTGAACCTCGACGTGCCCGACGGGAGCGTCCTGGAGTACAAGGTGACCCGGGGTGCCTGGAGCAGCGTGGAGAAGAACGCCGACGGCTCTGAAATGGCCAACCGCACGCTGAAGGTCCAGGGCGACGCCACCGTAAAGCTTGAGGTGGCGCGCTGGGCTGACGCGGGAACGGCGGCGGGTACAGGGACGGCGGGCACGGTGACGGTGCCCACCCCCGGTCCGGTGGACGCGCCCAGGGTGCAGATGTTGCCCCGCGCGCCTGTCGCCGCCGCCAATGCCTGGTGGGCGAACGCCGCGGTTTATCAGGTGTTCGTCCGGAGCTTTCAGGACAGCAATGGGGACGGGGTGGGGGATTTCCGGGGGCTGACCTCCCGCCTCGACTACCTCAAGGACCTGGGCGTCAACACCCTGTGGCTGATGCCCATCTACCCGTCGCCGTCGTACCACGGCTACGACGTGACCGACTACGAGAATGTGCATCCGGACTACGGGACCCTGGCCGACTTCGACGCGTTCGTGAAGTCGGCCCACACCCGGGGAATGCGGGTGCTGCTCGACTGGGTGCCCAACCACACCTCACGTGCGCATCCCTGGTTCCAGGCGGCCCTGGACCCCAAAAGCCCCAAGCGCGACTGGTACCTCTGGCGGTCCCAGAACCCGGGGTGGGGGCCGCCCTGGGGCGGAATGGGCAACGTCTGGCACCGCTCGGGCGACGCCTACTACTACGGGGCCTTCTGGGAAGGGATGCCGGACCTGAACTGGCGGAACCCGCAGGTGAAGGCCGCCGTGAACGGCGCGGCGGCCTTCTGGCTGAAGCGGGGCGTCGACGGCTTCCGGGTGGACGCGATTCGCTACGTGGTCGAGGGTAAAAACGGCAATACGCCCGACAACCCGGACAACCTCGCCTGGGTGCGGGACTTCGAGACCTTCGTAAAGGGCCTCAGGAAGGACGCGGCGGTGGTGGGCGAGGCCTGGACGGGCGCCCCGAACGTGGCCAAATACCTGCTGGGCGGCGCGGGTGAGGACCTGGCCTTCGACTTCGACCTCCGCGACGCCCTGCTCAGCGCAGTGGGGGGCCGCAGTGCGGCCCCCCTGCAGGCCGCCCTCGATCAGGTCACGGCCCTGTACCCAAAAGGCAGCGTGGACGCGATTTTCACCACCAACCACGACCTCGTGCGCCCCGAGTACGGGGGCCTGGCCCAGGCAAAGGTGGCGGCCAGCCTGCTGCTGACCCTGCCCGGCACGCCCTTTCTGTATTACGGCGAGGAGATCGGGCTGCCCAACGGCCCCGGAGGCGCAGACGAGCAGAAGCGGACGCCCATGCGCTGGAACCCTGGCGTGGGGGCAGGCTTTACGAGCGGCCAGCCCTGGTACGCCTTCAGCACCGACGCCCCGTCGGTGACCGTCGAGGCGCAGCGCAAAGACCCCACGTCCCTGCTCAACCACGACCGCCGCCTGCTGGCGCTGCGGGCGCAACATCCGGCGTTGCGCGTGGGCGGCTACGTGCCCCTGCTCGCCCAGGACGGCGTGCTCGCCTATGCCCGGTACCAGGGGCAAGACGTGGTGGTGGTGGCCGTGAACCTCGGGGCCACGGCCGCGCCCGTCAAGCTGGACCTGACCCGGGTTCCGGTGGCCCTGCGGGGACCGGTCACCGACGCCTGGAGCGGCCGGCGCCTGACGGATGTGGGCGCGGGAAACGCGGGCCACTACGACGCCGGGACGCTTGACCCAGACGGGTTGGCGGTGCTGAGCCTCCGCGCCGCGCCCTGACACGGCTGTCCCGCGCCTGTTCGCCGCTGGCCCCCGTGGACCCGGCGGCGTTGCCGGGGGGTTGCCGGCGGCGAACTTGAGGGCGAGGTGATGGGGGTTGGCGGATCATCCGCCACGCTGGTCATGGCCAGCGCTGGCAACGTCAGCCGCTCACCCGGCCGCCCCTGCAGCTCCTCGGCCCCGTTGTTCACCACGATCAGCCCAGCCGCGCCCGCCGCAAGGGCATTTGCCAGGAAGAGGACCTGACCGCGCTGCACCACCGCCACCTGACCACTGACGTCCACTGTGCGGAAACCCTGGGGCGTCCTGCCGGTCCGTGCCGGGCCCAAGTCCCGCAAAGGGGAAATGGCCAGGCAGTCGGTCCTGCCTGGAGTCGACCGCTGGAGTGCAGGGCGTACCGGAGTAAAGTTCCGCCAGCAGGGTCACCGGCTGATCTTCACCCTGCCGCTGAACGTCCCTGCGCGGCCCAACCGCGTGTACACGGGCCTCAACGTAACGGGCACCGCCGTCTTCAACAGCGGCGCGAGCAAGCCTGTCTGTGAGCCGCTGCCGGTCCGGCCCGCAAACTGAAGCGGGAGGGGCGCGGCCGCTTCCCCGAAAGGAGCCCCATAGGTCTGGCGCCTCACGTGCGAGAACACTCTCGGGAAACGGGCGCGACGACGAGGGGCGCGGCCAACCTGCCTTCCTGGTGGAGGAGGTGGACGGCACGGTCAACGTGCATGGGGAGGCGCACCCCAGCCGGCCCTTACCCCCGCTGAACGCTCCGCCGCCGGTACCTCTGAACGGCAACATCGATGAAGCGCGGAACGGCTGCGCCCAGTCCCTGACCCGCCTGCTGCGCGGCCGTCCAGCACCCGAGTGCCCCGTCCCGGTTCCCCAGGTGGAGGTGCGCCTCAGCCAGGCCAAGGAGGGCCAACCAGCGTGCTGGTGCGTGCCCCTCGGCCTTCTCAGCGTCGGTGACGACAGATGCAAAGGTCGCGCTGGCTGCCACCCAGTCGCGACGCCGCAGGGCCAGATTCCCCAGGCCCAACCGGGCCATCAGTTCACCCTGCCGGTTCCCGCAGCTTCTGGCCCCCTGAACGTCGCTCTCGAAGCACGCTTGTGCTTGACTGATGTGGCCCAGGACGCTGAGCACGAACCCACGGGCGTTGACATTGTCGCGGACAGCGAAGCGCCCTTGCGCGCTGAAGGTTTCGTCGGCCTGATCACACCAGCCGAGGGCCGACCGAACAGCTGCCTTCCGGTTCCCCGGACCGATTCTGAACAGGCAGATGAAGGCCAGGGTGTTCAGGCAGCTGCTGGCCTCGGGCCGGAAGCCGAGGGTGGTGAACAGAGAAAGGGCTGAGCGAAGGCACTGCTCGGCCGATTCCAGTTGACCTTGCATGGCGTGGACCTGCCCCAGCAGCAGGTGTAAGTCTGCCTGGATAAACGTCGTTCCCAGATGCCTGACGAGGATCAGGGCCTCTTCAATATCATCTCGGGCGGCCTTCCCGTCGCCTCCGGAGAGGACCACGCTGGCGCGCCTCCTCAGGGTAATGGCGAGCGGCGCAGGCCTTCCGGTCTGGACGGCCGCGCCGTACAGTTCTGCCATCAGGGCGCGGCGCGTGGGGTCTCCCCGCTGCTGTGCTCCGTACTCCCGGATGTAGAGGGCGCACATGACCGCAAAGTCGTTGTTCGCGCGCCGCGCGGCCGCCAGAGCGTCCCCGACCGGCGCGACACCGCTGTACATGGCGAGCGCTTCCGCCGTGATCAGCGCCCACGCGTACGCGTCGGCGTGTTCCGGTCCTTCCAGGTGGGGCAGGAGCGAGAGCACCGTCGGAAGGGAGGTACCCGCCAGCCCCCGGTTGTTCCACTCCCGGTGGAGGTTGCGCGCCAGATACGCTGCCGAAACGAAATCACTGCGGGCAACGGCGCTCGTCAACGAAACCGTGAGATTCAAGTATTCCACAGTAAACCAGACGCGCCACTCGGTCTGCCGGTGCCCGTCAAGCATGTTCTGAAAGCCCAGATCCGATCGCTGCAAAAAAAATGCCGTGTGCTCCGCTTCCATGACACGCTGTACCGCTTCTGGAACGTTCAGGCGCTGGCGCGAGAGCTGGGCAATCAAGGGGTGCCGGCTAAAGCGGCCCGTCACGTCCACGCGCAACATGGACTGATCGACCAGCGCCATCAAGTCGTGGAGCGTAGCTCCAGTTACGCTGGAGGCCGCCTCAAAGGTGAAACCACCCTGGAAGACCACCAGCGCTGCGAGCACCTCCTGGTTCCGGGGGGTCAGGCGCTGCCAGCTCTGCTCCAGCACCGCCCGCAGGTTGCGGTGCCGTTCCGGCAGATCCAGGACCGGCACGTCCAGCAGGTCCAGGCTGGCGTGCAGTTCACTCAGGAGTTGCTTGGGCGTGAGCATCCGAATCCAGTTGGCTACCAGCTCGATGACGAGCGGTAGGCCGTCCACGAAGGCACACACGTCCTGCGCGTGCGCCAGGTCCTCGCCCGTCAGGCGGTACGTCGGGCGCACCCGCTGGACCTGCCCGATGAACAGCGCCAGGGCGTCACTGTGGGGCTGACCTGGCAGCGCATGCACGTTCAGTCCGTTGAGTTCAAACGTCGTCTCTGCGCGCAGGGACAGCCGGCGGCGCGACGTGACGATGATCTTCAGGTGAGCACATTTTCCAAGCAGATCGGCCAGCAGGGGGGCTGCCCCACCCAGATGCTCGAACTGGTCGAACACGATCAGCGCGGGGCGTTTGCGCAAGACGGTGACGACCATGTCCAGGGCAGGGCGACCGGGTGTGAGCGCCGCCCCGATCGCCAGGGCCGTATGTGCGAGCAGATCGCCTGGCTGGCGGACGTCTTCCAGCGCGATCCACCACACCTGGTCCTGAAATGCTCGCCCGGCGTTCCGTGCGGCCCGCAGGGCCAGGCGTGACTTCCCAGCGCCGCCAACCCCCCAGATCGTCAGCAGGCGCACGCCTGGGTCCGCCAGCGCTTGGCCAAGCTGCTCGAGGAGTTCCCGGTGCCCCACAAAGGGCGTGACCTCCACCGGCAGGTTGGTTCCGGGAAGGGTGAGGGGCTCCAATTCGGCGGCAGGGAGCAGACTGGCCTCCACGTCCACGCCCAGCTCACGGGCCTTGCGGGCGACCCACCCCGCCTGCTTGCTCCCCCCGAGCAGCAGCAACCGGTGCAGACGACGCAGGTCATGCACGTCGCGGGGCGGGAGTCCCGGCAGGAGCCAGGCGGCTTCGGCCTGCACGGTCGCTTCTTCCAGGCGCCCCTGCCCAGTGAGGTGTTCTGCGGCCTGGATCAGCGACTCCCACAGCTGTTCCGCGATGGACTCCCGGGTGTCCATGAGCCACTCCTCCAGCTCCGGACCAAAGAGGGTCGGGGAGAGTTCGGCCAGAAAGGGCCCACGGTACAGGGGCAGGGCCTGGGCCGGGCGACCCGCCTGAATATGCCCAAGCAGATCGGCAAAGTCACTGCCGCACTGGAGAATCAGGTGGTCCCCCCGCTCGGTGATCAGGCCAGGTGCGGTACGGCGCATCGTGCTGAGCAGCACCCGGAGGCTGGCCGCCGCGCTCGCGCTGCTCGGCCAGAACAAGGAGCGCAGCCGCGCACGGCTTGCCGAGCCTTCCACCGCCAGATAGGCGAGGAAGAGCAGGTGCCGGGGTGGGAGCCGGGGGCCGGAGAAGTGCGGGGCACCGAAGGTGTTCAAGTACATGGAGCCTCAAAAGCGGACGGACGGTGTGCACCGGCGGAAACGGGGCCTGAACCTATGCGGAGATGCGCCACGGCGGGTGCAGAAAGCCTGCTTCCGTCCTGTGCACTAGGGCTGGTCAACGGGCATGGGGTTGGTCAGTGAACTTAGCTGACCACGTTCGTCCACCGACCGCAATTGGTACTGGCTTTGAGGTGTGCCCGCGGTGTCCGTGAACGATCCCGCAGTGATCAGGTCCGATGCCTGAAGGGCTGGGCGGCCCGCGGCGTCCAGGCGGTAGACGACCACGGCCAAGCCGGGCGCGGCTTTCCAGGTCACGCGGTTGCCCGCCCGCGCCCCCAACGCCTTGACCTGCACCCCCTGGGGCGCAGCCGGAACGCCCGTGCTGGCCCGGTGGATGGCCACCGGTGTGGACGGTGCGGACACGTTGCCCGCGCCGTCCACACTCCGGACGCTGTACGCGTACGTCACGCCTACCTCGGCGGTGGCGTCCAGATATGTGCGGGTCGCGGCGTTCAGACGGCCGAGTTCTACAGGGGCGGCGTTGCCCGTCGCGCGCAGCACCCGGAAACCGGCCAGGTCCGGAATATCTGCCTGCATCCAGCTCAACTTCACCCCTTCGGCGCTGACCGTGAAGGGCAGCAGGGCCGGAGCGGGGGGCGGCGTCTTATCGACGAGCTTGGAGGAGACGGTGGCCGAGCGCGCCGATTCCGCCTGGGAAGTGTTCAGGGCCGTCACGCGGTAAAAGTACCGGTTGAGGAGACCGGCCCTGAGAGGGTCGGAGAAGGTCGTCCCCACGACGGGCTCGGTGTTCACGAGCAGTGCGGGGGCACCGGGCTGCTCGGATTCGCTGCGGTAGATCTGGTAGCCGCGAATGTCCTCTTCCCGGTTGGCCTTCCAGCTGAGGGTGAGGGCCGATTCGCCCGCTTTGATGGTCACGCCACTCGGTGCGGCGGGAGGCCTGGTGTTGACAGGCCGAGCGGAGACGAGGTTGCTGCGGGTCCCGACCTCTCCGCCCGCCGTCCCCGCGATGATCGCGTACACGTAAGGCTCGCCCACCCGTCCGGTGGTGTCGGTGTAGGTGGCTTCCCCGGGCTTCAGCGTCGCCACGGCCGTCAGCGGCCGGCTGGGGTCGGTGCCGCGCACAACGACCTGCCGGGTGATCCGGCTGTCCTTTGGGGGAGTCCAGCGCAGGGTTACGGCCCGTTCCCTGACGGTGGCCCGCAGGTCTTCGGGAGCGGGCAGAACCGTCACGGCCTCGGTGGTCACCGTGATGGGGACGGTCCGGGCCGATTCCCGCCCGAACAGATCAACGGACGCCACCCGGTAGCGGTAGGTGGTCTTGGCCTGGAGGTCCGCGTCCTTGAATACGTCCCCGCCCGGCTGGCTGGACGGGAAAAACGGTGCGGGCCGCAGCAGCACGAACGGGCCGTTGCCCGCAGCGCGGTAGATGTTGTACGCCACCACCAGCCCGCTGGACGCCGCAGCCGGAACCGACCAGCTGAGTTGTACGGCAGCGGGCGCGGCCTTGGCCCTGGGCGGTCCGGGCTGGGGCACGGGCATCAGGGGAGCGGTTGCAAAGGTGGCCTGCCCGACCTTCGTTTCCGTGCTTCCCAGCGCGGTGACGGTCACGGTGTACTGGCCAGGCCTGAGGTCCTTGAGGGTGATCATGATGCCCAGCGCGCGAGCATAGGCGGGCCGGGCGACCACGCTCAGCCCGAAAAAGGCCCGCTGGGTACGTTCGCTGGCACTGCGGGGCGGCGTCTTGTATGTGGCGATCAGCGAGTCGTACTCGGGCCGGGGCAGTCCCAGGGCCGCCGTATACGGTTGCGGTGAGGAAACGGAGACAGTGCGGGTGCCGCCCGGGCCGCTGAGGCGCAGGGCAAACCCGCGCGCGGGCAGTACGTCCCCGGGCAAGTACCAGCGCAGGTAGGCGCCGTCCGGGGTGGGCAGGGCCGCGACGCCCCCCTTGGTGGGGGCGGTCTGGGCAGCGGCCACGCCGAGGCTGGCCGTCAGGGTGAGTAGCAGCAGGGTTCGCATGGGGGTCCTCAGGGTGGGGAGGGATAAAGGGAGCGGCCCGCAAAGTCGGGAACGGACCGCTCTGTCCGGGGGGCTAGAAGTCTGCGCGCCCGTTCACAGAGAAGCTGATGTCCGGAATCACAGGCATCGTGACCCGGCCCGCGAACGTGCCCTCGAAGAAGCGGCTGGCTGCCGAGACGTACAGGCGTCCCGTCATGGTCAGGCTGACGCCGACCGTGACATCGACGCCGCACGCACCTGCCCCTGCCGACGCACTCGCCCCCAGGCTCACGGAGGCGTCCAAGGCCGTCGGGTTATAGATGACGGCGAAGTCGGCGTTGATGCCCACCCAGGCTTCCGCCTCCCAGTGCCAGTTGCAGACCGCGCCCTCGCCCTTCTCGCCGATGCGGTAGCGGTAATTCGCGCCGAAACCCGCGCGCACGCTGTCGCTGGCGAACATCAGGTAGCCGTTGATCTCCAGACCGTTCTGCTTGGTCTGGACGGGGGGCGCGGGGGTGGTGGACGTGGCGTCCGCATTCGGAACGCTCGGCGCCGTACTGCCCAGGGCCAGCAGGCGCACACCGATGGGATTTTGCTTCGTGCCGAGGTACACGTGCTGCCCGTCTCCGGAGAAGGGAGTGTAGACCTCGGCGTAGCCGCGCAGGGCCATGATTCCAGCAAATTCCAGCTCGCGGTTCTTGCTGCAATCCAGGCCGCGCCCGATGTTGGTCGCCGGTCCGACGCAGGCCTGCGCCAGGAAGTACCCGGAGCTGGGATCATCCACCGGGACGTTCAGGACGACCAGCGCCGCCGCGTTCGGCTGTTCGGTGCCGAAGGCCCCGTCCTTGAGCAGCGTGAGGAACCAGCCCTTGGCCGAGATGGCAATCGTGCCCGCCGTGTCGATCCCGAGTGCGCCCCGGAAGTGTACCGTGGAGCCCTTATCGGCCCACGGACCGAACACGGTCCCGGCCTGGACAGCGACGGTAACTCCGCTTTTCGGAATGGCCTTGACGGGCGGCACGTCGAAGTTGCCGTCTTTCCAGCTCATGTTGATGGCCAGCCCACCGTTGAATTCGTAGAAGCCGAAAGCGCCCACTGTGGCCAGAGGCTTGACGCTCAGGTCCGGGGCCCGGTACTTCGCCCACAGAAAGCCGTAGCCGGTACCGTTCTCGCGACCGAAGCCCGCCTTAACGCCCACGCCAAGCTTCTTAGCAATGGTCAGGTCGCCCTCACCGATGAACTCCAAGGTGTTCTCGTCCTTGAACATCGCGCTCACGGCCACGTCGAAGCTGACGGTCTTGATCTCGCCCTTCACCCGCAGCTTCTCGAAGACGATCTTGACGTCCTTGCCATCCTTGACCCAGAAGTTGACGGGTTCCACGGTGCCGCTGAGCGGCACCGCTTCGGTCAGCTGCAGCTTGCCGCGCAGGCTCAGGGTGTACTGACCTGCACCCTGATACGCGACACCAACGTCGGCGGCGGGGAAGGGGTACTGAAACAGGCTGAAGTTGGTCAGGCCCGTGGCGCTGGCCCACGCTTCTCCGTTCAGACTGACGCCGCCGTCTGGCGTGAAGGTCAGGTTGTAGAGCGGGAGTTTGACTTCCGCGCCGCTCACGCCGCCCAGGTTCCAGCGGGCATTGGAGAAGGTCAGCTTGGCGGTGCCGTCCCCACGGGTTTCCCAGGCGGGGGTGCCCAGGTCCAGCTTGGTCCGGCCAAAATCATGAACCGCTGGAGACCCGGCGGCGCTGAAGACCCACTTCGCACCTGGCGTGCCCAGTTGGGTGTTCCAGCCGATGTTCAGGGGCAACGCCTCGTTCACCATGGGCACGGTCAGGCTGCCCTTACCGCTCACCTTGGCGATCACGCCCCCGCTGATGGTGACCTGCATCCCAGCGGTTCGCACCGACCAGCCGCCGAAGGACAGGGTGGTGGACTCCAGGTCAAAGGCTGTGGTGTAGCCACCGAGGGTGTAGGCGGCGGGACCCGTCACTCCGGCCACCGTACCCGTCACGAGGGGCGCGCCAACGAGCATGCGGGCGGTGGGCAAAACCACGCCCATCCACTCGGGCCCGGGCGCACCGGCCTCGCTGCGGGCATAGGCGGTCTTGAGCACGTCGGAATTCTGCTTTCTCGACAGGTCGAGAACTCCCTCGACCGCCGAGACGGTAATGCCCGTCCCGAGGGTGGCGTCCCTGATGCCGGAACCTTCGCCGCTCAGTTCGGCGAAGAGTTCGCCGCCTTCTTGCAGGGCCGCGTCCCGGAAGGCCAGGCCCTCGCCCGTGTTCCCCGGTAGCTGCACCCTGCCGCTCAGCGTTGCCCCATCCGTCTTCAGGGTGAGGGTCTGGAGGCGCACGTCCGCCTGTCCCAGACTCAGAACCCTCAGTTGCAGGGAACCCAGGTCCACGCGGGTGGGCGCGCCGCCCGTGACTTTGTATCCCGCCTCCGTGCGGGTGACCTGAAGGGCCGAGAGGGTCACGTTCTGCGCGCCGAGATCGGATCCGCCGACGATCAGCCGCACGGTGCCCGTGCCCGAGAATGACTGGAGGTCCAGGTTCGTCACGCCCGTCAACTTCACGGTCAGGTTGCCGTAGGTCAGGGCCGTCGGGACGTCCAGCGTGTAGCTCAGGGTGTTGGCGGCGGGAATGCGTGGGGCCGAACACGCGGCGGCGCAGCGCGGCGTGACGCCTGTGATCTGGAACGACAGCGTGTGCCGCCCGGGTTTGGGCGGAGCCACCGTGTAGGTCGCCGTGGCGGCGGTGCTCCCCTCGGGCAGGTCCACCGTCACGGTGGGTCCCGCCTGTCCGTCCAGAACCCATTGGCCGGTCAGGCTGCCGCTGCCGGTATAGGCGACGTTCAGGCGCACCCCCACCGGGTCCAGGGAACTGAGCGTGAGGGTGGAGCCGGACGGCCCTCCCGGGAACGCCAGGGTCGCGGCGCTCAGGGTCAGGGGCTGCTGGGCCTGCACGGTGGTCACGGCGCGGACGCTGCTCACGCCGTCTGGTGTACGCAGGCTCAGGGTGAGGGTATAGATGCCTGTCTGCGCGTAGCGGTGCGTCCAGCGGCCCGACTGACCGGTAAAGGTCAGCGGTTCGACCTGGCCGTCGCCATAGTCGAGCAGGTAGGTGGCGCCGGTCAGCAGCCCGGTGATGCGGAAGTCCAGCACGTCCGGCGAGGAACCGGGCGTGGCGGTGATGACCTCCCGCGGGGGCAGCCCAGCGGTGAAGGTGGTGGTCACCAGATCAAGGCCGGGGGCCGTCACAGTGACCGTGTATTGACCAGGCTTCAGGTACGTGTGAACCAGGGTGGTGGTCGTCCGTCCGGTCACCGTGTCCTGCTGGCCGTCGCCCCAGTCCACGGTGTAGGTGAGGGCGCTGACCAGTCCGCCGAGGGTGGCGCTGGCGCGCAACTCGGGGGACACGACCTGGAGGGTGAGGGGCTTGACCTGAAGGACGGCGGTGGCCGTGACGTCGGCGGTGCCAGGGGTACTCAGGGTGAGGGTGTAGGTGCCGGGTTTGGCATAGGTGTGGGTGAGGGTATCGGCGGCCACGCCGCTGACGGTGCGGTTCGACCCGTCGCCCCAGTTCAGGGTATAGGTGAGCGCCTTTTGCAAGCCGCTCACGTTGGCCGTGACCGTCAGGGCGTCCGTCGTGGCGCTCAGGGTGGCCGCCGTGACGGCCACGTTCACCGTGACCTTGACCGGAGCTGCACCGGGAACGGTGAGGGTCAGGGGATACACACCGGGTCGGCCGTAGGTGTGCGTCAGGGCCTTGGTGTCCACGCCGGTGATCTCCACCGCAGGGGTACCGTCTCCCCATTCCAGCCGGTAGGTCAGGGCAGGGATCAGGCCCGTGACCGTCACCTGGGCTTCCAGGGCGGTGGAGGTGGCCGTCACGACGGGCACCGGTTGAGTAACCGTGACGGGCGCAGTTGCTGCTGGGGACTGGGGAGCCTTGAGACTGACGGTATAGGTCCCGGCCTGCGGGTAGGTGTGGACCTTCTGGCCCTCGGTGACGCCGGTGATCGTGTCCCGCTGCCCGTCGCCCCAGTCCAGGGTGTAACTCAAGCTGGGGATCAGCCCCCGGAAGTCCGAACGGACTTCCGCATACACGTTGGCGCTGGAGGGGGTGACGGAGAGGATGGGGGCGTCCACGCTGACGTACTGAAGGGTGACGGGAACGCTGGCCGCGTCGCCGAGTTCGGGCGTGATGGTCACGGTGTAGGTGCCCGGAGCCGCGTAAGTGTGGCTCAGGGTGGTCTCGGTGGACTGAGCCGTGAGGGTCTGCTCCTGGGCGTCGCCCCACTGCACGCGGTACGCGGCGGTCTTGACGAGACGCCCGAGTTGCAAGGTGAGGGTGAGGTTGGTGCTGGTGGTGCCCAGGACCGGTGCGGGAACCCGCACCGTGACGCTTTGCTGCGCGGGAGGTGCGTCCGGAGACGTGACGGTGACAGCGAAAGTACCGGGAAGCGCGTACTGGTGAACGCGGGTGAAGGTGGAGACCCCAGTCACGGCTTCGGTGCTGCCATCTCCCCACGCGAGGGTGTACGTCAGGCTCGGTACCAACCCCGAAAGCGAAGCGGTGAAGGCCGTGTCCGTCTGTCCCTGGGCGGGCGTCACGGTCAGGACAGGGGTGGGCACACTCAGCGTGACGCTGGCCGTGACGTCGGCGGTGCCAGGGGTACTCAGGGTGAGGGTGTAGGTGCCGGGTTTGGCATAGGTGTGGGTGAGGGTATCGGCGGCCACGCCGCTGACGGTGCGGTTCGACCCGTCGCCCCAGTTCAGGGTATAGGTGAGCGCCTTTTGCAAGCCGCTCACGTTGGCCGTGACCGTCAGGGCGTCCGTCGTGGCGCTCAGGGTGGCCGCCGTGACGGCCACGTTCACCGTGACCTTGACCGGAGCTGCACCGGGAACGGTGAGGGTCAGGGGATACACACCGGGTCGGCCGTAGGTGTGCGTCAGGGCCTTGGTGTCCACGCCGGTGATCTCCACCGCAGGGGTACCGTCTCCCCATTCCAGCCGGTAGGTCAGGGCAGGGATCAGGCCCGTGACCGTCACCTGGGCTTCCAGGGCGGTGGAGGTGGCCGTCACGACGGGCACCGGTTGAGTAACCGTGACGGGCGCAGTTGCTGCTGGGGACTGGGGAGCCTTGAGACTGACGGTATAGGTCCCGGCCTGCGGGTAGGTGTGGACCTTCTGGCCCTCGGTGACGCCGGTGATCGTGTCCCGCTGCCCGTCGCCCCAGTCCAGGGTGTAACTCAAGCTGGGGATCAGCCCCCGGAAGTCCGAACGGACTTCCGCATACACGTTGGCGCTGGAGGGGGTGACGGAGAGGACGGGGGCGTCCACGCTGACGTACTGAAGGGTGACGGGAACGCTGGCCGCGTCGCCGAGTTCGGGCGTGACGGTCACGGTGTAGGTGCCCGGAGCCGCGTAAGTGTGGCTCAGGGTGGTCTCGGTGGACTGAGCCGTGAGGGTCTGCTCCTGGGCGTCGCCCCACTGCACGCGGTACGCGGCGGTCTTGACGAGACGCCCGAGTTGCAAGGTGAGGGTGAGGTTGGTGCTGGTGGTGCCCAGGACCGGTGCGGGAACCCGCACCGTGACGCTTTGCTGCGCGGGAGGTGCGTCCGGAGACGTGACGGTGACAGCGAAAGTACCGGGAAGCGCGTACTGGTGAACGCGGGTGAAGGTGGAGACCCCAGTCACGGCTTCGGTGCTGCCATCTCCCCACGCGAGGGTGTACGTCAGGCTCGGTACCAACCCCGAAAGCGAGGCGGTGAAGGCCGTGTCCGTCTGTCCCTGGGCGGGCGTCACGGTCAGGACAGGGGTGGGCACACTCAGCGTGACGCTGGCCGTGACGGGAGTGCCGCCATCGGGCGTTACCGTCACGGTCTTCGTGCCGGGGGCACTGTAGAGGTGCGTGAGGGTCATGGTCGGCCCAGTCGCCGTGAAGCGCTCGGTCGCCCCACCTCCCCAGTCAATGGTGTACGCAACCCCCCTGTACAGGCGGCCCGCGCTCAGCGTGGCCGTCAGGGTGTCGGCCGTCAGGGTCAGGATGGGCCCGCCGGGCCGGACGGTCACGGGTGCCGTGGCCGGGTTGACGTTCGGCGCGCTCAGTTCCACCTGATACGTGCCGGGGGCCGTGTACACGTGCGTCTGGGTGGCCTGAGTCTCCAGGGGCGTGAATTTCAGGGGAGGGCTACCGTCGTTCCAGTCGAGCATGTATTCCAGGGCGGGAACGAGGTCCATCATGGCGGCGGTGACGGGCTGGTCGGTGTCCACGACCGGGGGCGTGACGGTCAACTTCGCCTGCGAGGCGACGACCGACACGGACTCGGTGGCCGGTGCGCCGCGAGCAGGTGTGACCGTCACCGTGTAGGTGCCGGGGGCCGTGTAGGTGTGCGTGAGGGTGGCCGCCGGACCCGTAGCGTTCAGGGATTCAGGCGTTCCCTGACCCCAGCTCACCGTGTAGGCGGCTCCCGCCACGAGGTTCTGCACCTGAAGGGTCAGCGTCAGGCCCTGGGCGGTGTGCGACAGTACCGGGGTGGGCACCTGCACGGCGACGGTGGTCGTCCCCAGTGGCTGCCCGCCGCTGCGGACCGTCACGGTGTAGTCCCGCGCGGCGGTGTAGGCGTGCGAGCGGGTCGTGGTGGTCTGCCCGGTGATGCCGGACTCAACCGTGCCGTCGCCCCAGTCCAGTTCGTACGTGGCCGCCTCGGCCAGCCCGGTCAGGGTCAGCACGACCTGTCCCCCGATCACGGGTCGGTCGGGCGCGGCACTGAGGCCCACGTTGCCCAGGGTGGCGGTGAAGGTTCCGGTGGTCAGCACCCCCACGCTTCCGTTTGCGGCGGGACCGTACAGCTTGACCGTGTAGGTGCCAGGCGCGGCGTAGGTGTGGCTGGGCTGCTGGCCCGGAGCGTCCCGCGTCAGCGGTGTGCTGGAGCCGTCGCCCCAGTCCACCGTGTAGTCCGTGCCCCCCTGAAGGCCGCTGAACGACAGGACCGCTTTCGGGCCCGTACCGCTCACGGTCAGGGTGGGGGGCGGCGACTGAACGGTCACGGTCGGCGGCGCGCTGTTGGTCAGGTTGACCGAGCCGAGCGTCGTGATCTGGTACACGCCGTCTTTCTTGTACTGGTGCGTCACCGTCTGCTGACTGCCGTCCCCGACGAGTGGTTGGGAGGTGCCGTCGCCCCAGTTCACGGTGTACGTCCTGCCTGTAACGAGGTAGTCGTACGAGACGGATACATCGGTAAAGGCGGCGGTCGTGGCTGGGGAATTCAACGTGATCGTGGGCAGGCTGATCACATGGTTTGTCTGATAACCCAGATCTGATTCGGTGTGACTCCTCGAATAATCCGAAACAGTGAACTTGCTGGAGATGGAGGACTGATAGAGGAATCTGCCGGGGGTGGTCAGGCGGTAGGTATGCTGGAAGGTATGGGTGGGCGACCCGTCACCGATCCAGGTGTCGACGCCGTCCTTCCAGTCCATGGTATAGATGACGTCCTTAGCTGCATTGGTAATGCCAACAGTCGCTGTTTCACCTGATTCAAAACGGGTATTTTCATTTGTCAGTTGAAGTTTATCGACAGCGACTGAAGGGGTAAATGTATATAGAACGTATGAGTTGTTCGTCCATGGGCAGGCAAATTCATATGTGAATCTAACGGGTCCGGCAGCAAGAGGAAACGTCTCAAATTGATACTGTGCTCCCGGACCCTGATAACCACCCAGTAGGAGATAGTTGGATTCACCATTTGGCCAGTACCAATAGAGGATTCCAGCATCCCTCCCTGTATCTGAACCCGATCTACAACTTCCGTTTGAGATGGTCGCTGTGAGGCGCTCACCAAAGACCGCACGGGTCTTGTTGAGCGTGATGGTCGGTGCGGTCTGGCCAGGACCTGGCCCAGCCTGCGCCCCGCTCCAGCTGATGACCAGGGCAACGAGGGTCAGCAGCAGGTGCCGCCCTCCCGCTCCAAGTGCGTGCGCCAGGACCTGCCCTGGCAACCAACTTCTCCTCATGCTCATCCTCCGCCGGGCCGCTGTCAAAAGCGGTACCGAAGTCCCACGCCGTAGCGCAGGCGAGCGGGCGCCTGGGGGCCTGAACCGGCCTCATACCGCAGGCTGCCCGACACGTCGTATTTCTCCCCAACGGCATACGCGGCCGTCAGGTCGGCGAAACCGCTGATCTGCCACGCGCCGGGCGTCGTCCCTGTCTGCCCCGCGCTGGGGCTGCTTGCGCTTTGCGTCGCGTTCAGGGCCACGGTGCTGCTCACGTCGAGCTTGCCGCTGCGGTAGCCGAACGTGCCCGAAGCGTTGCCGCTCTGGTTGGGGTCCTGCCGCCGGTACCCCACGAACAGCGAGCCGTACAGGGGCGCCGCCTGGCTGCTGACCGACGCGCCGACGCTAAACGCCGGGGCCGTGCCCGGCCGGGTGCCCAGGGACGTGTTCGCGCTGAGGTACGCGGCCCCCAGTTTGCCCGAGGCGTCAGCGGTGTAGGTCACGTCGGAGGTGGTGGGCGTGAAGGCGACGCTGCCCCCCAGGCTCAGGTTGGGGTTTACGGTGGTCCGCACCCGCCCGCTCACGGTGTACGCAGCGGACGAAACGCTGATGGCAGAGCCCACGCTCAGTTTGCCCTTGGGCGTCCCTGTCCCCAGCAGGGCGCTGGCGTCGTACTGGACTTCGGCGGAAGCCGTGGGCGGAGATGAGGACGAAGCGTTGGCGTTTGCAGACAGCGTGAGGTCGCTTCGTGGGGCGGTCCGGGCATTCACGCCCACGTTCCAGCTGGCTTTACCGTCCGCCAGGGAGACGCTCGGGCTGGCCGACACGGTGGTGGCGTCCTTGCGGTAATTCAGTGAGCCGGAGAGGGTGGCGCTGCGCTGCGTGCTGCTGGACGTGCCCGCCTTGATATCCACCAGAAAGACGGAACCATTCACCGACCCGGACAGGGTGTCCGAAAAGCGCACGCCGAAGTTCAGCCCGCCCGAATGCACCTGAACGGACTGCGTAGGTGACTGGCTGGCGCTGTACGAGTAGTAGGTGGAAAACGACGACATGGCGAGGCCCGTGGGCGCCAGAGCAGGGGAATAGCTGTAGCTCAGCGTGCCGGACAGCGTGGAGTTGTTCAAAATGGGGTCTGACTGGCGGCGCGCCTGAACCTGAAAGAAGTTGCGGCCCGACGAGTACCGGGCGGTCAGGTTCTGCTGCCGCGACTCGGCCAGCAGCTCGGCAGCGTAACTGCTGGGGCCGCCCCCTGGGGACTGAATCCTGAACTGCACGCTGAGGGCGTCCGCGAGGGTCTGCGGAGCCGCAAAGCTGTAGAACTTGACGTGGAATTCTCCGCTCGCGCCCGCAGCTCCGCCAAGGGCGGCGCAGCACATCACTGTCCAGCCTGCGAGGCAGGTGAGTTTCGGGCCGCAGGAGGGCGTGACCGCTTCACGCGGCCGTGCTGGGCGTGCGGGTTCACCGGGTCTAAGCTTCAACTCTCACGTCCTTTGGCGTCCTCCGACAGTGGATGTTCATCCACAACGCTGCGCTGGCGTCCGCCGCTGACCGGAATTCGGGCAGTCAGAATGGACAGAGCGGAGGAGACTGACGACAGTGTGTCAAAGCAGACGTAAAGAAAGCGTAAACACCAATCTCACGGCCAGCCCATCATGCGTCGGGAGACCGCCTCGCCCAATCCAGGACCGTCAACGGTGGACCCGTCCCCGCCCGGTCCGCGGCGCCCTGCCTGGGCGCAGGTCTCCTCGGCGATATGGGTAAGACCTCGGGCTGTTGGGAGCGAACTGGGGTGGTCATGGTCTTCCCCTGTCGGGGTGGGGGCAAGTGGCGCCCGGCCATATCTGGGCCAGGAGAAAAACGGGGACGGGTCTGGGAACGGCCCGGTTCGTGGGCCCTTGCGGCGATGCGGTATGGCCGAGATCAGTGTAGGGAAGCTGCGTCACAACAGCGCAGGAGGCGCCGCAAGGCGGGACCGGCGTGGTCTGCCCCAGCTCAGCAGCTCCGCCGCCTCAAACCAAAACCAGCGGACGGCCACCTCTGATGCGGTTTGTGGATCATCCCTTCCCTCCCCGCCCCTTCGGTGACTCCTCGCCTCTCCGTTATGAAGCCCTGTTCGGCGGTGGGACGGACGGCTGAGCAGCGGGCTGTTCCCCCGGTGCGCGAAGGCCTGCGTGCGTTCACAGGGTGGTGCGGGAGAGGCTGCGCGTAGAAGTCTGGCCACTGACCCTCCCCGGTCAACGCCGGGGAATGGCGCGGGCACAACCACCCCGAGCAGAGGCTGAACCCAGGGGCAGACGCAAACGCTCTGCAGGGGAGTGCGGAAGGCCTCCGCGCTGCACCCCGCCACGGCGTGTCCCGGGAAGCCGTCCGCGGTTTATCCCCCAGCGGGTGCCGCCGGTGCAGGAGCCCACGCACCCCTGTCCTCTCCGTGCGGCGGGTGACGGACGGCCCTGCTTCCCGCAGGCGGCATGATGCCCTCACCGCCTTTGCCCTCCGGAGGGGAGGCACTCACCGGCTGCTGAGCGCTTTATCGGGGCGGCGCCGTGACCAAGGAGGGGAGCCAGAGCCGTGTGAACGGCGCCGGGCGCCCCCTCGGTGGGAAGGTCACGCGCAAGCCTACGGGCCTTGGTCTGCGCCTGCATGTTCGGGGTTGCGCTGGAGTTGGAACAGGAGGCCGCGCGCGTGGGGCCAGCGGGAAGCGCCGTGACAGGGCCCCACGTGGCCTGGGTCCTGCCCCACGTCAGCTGCCATTACGCCCAGAGCGTCTCGGGAATCCAGCCGCTCCAGAGCGCAGTTGTCCGAGTGGCGCCGCGCGTGGAAGGCCGCTCCTCACGGCTCCCCATTCTCCCCCATGCCCATTCAAGTTCGCGCGCTGGACCTGATCAAAAAGAAGTCCGCACCTCGACAAATGCTCGAAAATACTGCGTTGAATTTATGGAATTTCTGCACGAAGCGGGGAACTGTCAAAATCGCGCATCCGCTGCCAGGTTTGCTCGACCTTATCGGCGAGCAGGATCACCAGATCCCCCGGCTGGGCGACGCTGAGGGCACGGTCCACGGCGTCCATCTCGTCGAGAACCGTCGTGACACGTTCAGCGGGGAAGCCAGCCTCCCGCGCGCCCTCTTCCAGCAGGCGCGCCCCCTCGCCTTTGGGGCGGCCCCGGCGCAGTTCGTCCTCGCGAACGATCAGTTTGTCGAAGGTCTCGGCAGCCAGTACGCCCATGCGTCGGATGTCCTCGTCGCGGCGGTCCCCGGCCACGCCCATCACGCCGATCACCCGTCCCCTCGGCGGGCGGAGGTGGGTGACGAGGTCGCGCAGGTACTCCATACCCGAGGGGTTGTGCGCGTAGTCCAGCAGGACGCGGAAGGGGTGGCCGTCGTACAGGTTGAGCCGTCCCGGACTCTGCTCGAAGGAGGTGGTGAAAGACCCGAGTGCCGCGCGGATCACGCCCAGATCCACGTTCTGCGCCACGGCGATGGCGGCGGCGGCCAGCGCGTTCTGCACGTTGACCTGCGCGAAGCCGCCGAGGGTGGCGGGAATATCGCGTGCCCGCAGAATCGGGCGGCGCTGCCCGCCCTCATACAGCACGATCTCGTCGCCAAGCACGGTCGGCTCGCGCACCAGGGCCGTGCCGCCGCCCGCGATGTGTTCCTGCAAATCCTTGGAGGCCGCGTTTCCGCCGTGCATGGAAAAGAGCGTCAGGCTGCCCCTCGCCTTCCGGCGCATCTTCAGGGTCAGCGCGTCGTCGGCGTTCAGCACGCTTGTGCCGCCCTCGGTCACCACCTCCACCACCAGCGACTTGACCCAGGCGAGGTCTTCGACCGTCTCGATACCTTTCAGGCCCAGGTGATCGGCCTGGATGTTCAGCACCGCGCCCACGTCGCAGCGGTCGAAGCCCAGCCCTTCGCGCAGAATGCCGCCGCGCGCCGTTTCCAGCACCGCGACCTCGACATTGGGGTCACTCAGTACGACTTTGGCGCTCTTGGGGCCGGTGGTGTCTCCGCTGACGATCTGTTCGCCGTTGATGTAGATGCCGTTGGACGTCGTCAGGCCCACGACCTTGCCCGCGTGCCGCAGGATGTGCGCCACCATGCGCGAGGTGGTGCTTTTGCCGTTCGTGCCCGTGATGGAGATGATGGGCATGCGGCAGGGCGTGTCTTTTGGAAACAGCATGCTCAGCACGGGGCCAGCCACGTTGCGCGCCTTGCCCTCAGACGGCTGAAGGTGCATGCGGAACCCGGGGGCGGCGTTGACCTCCACGATGCCGCCCCCCGTTTCGTGGACGGACCGGGAGATGTCGGGGGTGATCAGGTCAATGCCCGCCACGTCGAGCCCGATGACCTGCGCCGCCCGGCGGGCGATGGTGATGTTTTCGGGGTGCGTCACGTCCGTGCGGTCCACCGCCGTGCCGCCGGTGGACATGTTGGCGGTGTCGCGCAGAAAGACGACTTCCCCGGCTGTGGGCACCGTGTCGGGCGTCTGTCCAGTGCGGGCAAGCAGGGTCAGGACATGCTGGTCGATCTTGATGCGGGTCATGACGTTCTCGTGCCCGTTCCCCCGGCGGGGATCCAGATTGATGTCCTCCACGAGTTGCGCGATGGTGCGCGTGCCGTCGCCCACCACGTGTGCGGGAACGCGCTCAGCCACCGCGACGACCTGGCCATCTACCACGAGGACGCGGTGGTCGTTGCCGGTGTAGTACTGCTCCACCACCACCCTGGCGCTGTGTTGCCGCGCTTCCTCGAAGCCCTGGCGCACCTGCTCGTCTTCGGTGAGGTTCAGGGAGACGCCGCGCCCGTGGTTGCCGTCCAGAGGCTTGGTCACCACGGCGCCAGGCAGCCGCCGCGCCGCCGCCACCGCTTCCTCTGCGCTGCGGACCACCACGCCCTGCGGCACAGGCAGTCCCGCGCGGTCCAGCAGCCGCTTGGTCAGGTCCTTGTCGCTGGCGGTCCCGGTGGCGATATGCGGCGTCTTGCTGGTGATGCTGGCGCGAATCTGCTGCTGGTACTTGCCGTAGCCGAGCTGCACCAGGCTCTGGTCATCCAGCCGCAAAAACGGTATCCCGCGCCGTTCGGCCTCACTGACCAGCGACTGCGTCGTTGGTCCCAGGGCGAATTTCTTGACCAGGCGGCGCAGTTCGGTGAGTTCACCCTCGAAATCGAACTGCGCGGCTGCGTCCAGGAGGGTATGGCCCTCTGGAAGCAGCCGCTCAATGCCCTCCAGCCCCCGAAGTTCAGCGGGCAGGAGGCTGTTGATCAGCCGCAGCGCCACAGCCCCGGCAAGCAGGCCCACGCGCTCCTCCGTGTAGCTGTACAGCACGTTGTATACGCCCGGCTGCCCCTTCACCGAGCGGGTCTTGCCGTAGGTCACGCGCGTGCCCGACAGCGTCTGCAACTCGAGCGCCACGTGTTCGGTCACGTGCCCCAGCCAGGTGCCCTCACGCAGCTGCGGAACAGAACTGCGTAGCGTGGGGAGCAGCTCCACCAGGCGGTCGCTGAAGCCTTGCAGCTGGTCCGGTGGATATTCTTCCAACGCACCCAGGTCCAGCTGGAGGCGAATCATGGGGCCATAACCGTAGATGTTGGGGCCACGGTAAATTTGCCGCTCCAGCACACGTAGGGGGGCAGCGAGAACTGGCGAGTCAGTAGACTCGCCAGGAAGATATGCTTTGCTGGTCATCTTGGAACTCCCGTTTCGCCCAGGCTTCTACCGCCCTAAGGGGCTCTCCCAAGGTAGCGTGCAGCGTTGCCTGGGGAGGCCGAGAGATCATTGGGGCAATTCTTACCCTACTCCTCAGGAAGGTAAAGCTGCGCTCATCTTCAGGAAGTGGGACCAGGCGGGAGCAGGGGTTGGTGGCCGGGGCGCTGGCGGCACTTTGTACGCACCGGGAGCACCGCAGCGGCCAGTGCGGGTGTACGGCCCTGCCCTGAAGTCCGGGGGCGCCATTGAAACGGACGCTGCACCCGTGGAAGTCGGTCCGTCGCAGAACGGAGGTGGCTTCCCGTCAACGCTGTTCGTTCTGCACCGCAGAGCTGAGCACTGCTGAGGCAGTCGCAGGTGCGCAACTTCAAATTATCTGCCCTGACCGGGCCTCCGAGGAGCTCGCGCATCCCCAGGGAATGCCCCGCTCTAAAGAGCGGGGATGAACTATACGGCGCGCCCATCCTCGTGAACTTGGGCCGGAGGCGTCAGTGCGTGCCAACGCATCCGGTGAACACACCGGCTTTGACCATCTCATCCGCGATCCTGCCGGCAAAGACCCCCCAGACCCCGAGGCCCAGCGGAAAAGCGAGCAAGAACGCCAGCAGCAGCCCCACTGCAAACGGCCCGATCAAGTCACCGATCACGGCGACACGCGTGTCTCCGCCACTGGGGACTACCCCACCGCCCAGAATCATGTTCCGCGCCTTGAACACCTGAAATGCTCCGTTGATCACAACATCCCAGAACGCGATATGGAGGGTTTGGGCGCCCATACCTGGATACAGGTGCGGCAAGAAAAACGCAGAACCCATAAACAGGACCCAAAGACGCTCCCCGTGAACACGCCGGCGCGCAGGAGCGCATGCGCCCACAGGCGGGCCCGGCGGTGCTGCCGGCCCCCACAGCGTGCCCAATGAGCGTTGTACCTGCGGAGGGCAACCCATACGAGGCAACCATGAAGATGCCCCCGAGCGACTGAACCATTTGACTGACGGCCAGCGCAGGGGTGCCCAGACGCCCCAGCAGCAGGGTGTAGAGAAAAGCCCCGCCACTCCACGAAAGCAGGGTAATGGCCAGGGGAAATGCCAGGCGCAGCAGTTCTGCCGAGAGGTTACGCCCAACAGCCGCAGACTTGGGCCAGGCCGCGGGAACGCCGCTGGACCGGACGTGGAGCAGCCACAACAGCAACCCCGCCCGAACAACCTGGGCCGTGAAGTTCGCGCCTGCCGCCCCCAGCAGACCAAGCTCTGGAACAGGCCCCCCCATCCGGTGACCAGGACATACGCGAGGACAGCATTGACGAGCACCGCGACGATGGAGATGGCCATGGGTGTGGGCGCGTGACCAAGGGCGCGGAAGGTGGCGGTGGTGATCGCCGCGTTCATCATGAGTGGCAGGGCCAGGACCGTGAATGCAAAATAGCCGGCGCCAACGCGGGCCACTTCAGGTGGGGCGCCCAAAGCGGCGAGCAACGGCACGGCAAAGTGCGCAGCAGCCAGGCACAGCCCCAACGTCAGGACGAAAGCCAGGGTTTGAGCGACCCTTACGGTTCGCGCGACGCCCACCGGATCACCCGCACCGTGGGCACGTGAGGTGACGATGGCGCAGGCCGTCCCCACAGTGCCGAGGGTGACACCATGCCGACCAGAATGAGGCTATTGGCGAAGCCGACGCCAGCGACCGCCAGTATGCCGAGGCGGCCAACGATCAGTTGTATGGCGAGGTTCAGGACAAGTTGGAAGACCATTTCAAAACTGACGGGAACGGCGATTCTGTCGATTTGACGGTGCGTAGAAGGTAAGCTCAAAGCGTCTCCCCACCATGGGGTCCCAACAGGTGGGGAAGGCGGGCAACGACTGGAGAGGGTGACGCGCGCCGCTTCCCTCCTGGAAGGCAGGTCTGGACGGCCGCCGATCACGCTCACGCAGCGGCGCAGCGAGAACGTAACGTCTGGAAGGCCCCCACCTCCCCACGGCAGATTTTTTCGATGTTCCACTTCTTGAAAGCCCTTTGAATGTGTTTCGCAACGTGGCTAACCGTCGGCCCTTCTGAGGAGTCACCGCATGCATGGAGGGATTGGAGGCGCCGACCGCGGCGCACAGGACGAGGCGCTGATCGGTGAAAGACCTTGATAAGGGTTTCAGAAAAATTGTGAGGTGCATGCTCTACATCCGGTTTTTCGGGCCAGGTCCATGTACCCACCCCTGAAACGTCCCTATGGATTCCGGCCCGTCAGCTATGAAATCACTGATCAAGTCGAGCGGCGCAAGCAGGAACAACGGCGACGGAGAGGCGTGGAATCACCGAAGTGGAGCCGCGGGGGTGGAACGGAGGATCCGGAAACCGTATTCGAGGGCGAAAGCGCCGTCAGAAACCCAGGGTGGTGGAACCCGCGAACGCTGCGGAGCAGTAACGCCTGTAGGCCCCCTCGGCTCCTGGAGAAAGTGCGCAAAAGGCAGTGTGGACGGACGCTGTCACCGCCGTGCCCTGGTCGCTGTACGGGCGCTTCGGGGACGTGGGCATGAGGGCCCGTCTTAAGGGCCTGTGCGCGTGGGTGAATGTGCTTGACCGCCACTGTGGAGCTCCCAGAGGCGATCAGGGATTCGGGTCTGGTGGCAGGTGGGTTGCCGCGTCGCCACTGGATCAACCTGTTGCGGCGAAGAACGCGGTGCAGATCGCCGCAACGGGGTGTTTCGCTGGGTCCGCACAAGGGTCCTGCAGGCTGCTGCCGTCCTCGGCCTTGCTGACCGTGCGGAGGATTCCCCCTTCCTGGCGGTGAGAAGCAACTTCAGCGGATGATCTCCGTACCCAGCGGCTTGATGCTCAGGTCCGCAGGCAAGCCGGAGGGCGTGACGCTGACCACTCGGGGAATAAAGGCTGGCGCGCCCTTCCTGCCACTGGCAGGCCGTAAAATTCGTTGAGGGCGAGGAGAACGGGGGACGTGCAGAAAGGCGCGGCGCCCAGCCAGCCTCCGCGGTTGTTGCAAAGCCCCAGGCGCCGCGCGACTCCCCTCATTGTCCCCCAGGTGCACTTCAGCGCTCCGGCCGGGTATTTACGGAAGACTGTTCGGACATACCGGGGCGGACCGGCACCCCTCCTCCGGTGGTGAAGTCGGCGCGGCGGAGCCCCAGGGCGATCAGCAGGCCCCCCAAGGCGAGGGCAGCACCGACCAGCGCAGGCGAGGTGTAGCCGTATCCTGCGGCAAGCGGCACGCCGCCCAGGAACGCTCCAAGGGCATTGGCGATATTAAAGGCGCTCTGAATCGCAGCGGACGCCAGCGTCTCGGCACCACGCGCAGTGCGGATGATCATAAGCTGCAGGGGACCCGTCAGCGCAAATGCGGTGGCCGTGAACAGAAAGACCGTGGTGACAGCCGCCGCAGGCCAGTGCGCCGTGGTGGCCAGGACCACCAGGATGCCAGCCAGGGCCACCAGGAGCAGGTAGGTGGACGTAAGGGGAGCGCGGTCCGCCAAACGCCCACCGATCAGGTTGCCAGCGACCATCCCCAGGCCTGCCACCATCAGGATAGGCGTGACGGTCCGGGGACTAAATCCCGCCACCCTGGTCATCAGCGGCGCAACGTAGCTGAAGCAAGCGAACATCCCTGCCATGCCGATCATGACAACGCTCAGGATCAGCCACAGTTGCAGGCTCCGAAAAGCCTGGAGTTGAGTTCGCAGGCCGCCGTGTTGATTGTTGTCCAGCGCTGGGATCCAGCGCCATACGCCCAGGGCGGCGATGACGCCGATCGCAGCAACCACTCCAAAGGTCAAGCGCCAACTGTAGTGCTGCCCCAGGTATGTACCGAACGGAACGCCAATCACGTTCGCGAAGGTCAAGCCGAGGAACATCAGGGAGATGGTCTGCGCTTCGCGGCCATGGGGAGCAAGGCGGGCGGCGACCACGGCACCGGCGCCGAAGAATGCACCGTGCGGCAAGCCCGACAGGATGCGCGCCAGCAGCAGGGTCTCATACGTGGGGACGAGCGCAGACAGGAGGTTGCCAAGCGCAAACAGACCCATGAGCCCTGCCAGGATGGGTTTGGGGTTGAGCTTCCGAGCGAGAATGGTGAGGGTAGGCGCACCGATGACAACTCCCAATGCGTAGGCGGAGATCAGGTACCCAGCAACTGGAATGCTGACCTGCAGGGCATGCGCAATGTCGGGCAGCAGCCCCATCGCGACAAATTCCGTCATACCTATGCCGAAGGCACCGATGGCCAGGGAGAACACGGGAAGACGCACACACCATTCTACGTGTGGCGTGCGGCGGCGAAACGGCCAAGCTTGTCGTACCCGCCGAGCACCGCCTCCACGTCTGCCGCCGCGCACACGCTCTCGTCAGTATCACGCCAGGCTGCGCGGCAAACTCGGGCGAGCCCCTCCACGTCAGTCAGGGTTGCTGGCCGCACCGTGACGGCTAAAGAGGGAGCGGTCAAGATGCACCTCACCGTGGACCTCAGACATTCCAAAGCCTGAATCATGCTCTCCGGGCTGCACTCTGGTCCAAATGCCCTTGGGCGAAAGAGAAGGCGACCCGGAGGCCGCCTTTGTTGAGCATCATGGCCCGCTGTGCAGTCGCCCTCACGGTAAACACCTGCGGCCCCACCGCCTGGGCCTGCTGGATCATCCCCGCGCCGCAGAGCGTCGAGCAGCAGCACCCGCTGGCGGGACTGCAAGGGCGCTGCCCCGCGCCCTTCCGGGCAGCTTCCACGTCCACCGTGCGGTCGACACGCGGTGAATTGATCCAGGCTGCCAGGACAGCGGCAAGCGCGCCCCCGGGGATCAGCAGGCGCCGTCTGTGCGAAGTTGGTCCACGCCAGGCTGATCACCTCAGGATGTTCACGGCGCGGCTGGCCACCAGGACCAGGGTCAGCAGCGAGGTCAGGGCCTGGAAGGCCATCAGCCCCTTGGCGCGCCGGGTAAGCGGGAGGGTGTCGGTAGGACTGAAGGCGGCAGCGTTGGTGCAGGCCACGAAGAGATAGTCCACGTACTCAGGCCGCCACTCCTGCGGGGCGAGGCCCGGCGTGCCCTGCTGCGGAAAGAGGAAGTCCGGGAAGGCCCCCGGCAGACTGCGGCTGAGGGCGCCGCCCCGGTCGAGTTCCCAGTACCACAGCGAGAAGACCAGCACGTTCGTGACCCAGAGGTTGAGCGCGTCGGCGAGCAGGGCGGCGCCAGTCGCGCCGCTGCCCTGCAGCAGCCCCCGCACCAGCAGACCCAGCGAGGTGAGGTTGGCGAGGTGCAGCAGCCCGGTCAGGGCCAGCGAGAGGGGCCTGGTAAGCTGCGTCAGGCGCGGGTGCAGGTGACCATACCGGCGCAGGTGCTCGCGTTGCCGGACGCGCAACGCACTCAGGGGCAGCAGCAGCAGGACCTCCAGCGCCGGGAGCAACCAGTTCGGCCCTGGGGTAAGGTGCTCGCCCAGCAGCAGGTTCAGCGCCAGGACCCCCAGGATGGCAAGTCGAGCGGGCCACAGCGACTCAGGGGCGGCGCTCACACCCGGCCCCGCACCTTCGCCCGGGCCGACCGGCCGCGTCAGCCCCACCACCCGTCCCAGACCAAGGCGCGGAGCGCCGCCAGGCCCAGCAGGTCCATTTCGGCGCGCCGCACCGAACCAAATGTCGTCATGCCCTACCCTAACCTTGAGGAGGTGGTCTTGCGCTGATGCCCGTCCACAACGCGCTCCGTGAAGCGCGGTCGGCCCACAAACGTGCAGGATCATCCACACCCGCGGGGCACCTCGGCTGAGCTGCCGGTCCGCCATGACTGCCGGGTGAGGCGCCGAAGGAAGGACGTGGAGCGTAGGAGGCGGGGGAAGCCTCTTGGCGGGCCTCCTCGGCACCGTGATGGCGAAGGAAGGAAATTCCCCGGTTTATGAGAATTCCGGCCAAGCAGTTGGTTCACAGTGGACCTCCCGGGCGCACGTGCAGCGCTGCGCAGCAGAGGGGACGGTACGGATGGTCCGGAAACGGAGTCGGCCCTGCCGCCTCCACGCCTCCCTCTTGGCTTCTCATTTATCCCCAAGCCCCCACACCCTTCAGCCCGTCACCATAAAGAGGATGACCGCCTCATCCCGCACCCGCAAACGCGCCCCCACGCCAGAAGCACCGCCCGAATCCCAACCCGACCCACAAGTCGCCCTCCCGGACGCGTCACCCCCCCTCCCCGAAGAACCTGATCTCCAGGACCTCCTCGAAGAAGAAGAACTCCTCCCCGAGGAGGACCTCGACGAGGAACCGCCCGAAACGGAAGACGACCCTCCCCTCCTGCTCGAACTCACCGACGTCCCCCTCGCCGTCAGCATGGACCCCATGCGGCAGTACCTCCACGAGATCGGCCGCATTCCCCTCCTCACCCACACCGAGGAGATCGAGCTCGCCCGCCGAATGGAAGTGGGGGAAGAAGCCCGCCTCAGCCTGGAGGCAGAGCCTGACCTGGACGGCCGAGCGCGGCGGTCCCTCACCCGCGTCATTGAGGACGGCCAGGCGGCCAAAGAGCAGTTGATCCAGGCCAACCTCCGCCTCGTCGTCAGCATCGCCAAGAAGTACAGCAACCGCGGCATGAACCTCCTTGATCTCATTCAGGAGGGAAACGGCGGCCTGATCCGCGCTGCAGAGAAATTCGAGTACCGCAAGGGCTTCAAGTTCTCCACCTACGCCACCTGGTGGATCCGCCAGGCCGTCAGCCGGGCGATGGCGGACCAAGCGCGCAACATCCGCATCCCCGTGCACATGGTGGAGACCATGAATAAGCTCTCCCGCACCGCCCGCACCCTGGGCCAGGAGTTGGGACGGGAGGCCAGCCCGGAGGAGATCGCCGAAGCGATGGGCCCCGGCTGGGACCCAGCCCGGGTCAAGGAAGTGCGCTCCCTCACGCAGGACACCATCAGCCTCGACCTCCCCATAGGCGAGGACGGCGACAGCATGTACGGCGACTTCATCCCGGACGAGACGCGCGACTCTCCCCTCTCGCAAGTCACCACCGTCTTGATGTCCGAAGAGATCGACCGCATGCTCGGGATGCTCGATCCTCGGGAAGCCCAGGTCCTGCGGATGCGCAAAGGCCTCGTGGATGGGCGGGAGCACACCCTGGAGGAAGTCGGGCAACACTTCAAGGTCACCCGGGAACGCATCCGGCAGATCGAGAACAAGGCCCTGCGCAAACTCAAGTACAACCAGGGACGCCGCAGCACCCTCCGGGAATACCTGGAGGACTGATCAGGATTCGGGTGAATCGGTTCTTTCACCTCTGATGAGCGTCAGGGCGCCCCGCAGGGGTTGGATGACACCGCCGTGGGGAGGTGGGGAAAGGGAGGAGATCGCCCGTACCCGCTCCACCCACCCCAGAACCGTCCCAAGTTTCCGCGTGGCCCTCGGGCGGTCAGGCAGGTCGCCGGGCCACCAGACACGCGCCTCGCGGAGGCAGCGTCATTCCTCGACCTCCAGCGGGCCACGTTGACGCACGTCACCGACCAGGGCGGCGTCCTGCCCGGCCGCGGTGCGCGCTTCCAACGCCCGCACCACGGCGATCATGTCCTCACGCGACGCACCCAGGGCGACGGTCTCGCCGAGCAACGCGCGCGTCAGGGCGATCAGTGGAGCAGCCGTTCCTGAGTTGCTTGCCGCCGCGCTGATCATGCTGGCGCTCTTGAACGCGTCGCTCATCGCGGCCTGCACCGAGAAATCACGCGCTGCGAGCTTCGCGACCTTGACGCGCGAAACGCTGCTGGCCATCGGCCCTGCATTCAGGACCGCCTGAAACTGCCGCAAGTCCAACCCCTGACGCTGCGCGAAGTGCGCGGCCTCCGCCAGACCCGCCAACATGACGTTGAGGTACAGGTTCACGGCGAACTTCATCTGCAGCGCGTGGCCCACAGGACCGCAGTACACCGTCTCGCAGCAGACCGGCCGAAGCAGCGGGCGAACGGCTTCCACCACCGTCTGGTCGCCGGCCAGCATCCCGACCAGGGCACCCTGCTCCGCTGGAACGCGCGAACCGGAGACCGGCGCTTCCACATACTTCCCGCCATGCGCTTGAATGTCAGCGGCCAGAGCGCGGGAATACTCCGGCGTGGTGGAGCTGGTCACGATCAGGGTCCGGCCGGCCACCAGCTGAGGAAAATCGGAGGTTCCCCGGCCGAGCACGGCATCGGTGGCCGCTTCATCAACGAGCATCAGGATGACCGAATGGGTGCGTGAGAAGACTTCAGTGGGGGTGGCCGCCACCTCAGCGCCTGCGGCCTGCAGCGGCATGCACCGTTCAGGGCTGCGGTTCCACACCACCAGCGGTGTACCGGCGCGAACGAGGTTGAGGGCCATGGGTTGTCCCATCACGCCCAGACCGAGAAAGCCGGTGGCAGAAACGGAGGTGTCTGTCATCCTAGGAGTATTCAAGGCAGGTGGCGCAATATACCGGATGTCAGCACACCGAGAACGGCGGGAGGACGATCCCTCCAGAACCACCGGGGAGGTGCTGGGGGCCGTCCACCGCAACGGTGATGCTCCCGTCACCAGGAGCCGCAAGCCCCGCAGGACGCTTTTTGCCGCGCCCACGCCGAGCTTGACGGTCGTGGCACCACGCGCGTGAGGGCCGCTACCTGCGCGCCGAGTATGCCTCTGCTGGCGGTGTTCAGGCCGGCGTCGACACCGAGCGTGGGTTGATACGGTTTCCGGATTATCGCGGAGCATCCCCTCTGCTGCGCAGCGTTGCAAATCCGCTCCGCTCTGGTGACTCCACGCCTCTCCGTCACCGTTTTTCCTGCTCGCCCCGCTCGGGCCTATCCGTTACTTCATCACCGATGAGCCGGAATCTGTATGGGTCACGCACCACCGCCTCCAGGAAAAGAAAAAAACCGCCCTTGCGTTTGGGGTTCGTCGCTGCTCCGCACCCGGCGCCCTCCCCCGGCTGGCCCTCCACTGGCCACCCGCGTGAATTGGACGTCACCAAACGGCGCCCCGCCGCCTCCCCTTCCGGAACAGGATGGGCCAGGCGACCGCTGGCTGTTAATCCGACTTTACAAGTCGGATTAACGTCTGCCAGAATCACGGCGCCGCTGAACGGTGGCCACAGCCCCTTCAGACAACGAGGAGTTTTATGCAGACAAGAGTGTGGTATCCGGCCTTCCTTCTGTGCGGTCTCACGCAGGCTGCAGCCACCACGTACCCAGTGACGCTCACCCACGCTGCTGGAACCACCACCGTGCAGAAACGACCCCTGCGGGTCGTCGCGCTTGGGCCCCACGCCCTGGACCTGCTGTTGTCACTTGGAGTGCAACCCGTTGGCTACGGCGAGGCATCAACGTACATCAAGACGCCCGCCTTCGGCTCTCCCATACGTGACATCAAGTACCTGGGCAGCCGCGTGACTTCCAGCCCAGTGAATGTAGGTGACCGCTTTAGCCCAAGTATGGAAATCTTAACGACCCTGAAACCCGACCTGATTATTGGCGAGAATTATGCGCTTCCTGTCTACAACCAGCTGAGCCGTATTGCGCCAACACTCCTTTTCAAAGGCACAGACAGGAACGAGTGGCAAAAAACGCTCCCGATTATTGCCAAAGCACTCGACAGGGAAAAAGCGTATGACAATGCACTTGACAAATACAACAAGAGCGTACAAAGCGCAAAATCTCAGCTGTCAAGCATTATAAAAAATAAGAGAGTGCTCGTTCTTTGGACCGGAGGTGGCCCTGAAAAGAATACATTTACCATCAGCGACAGCAACGACTGGACAGGAGGACTTTTAAAAGACCTGGGGTTCAACGTCATAGACGGTGATAAAAGAGATGCCGCGGTGAGCATTGAGGGCTTGGCTGCCATAGATCCCGATGCGGTGATTGTCCTCGCGTCCGGCACCAACACGCCAACACGCGCAAAAGCCGACTGGAATTCCAGCCCACTCACAAGCGGACTCAGGGCAAGCAAGGCAAAGCAGGTCTACTATTTTGACTATCACTTGTTCAGGCGAATTCGCGGTCCCATCGCCGCGCAGCTGATTGAGCGCCTCCTGGTGAAAGAGATAACAAAATGACAGGAAGCGGCCCAGGCCAGCCCCACAGCTGAAGAGCTCGGCCGGAGGCCACCAGGACAGCAGCTCAGCACGGTTGAATTCTTCGTGCTGAGCTGCTGCCGAGGTTTTCGAGCTTCGCCTTGATGGGGGCGAGGGGTTACCGATCTGCTTTCGCCCTGTTCATGCGGACGCCACCGCCCTCCGCTCCGCTTCGGGGATTCCACGCCTCTGCGTCACCGTTTTTCCTGCTCGCTCCGATCGGGTTCATCCGTTCCTTCATCACGGATGAACCCAAATCTTTATCAGCGCGGTGGGGCAGCGCCGGACCGCGGAGGGACCCCTCGGTAGAGACCAGGGCGGCATTGACTTTTGCTGTTATCACACTTAAAGTTATGACACCCGAGAGGCAACGGCTGCTTCGCAACGCCGCAGCTTCCCAAGCCCCTATGACCCACGCCAACCCAAGCCTTCTCCAGCGCCTGCTGTCAGAGCTCTACCCCCGCTCTGCCCCGGCAACCGTTCAAGCTCAGGAGCCCACCATGACGAACCCCAAAATTGCGATCATCATCGGCAGCACCCGCGCCACCCGCTTTGCGGACAAGCCCACACAGTGGTTTTACAACATTGCCAAGACCCGAACGGATCTGGATTTCGAAGTGGTGGACCTGCGTGACTTCCCGTTGCCCTTCTTCGATGAAGTTGCTTCGAACGCCTGGGCACCCACGCAGAATGAAGTGGGCGTGCGGTGGCAGCAGAAGCTGGCAGGGTTTGACGGTTACGTCTTTATCACCGCCGAGTACAACCACGCCCCCACCGGCGTGCTGAAAAACGCTCTGGACTACGCGTACCCCGAGTGGAACAAGAAGCCCGCCGCCTTCGTCGGTTACGGCTCGGTGGGAGCGGCCCGCGCGATTGAGCAACTGCGCCAGATCGCCGTTGAGCTTCAGATGGCTCCCATCCGCAACGGCGTTCACATCATGGGCGCGGACTTTTTCGGCGCGTGGCAGCAGGGCGCGGCCCTCGAGGACATGGCGCACATCCAGCCGAGCGTCCAGGCCCTTCTCGAAGAGCTTGCCTGGTGGGCCAAGGCCCTCAAAACCGCGCGCGAAGCCTGAGCAGCGTACGCATCAGGGGGTGGGCGGATCCGTGGATCCGCCCACCCCCTGTTTCGGTGTCAACACACCAGATTGGAGCCTATGGGTTCTTTACAAGACGAACTTCAGCAGCGCCGTCCCTTTCGCAGCCTGGAAGAAGAGGCGGCCCTGAACCTCATGCGCACCGTCAGCCTGCTTGATGAGCGAGGAACCGAGCTGATGCGCCAGTATGGCCTGACGCTCAGCCAGTACAACGTGCTGCGCATCCTCCGCGGCGCCGGCGAAGCCGGGCTGGGCCGCAACCAGATCGGCGACCGTATGATCACGCGCGCTCCGGACATCACCCGGTTGCTTGACCGCATGGAGGCGGCCGGCCTGGTGCACCGCGTTCGCAGCACTGCCGACCGCCGCTGCGTGCCGACCCTCCTTACCGACAAGGGCCGCGCGCTGGTAGACGCCCTTGATGGGCCCAGTGCGGCGTTGCAGCACGCGAACTTCGGCCATCTCAGCCAGGGCCAGCTCATCACCCTGATCGAGACCCTGACGCAGATTCGCGGTCACCTGCCGGCAGGCAGGACCGAATAGGAAGATGGACACGCCCACCCCGGAGGAGTGGGCTTTCCGCCCACTCCTTTTTCTGCCATCTGGGACCCTCAGGTCTTGCGCACAGGGCGCTGGACGTGCCTGCGCGCCAGACGGCGGGCATCCGGAACACAGTGCCCTCGTCACGGCGAACATGGTGGCGTTCCCGCCCGCCGCGCCGCTGGGTCCGGGGGTGCCCACATGACCGCTGCTGCCGACCGCCCGCAAGACCGTTTCATACGGTTTGCGGATCATCCGTTCCATCCCCTCCGTTCCGGTGGTTCCGCGGCGCTGCGTCACCGTTTTTCCTGCCTCCTCCTGCGGCGCAGCGTTGCACGCCGGCTCGGGTTGGGCCGTGATTTCATCACGGATGAACCGGAATCTTTATGAGGGGGGAATGCACCGGGCAATGGCCCCAGGTTCACCTCCGCCACTTCACTTCCGGCAGGTGAGTCGGACGCGGAAGCTCGGATCCGGGACGCTGTAGTGGAGGCCCAGATATGCCGGAAGGTGTGGATTGACCTGCAGAATGAACTTGCTCGGCTTCAGGGCTGCTGCCTGCAGTCCAGAAGTTCCCTTTGGAAACGAGAAACGCAGTTTGAAGGTCATCACGCCGCCCTGAAGGACTTCCTTGCTCCAGGGTTGAAGAAAGTCGTTGTCGTCGAGGGTCAGGGTGTTGCCATCGGCGAGCACCAAGGCCGGCTGGCTGGCTCCACTCGCTGCACCAAATCCGGTCTCCATCAGTGACGCCGTTTGTTGGGCTCCGTTGCGCATCTCGAGCGTGACGGCCCAGCCAGGCGTATCTGAAGCTCCTGGATCAACCGTGCGGAGCGCTTCGAGCGAGGTCACCCTGACCCGCCAGATGCCGTTGAACAGGGGTTCGTTCAGGCAGCCTTCGAGCGCCGCGATCTGGTTTGCTCCACCGGGCGCCGCCCCAGACAGTGTCCCGCTCCCCCGGGCACTCAGGGTCAGCGCGTTGCCCTTGAGGCTGCTGGTGATTCCCAGCCGCTTGAGGGCCGACAGCGGCACGTAGGTTTCGCCGTTGATCACCACCGCAGGTTTGGCGGCGGACTGTCCGTTTACGATCACGCTGTACCCGGTTGCGGCGAGCGCGGGCCCTGTTAATCCCAGGGCAAGCACGCCAGCGATTGTGGACTTCAGGCGCACAGCCATACCGTACCTCCTGACCACCACCCCACGGAACAGACGGGGGCGTGGTTTTCTGCCTCCTGGACTTGAACACGCGGGCGGCGGGCAGAGCCACGTGATTTCACTTTGGCGCGCCCTGACAGGCGCTGCGCGGAAAATGTAGACGGCACCAGCTGGGGCGGGCGGCGCGGCAGACCGCGCTTCTGTTCGCCAGAGCTGCTCCAGGGCCGCGTCACCGAACGCGTCTGGCCTCTGCCTGGGCGTTGTCGTCGTGCGCCTGCTGACGCGTTGCCGGCGCGACGCACACGGCGTCACCGTCATACGCGTCGCGCCAGACATAGCCTGGAAGGCAGGCGGCGCTGTTGGGCTGCTGACGGGCCGCCGCCTGGCTGTTGTCGAGCGTTGCCTGGTCGCGTACGGCGGGGGTCACGCAGACGTGATCTCCCGGGACCGTCTCGCGCCACACGTAGCCTGGAAGGCACGTCTCCGGCCCAGAGGAGAGGACCAGGCGGGACTGGGCCTGGGCATTGTCCGCTCTGGCCTGCGTGCGGGCTGCGGGCAACACGCACACGGCGTCGCCCGCGTACGCTTCGCGCCACACGTAGCCCTGGCGGCAATTGCGTGATCCCGGCAGGTGGCGCCCAGGTGCCTGGCGGTTGTCGGCGGCCACCTGGGCACGAACTTCTGGCGTGACGCACACCAGATCACTCGGCGTGGCCGCCCGCCACACATACCCTGGCAAGCAGGTATTCGGCCCGTAAGGCAGGCGGGTGGCGGCCTGCGCTGGCGGCGTGACCAGGGTCAGGAGCGGTGCGGCCAGGAGCAGGCCGCGGACGGTGATGGAGCCGAGCTGGGTCAGGTTCATGGGGACCTCGTTGGGTTGGGGGCGCTACGGCTAAGGGCCGCGAGCATGGGTGGAGAAGCCAACCGTCCGTCATGGCGCCTCCCCTCGGCCTTGACCCGGCTGGAGGAGGGGCTCGCCGCAGGCCGCGCAGTAGCGGGTGTAAGGGCTGGAGATCGGCGCACAGCACAGTGGGCAGTGTTCTGCGAGTCAGGTGCCGTCGTTTACGCAGTAACGCTCCGGAGAACTCAGCGGCGCTGCGCGCGAGCAGCGCCAGCACAGCCGGTAATAAAGCGGTGTCCAAACGGCAGCTTTGTCGGCACTGTCCTTCACAAGGTGGTTCAGCCTCCCCTCTGCCCTGAAGTCTGGGGGACGCTGGATCGGAAGCGAATCGGAATTCTCAGGTCAGGCTGCGCTCTCACCCAGGCGCTGAGGTGGCGCCGGGGTTCATCAGAAATTCCTGCCAGGTCCCCGGCAGGCGCTCGCCGACGTCCAGCAGCCGTGTCCGCGCCAGTTCGTAGGTCCGCTTCTGGCCTCTGAGGTTCCCCAAGGTGCCCTGCGCCCTCAGGCTTAGCTCAAGCGCCTTCAAATGATAGGGATCGGCATCGAGAAGCAGCTGGGCGGCCCGGACGACCTCGGCAGGATCGTCCGCCAGCGTTGCCTCGAGGCGATGCTGCAGCGCGAGAGACAGCGCTTCCCGAACAGTTTCGGAGCGGGCCCCCAGGTCCAGCCCACTGAACAGCGCGCCGCGCCACACGTGGGTGTCGCCGTGCGCCAGAAAAACTTCGGCGTCGCTGAACACGTCAGGTCCCAGCGCGTAGCCGTCGACCGTCGTGGTGACCGCCCCCGCTCCGAGGAGCTCCCGCACCTGGTAGACCAGATCGGCGAGCAGCTTTCCCGCCTGCATCTCCGCTTGATCTGGATAGAGCGCTTCAATCAGGCCCAAGCGGCTCACCTCGGAGCGGCCTGACAAACGCGCCTCGAGCAGCGTCGCCAGCAGTTCCTGGCGCTTGCGTCCCCGCACAGGAAGGCTCTGGGTGCCCGTCGTCAACCGCATCGGGCCAAGCACCCCGAGTTGGCATGAGGACGCGGCCGGTGCTGGGGTCGGGGGGGTGCTCGCGGGCCCCCCCGCCAGTTCTGGAAAATGGCGGTGGGCCAGACGGACGCCGTGCCGCAAACCACGCTGTTCAAACCATTCCGTATGTCTCTTCGCGCCCTCGACGTCGCGGTTGAGGGCACAGCATTCAAGTCCGATGAGGTGGGCTGGAAAAGGCTCGGCGATCTCCTCCGCCAGGCGGCGGGCCTCGTCCAGGCTGTGCCTCGCCAGCGCCTGCTCACCGAGGGCCAGGGCGACGCGGGCCCTGACCTGATGGGCCGCCCGCTGCTGCCGGGGCCGGCGACCCGCCACGGCCAGGTCGAGGGCCTCACCGGCGCGTTCCCACGCCCTGTGCACCTGACCGTCAAGGAGCAGCGTCACGGCCAACACCCTGGTGGCGAAAGCGGTCCCCACCGAATGGTTCAGCGTCCTGGAGACCCGCAAGGCCTCAGAGGCGTACTTCCGGGCCAGGGTGACATTGATCGGCGTTTCCAGGAATGCATGCAGTTCGGCCAGTGCATTCAAGCAGTCGATCAGGTATCCATGGGGCTTCTGCCGTTCCAGAACGCCGAGGCTGTCCAGATAAAGGCCCTCGGCCCGTTCATACTCACCTTGCCACACCAGATGATCGGCGATCGCAAGGTTGGCTTCGGCGAACTGCACAACGTGACCGCGCTGAAGGCTCAGCGCCGCCGCTTCCTGGAGCTCCACGAGCGCCTCACCGTACTCGCCCAGGTCCTGCAAGACCAAGGCGTGAGCGTGGAGACCGGCAATGACGTTGTGGGTGAGTCCCAGCGTCCGGAAGATTTCCAGCGACTGACGAAAACAGAGCTCCGCCCTCTTGTTGTCGGTGTCAGAAGCAGAGATGATGCCCTGCAAATAGATGAGCGACGCCCTGATGCGGTCCGTCAGCGCTGGGTGCTGTTGGGCCTGGCTTGCGAATTTCTCGGCGTCCTCGGTTCGTCCGAGATTCAGCAGTGACCAGGCGACGTCATAGCAGGTCTCCGGGCTGGCACCGAGCAGCGAAGGATGCTGCTGGACCAGCTCGAGGACGGCCTGGTCGTCCCCAACGATACTGCTCAGGCGGATCTGCCGCCAAAGCCCGCGCTCTCCCCGCTCGCTCTCCGGGAGTTGGGCCAGCACCCGGTGGAGCTTCTCCTGCTCTTTCCGGCTGGCGAAGATGCTGGCCAGCAGGTCAATCGTCGGCACATCGTGCGGGTTGAGCGCCAGGGCCAGCTCGCCCAACCGGAGCGCGGCGGGCAGGTCGCTTCCCTTCAGGGCGGTCGCCGCTTCGAGCGCCAGGGCGGCCTGTTCCGGGCCGGTGGCGTAGTCGACCGCCTCAACCAGCCACAGGTGGGCCTGCGTTCCCTCCTGGGCCTGCGCGGCCCGCCGAAGCAGGCCCAGGGCGTGGCCCGGTTCGAGAGCCGCGTCCTTTACAAAACGGGCCGCCTGCTGGGGATCGTCCCGGTAAGCCGCGATGGCCCGGCGGCTGAGCCACTGACGCTGCTCGGCAGGGACCCCACGCGCCATGACCTCGGCGTACAAGGGATGGGCGAACTCCCCATGAATGAGGAGTCCGGCCCGCGTCAGGCCTTCGGTGGCGCCCTCAAGTTCGCCGGGGCTCAGACCAGCGACCTGGGCCAAACGCGGCGTCGCGACGTCTTGCCCGAGGATTGCCTTGGCCTGAAGGACGGTGCCCAGCGTGGGGAAGTCGCTCACTCCGGCGACGACCTCCTCGATCAAAGCTTCTACGGTGGTGGGCATGATCCGCTGCTCCGGCGCGCGCCAGTGCCAGCGCCGAGCGTCATTCCAGAGCAGACCCTGCCGTGCCAGGAAGCGGAAGAATTCAAGCGTAAACAGTGGGTTGCCACCGGCCCGCTCATAGATCCAGGTCAGTGCCTCAACGGGCAGCTCCGCCCTGACCTGCGCTTCGAGCAGCGCGTCCGAAGCGGCGCGGTTCAGGGGCTGGACCCGGATGGACTCGAACTCCTCGGAGAGCGGCGTTCGGCTGGTCACCAGCAGTCCGGCTCCCTTGGTGCGCCTCAGGCGGGCCGCCAGTTGCTGCCAGAGCTGCCGCTGCTCCGGCAAGGCGGCGTGCAGGTCCTCGACATGGAGGATGAGTGGGGCACCGTGGGCGAGCTGTGCGGCGAGGACCTCGACCAGCTGGGGTCCAGGAAGCGGATGCCGGCTGTGCAGGCGCTGGATGGACTCGGTCAGCCAGCCGCCGGGCCGCTTTGGCTCGGGCAGCGCCAGGGCGACCTGCTCAAGCGCCTGGCCTGCCTGAACACTCAGCGAAGGGCAGGGCGTAGAGCGGATCAGGGACTGGGCGAGGTGGGTCTTGCCGACGCCCGGCTCCCCCCAGAGGCCAACCGTCAGACCGGCACGCTTGGCGATCAGTCCCCTCAACCGCTTGCTGATCTGTTGATCGTCTCCGATGATCTCGACCTCCCGGTGTGGAAGCTGGGCTTCTGACAGGCTACTGCACGCCGAAGCCCTGACGCGGCGAGAACGGGCACATCCGCTTCCTGGAGGCCGTTCCGCGGCGGTGAAGGAGCGTCAAGCGGCGAGGGCAGGGGTATCCGGAGCCCCTCTCTGAAATGGGGCCCACGGCCTGCGCTGGCACCCGCGCCTACACGGCCAGGCAGGAGCGGCGCGCTGCCGCTGCCGTTTGCGATCACCCCCGCTCCACGCCGGCGGAGGGCAGCAGGACCGACGCCGACCATGCCCGCGCGGGCAAGAAGAAAGCCCCCAGGGACGGGGAACCCGCCCGCTGAAACGAAGTTGACAGGACGCTTCTGCCAGACTGCCGCATGTCGAAGTACCCAGCCATCAAAGCGGCCATCAAAGAACGTCTGCTGGGAAATGAATACGCGGACGGCCACGCCCTTCCCAGCGAGCCACAACTTGCCCGCGAGTTCAGCGTCTCGCGCATGACGGCCAGACGTGCCATTGATGAACTCGAACGCGAAGGATACCTTTACCGTGTCCAGGGCGCCGGCACCTTCCCGAGTGGCAAGCGCTTCCAGCAGGGCGGGTTTCCCGTCTCCCTGTTCGCTGACTGGTCCTCGCATCCGAACAAGCGCACGCAGGTGCTGCGCGCCGAGCTGCTTCCCGCCACACCAGAGATCGCCGCCGTCTTGAACGTCTCCGCAGGAGACGCTTTCGTCTTCATCCACCGTGTGCGCTGGGACAAGGAGACGCCCATCGTCATCGAGAAACGCTATGTGGACGCGCAGGCCCTCCCCGACCTGCTGTCCTACGACTTGAGCAAGGTGAGTGTGCACGACCTGCTGGCCAGTCAAGCCACGGTTCCGCTGACCCGGGTCGAGCAGTACCTGCAGGCGGTAAACGTTTGGCCAGAGGAAGCGGGACTGCTCCAGCTCGCGCCGGGCACCGCGACGCTGTTGATTCGCCGCACCGCTTTTAGTGGGAACAGGCGGGTCAGCTACGTCAACTATTGGGTGAGGAGTGACCGCTTTAGCTTCCAGAACGCGTTTACGCCCTGACGTCGCGGGGAGGTCAGCAAGCCCTCGCGTAAAGGCGGGGGCTTTTAAAGGCCCCTCTCGCTTACCGGAAGACGCTCACGCGTCAACGATTTCTGAGCCATGACGCCTTCAGATGCCTCGCCAGTCGGCAGCTTTGCCGCGGGAACAAAGAAAGCCGGGAAGGGAAAACCCGCGCCCCTGATACCGCACAACAAGCTCAGAAATGCTCCCCCAGGCAGACTTTACAAGGCGCTTACGCGCAGGGACGCAAATGTCCAACCGAGTGTTCGTTCATCCAGACAACACCTCCCATGCCCTGCACAGCAAAGCGGGCGCGGAAGGTGCTGGAAGCCGGGAGAGCTGCCGTGTTGCGGCGCTCTCCCTTCACGATCAACCTCAAGGCCGGGTCGCCTCGGCAGTCTCAGCCCCCCGCGCTGAAGCTGGACCCCGGTTCCAAGACGACGGGGACAGCCTTGGTACTGGAGGTCAAGGCTGGCAAGTAGTGCATCTGGGAAGCAGACGTTCAGCGTCCCGGCCTTGCCAGGGGAGCGGTGGTCAAAAAGAGGACTTCTTTTTGACCGGGCCCAGCGGGCGAACCTGAATGCGCACTGGGGAGACTGGCACCGTGAGGGGTGCCCTTCCACGCGCGGCGCCATTTGGTTAAATGCCCCCACTGGACTTCGGGGAAGATTCACATGTCATGCAAAAGCCGTCCTGGATGTGACCGAGCCTTGTCGGTCTGATCTCTCAGGGGCAAATGGTGCTGGGTTGAACCCCTGGATCTGGGCTTCACGATTGGCGCCGTCCCCCCATTCCTCCGCCAGACCGAAGGGCAGCCGCTCCTTCCCTTCTCTGGGTCACAGCACACCGTGGTTTCAACGCTGTATGGGCCCGTAAGTCCTGTGCCAGACAGCAAATACATACTTTCCTGTATCTCCCCAAGTACAGCCAAAAGCTCTATTGCCAAGCTGAGCAGAGCCGCTTGACTCAACCCAAGAGGGTTGATTTGACGCCATTTTGACGTTCTGCTCCTTACCCTGCTACTTGCAAAAGGGAGCACCATGAACTTACTCTTCCGGACCATCAGCCTCTTTACCCTCCTGCTGTGCACCGCCTCCGCGCAAACGCCGCAAACCACCCTCACCCTCAACGGGCAGTCCGTCTCACTCAGCACCGTCACGGTCAGCGGCAAGGCCTACGTCTCCCTTGATCAGCTACGCGCGGCCCTCAATGCAGCCGGTGGGGCCAACGCGCTCGGCTCACAAGAAGGCTGCCGCGGCCAGTGGTTGTTCAACGGCATTTGGCGCATGAAGGTCACGGACGTGACGGCCCTGCGCGACGACAGCCGTGGGGGTCACCCGGGCTGGGGCGTCACAGTAGAGTTCCGCAACGGTACCAAAGAGGCCCTCAGCCTGTACCACACGGGGCTCGAGAAAGGCACCAGCCTGGCGCTGACCACAGGCGATACTTGGGCACGCGCAGACAGCAGTGCGTGGGCAGACATGCTGTTCAAGAAAGTGCCGCAAGGGGCAGGCAGCGTCTTTCAGTACCGCTTCTGGGCACCAGACTCCACCGATAAGAAGGCGGCACCGCCCCAACCGGACAAACTCGTGATCACCGTTGATCCGGGACAGCTGAAGAATCACAACCTCGTGGGTAAAGTCAGTTACACCACACCCAACCCAAGTTTCCGTGTGAACCTGCGCTGCTCGAAATAACCGAATGGCCGATCAACACTGTCCATCCCAACGCGAAGTCATGATGTCCGCAGAGCTACACATTCCAGGGTTCAGCATTCGCCGCATCACCCCAGACGAATGGGACACGGCGGCCCAGGTCTGGAATCAGGCGGTTTCTCACGGTCCGGTCACCGGTGAAGACCTACGCAAAAGGGACGCTGAGCAGCACAGCTGGGGCTATACCGCCTTCACGCTCGCCGTTGTGGACCGTGAGCAGATCGCCGGTCTGGCCAGTGTGTACCAAAATCCTGGAATGTGCCGTTCATCCTGACCGACAGGGAACAGGAGCAGGCCAGGTTCTGTGGGACACACTGCGCAGTGAACTCAACCGGCTGGGCGCGCAGCGCATTCGCACCCTTACGCGGGAAGACCATGCGACCGGACCAGGATTCCTGAGCCGCCGGGGCTTCACACCCGGTCAGCGGTACTTCCCGAGTGCCCTGGAACTGGCCACGTTTGATGCGTCCTCCTACGCTCCGCTGCAGGAGCGTCTGAGTGGGGCTGGTGTCCGAATTCCCAGCTTGGCAGAGCTGCGTCAGGAGGGTACGCCGGAGTTGCACGCGCGCACCTTCACACCCTGATGAGCGGTGTCCGTAATGGTGTTCCTCGTCCAGAACCGGCCACGCCACTGGGCCGTGAAGTTTTCGAGGAAGCGGTTGTGGGAGATCACGGCCTTATCCCCGAAGCGTACCTGGTGGCGGAGGACGCCGGAGGCGCCTGGGTGGGTCAAACCACGCTTTTCCGCCACGGGACCAGCCCTGACTTTTTACAGGTTTAACGGGTGTGACTCGCGCTTTTCTGGGACGGGGTACCGCGCCCCTGCTGAAGCTGCGGGCCATTCGCGCGGCGCAGGAACTGTCGCCCGGCACATCTGGACAGATAATGAGAGTAACAATGTGCCCATGCTCGCCATTAATGACCGGTTAGGTTTCGTTCGTGAACCGGCCAGCGTTCCTGATACCCTGCAACCCGCAGACCCAGGGGCAAGCGCTGATTCAGCCAGTGAAGAAGGACTTTTCCGGTAAGTGGATCTAATCCACTTGCCAACACATCATCCAACTGCCAGCTCGCCTGCTACCGCACGTGAACGCCTGCTGGGAGGTTGTGTCAACCACGGTAAAGGAATTGAAAATGACCGAGTTAACGCCAGCTGTCCTAAATACCCTTCGCGGCTTTTTGCACGCGGTGCCCGGAGAGTCGGCAGAGGAGGCCGTGGCACGCTATGACCTCTTCTTTCGTGCAGCTTATGATTCCGGCATCAATATTCCTGAATCGTTTCACACCACCACTGGGCGAGCGCAGGGTCTGGAAGATGCGGAGGGTCGCCTGGGCATGACCTGTCCGGCACCATTGCGGCGCTTTCTGGAAACGTGCGGCGTGCGGCACAGCGATGTCGGTCCAACGATATGCCCGCCACAACGGTGGCAAGGATTTTTCGCGGCCGTAGAAGAAATATGGGGCGGCCGTGAGGACCTGCTTCAGGAACTGGGTGCGCAAGAAGTTCAACGTCTCAACCGAGAATTTGTGTTGTTTGGAATGCGTTTCATCGATGACAACGTGCATGTATATTACGCATTTGATCGTTTGGGCTTGTGTTACCGAATATTATTCGACCAGGACTCCATTGGAGAGGAAAATATCTTGGAGCTGCTAGGGAATGAAGCCTTCCCTTTTGATTATATTATATCGCGTGAAATAGATGATTCCTTGTGACTACTCACCGCGGGGATCCTCCTTGTGATGAGTAGTCACCATTTGAACAGGAGCACACACGCCTCGATACCTGGGATCGCCCTCAACCAGGGGTAGGATTTCCGTGTTCCAGAAAATTGCGAAGGACTCCGTGATCTGAGCTTCTTTTTGGAGATGAGCATTAATTGAGAACAGTATTCTGTTAAATTCTTCTATTGGAAGCTCATCCAGATACAGCTCGTAGAGCCACTCGCTGAATACTTCTGTGCGATCAATGTGGGGCAGAGTGGAGTGAACCCAATGGAGCGGACCGCAGGGCAAGTCACATCTGGGTAGCAGTGTAGCGGGCAGCGAACTCGGCAGGTGGGACGTATCCCAGGCTGGAGTGCAGTCGGCGGCGATTGTACAGGTCCGCAATAAAGAAATTGATGTGTCGCCGGGCATCGTCCAGATCGACGTACTCTTGCAGATCGACCTCCTCGGTCTTCAGGGTCTTGTAGAAACTCTCCATTTTGGCGTTGTCATAGGGATTGCCTGTCCTGGACATGCTTGGCGTGATTCCTGCGGACCGCAAGCGGTCCACGTACACTCGGCTCGCGTATTGCATGCCCTGGTCCGAGTGGTGCAGCAGACCGGGAGCAGGACAACGCGCCGAAAGCGCGTTGTTGAGCGCTGCCAACGGCAAATCCGCGTCCATGAACTTTGACATGGACCAGCCCACGACCTCACGGGTAAAACCGTCCAGCACGCAGGCCAGGTACACAAAGCCTTGCCGGACTCGCACGTAGGTCAGGTCTGCCTGCCAGACCTGATTGGGCCGTACCGGAACGGCGTCACGCAGCAGGTTGGGAAAGCGCTTCTCGCTGTGGTTGGAATCCGTCGTCGCCCGGTGGCGGCGCTTGGGACGGCACAACAACCGTCGTTCCCGCATGACACGCAACACGCGCTTGTGATTGACCGGGCGGCCCCGTCGGGCCAACTCGCGGGTGACACGCCGATATCCGTACCCGTTGAACTCCATCACCACGGCCTCAATGTCCTGGGACAACGCCTGATCGGTGTCCATCTCCTCCCGGCCCTGCTGTTCGTAGAACCACGAGCGATTGACGCCGTGCAGCTCGCACAGACGACGTACCGACACCTGGGGATACGCGAGTCGCGCATCCTCGATCATTTGATGCCGTTTTTCGAGCGGTACGTCGCCAACGACTTTTTTAGAATCGTGTTCTCCAGCGACAACTGTCCGCAAAATCGTTCCAACTCGGCGATTCGTTGTTCCAACGACTGGTCGGGTTTGGCCTGGTCGGTGAACGCTGCTTCACCTCGCGCCTCGACCTCTTTCCGCCAACGGTGAATCAAGCTGGGCGACAGGGCATGTTCTCGGCAGAGCTGGGCGGTCGTCTTGTGAGCCCCATTGATCTGGTTCACGATGTCAAGCTTGAATTCACGGGTGTAGGTGCGTCCGGGCATCTTGGCTCCTTCGGTGCTGTCAGCCTACGGGCTGACGGGGACGAAGTGCTTGGCCTCTTGGTCCGGTCCTAAGGGGTCAGTCCAGAGCATCAAGTCCGGCCTTAATGCCTTCCAACATGTCTTGAAAGAATGCCCATGGGATCAAACCTGGTTCATGATCAGTAATGTGGACAAAAGCTTTCATATGGTTAACCCGTAGTCATTCATCATACGCGTGAGAATTGAGGAAAAAGGGTCGTAAAAACTCAGCGCGAGAACGAGAATTGAGGAAGAAGGACGTCGTTCCGAAAGATGCTGACCAACCCGTTATAGGCACAGAGGCCTTGCTTCTGAAGCGTCGAGAGATAACTCCGAATGCGGCAGAAGTTCTTCCCTCCCGCGGCAGAACGAAAGCCACCAGAGATCTTGCGCTTCACGCACACCATTCGAAGGTCTCGCTCGGCTTGATTGTTGTCAAACGGGACACCGTCCTCGAAGAGGAAGCGCAACACCTTGTCTCGGTGTTTCTGACAGCGAAGCGCGAGGTTGCGCCCTGGGGACTGCTTCACCCGTCCCCGCTGCTTCGGAACCGGCTCCGCGGCGGGGTTGGTTTCCAACCCCGCTTCCACGAGGGCATCAAAGCGAACCAGGAACGCGGCGTGTTCCGCCTGAGTGAGGGTGCCGGCCTTGTGCTGATGGTAGATCCCTTGGAGTGCGGTCCGCAGTTCCCCCGCCCAACCTTGTTGCAGCTGTTCGTAGAGGAAACGCAACTCCCGGAGCAGATGCGCGTTACACAGTGCATGCTGGGCACAAAGTTGGAAGTACGAGAGCCAGGCATCATGCATCAACACGCCGCGGTACCGGGGTAGGACCCCCAACGCTTGGATGGCGGTCGACCCGCGGTGCGGCTCGTGCCCGTAGAGGGTGAGTTGCTTGCTGCTGATGACGTGCACCCAGGCGAGCTTGCCCTTCACCTTGCTGCCCGTCTCGTCCACATGCAGGACAGGTTCTTCAAGCAAAGCTTCTTTCAGGCTGACCTCAAACCCAGCCAGTCGCTCTGTGGCGAGGTTGAGGTGCAGCGCGAGTGTTCCTTCACTGGGGCGCTGACCGTACAGCGTTTCGAGCACGTCGCTCACTCGCTTGAAAGGGAGGAACTGAGCCACATTGAGGTATACCGCCACAGCCTGGAACCGAGGGCCGTACTGCACTTGACCGCGCACGTCCTGTGGGAACGTGGCCTGTTGTCGTTGGTGACAGCGGGGGCACACTTTTACTTCGGCCTGGTACTCGGTCACGTGCAACTGGACTTCCGGCAGGTCCTGGACCTGCCGAGCCAGGAGGTCGTGCACTTCGACTTCATTCCAATGCTGTCCGCACGTACAGCTTCCTGTCACGGGGAGCACGACGACCTCATTGGGAGAAGGGTTCATCTTCAAGGTGGTGCCTGGGTGTCCGACCTGACCACCAGAAGAGCGAACGCCTTTCTGGCGTTCGCTCTTGGGTTTCTTCCGCCAGACCTGGTCCTGGCTGGGGGGTTGATGGGACGTCTCGCTGGTCTGCGCGACCTGAGCTTCCAATTCGCGGATGCGCGCTTGGAGCCGTTCGCAATTCGGGCAGGTCACGTCGGAGATGGCTTCACGTTACCGCATTCCACACGGATCCGCAGGGGCTGGTGAGTAGTCACGATTCCTTAAAGAAATTGTTTGAGTTCTGCGTCGCTTGAATTCAACCTCCTGTCGCGTTTTTTGCCCGTGTGCTGCTCCTGTGCCCGCCCCAACAGGCCGGAACGGGGGTGTGCGGATGACTCGGGAGCGTGGAGGGGAGGGCACCGTCATCACCAAACCGCCGAGTCGTCTTGAACGTCGCCAAGGCCTCCGCTTCTTCCGGTCGTTCCTCCCCGTAAGGACCCGTGAGCCCAAACGCCTTGAACAGACCGTCCATAGGCACTCCTTCACGCGCCCAAACAGCGCCATCCGGCTCCGGCACAGCACTCCCCCGGTACAAGGGGCGTTCCACGCTCCTCCCAGACGCCATACGCCGGGGATCTTGCAGCGTGTTGGGGGTACAACGAATTTCGGGACATGCAGGTGGACAGACCAAACTTGACGCTCCACAACCTGGAATCTGTCAGAACATCTGCCGCCCGCAGGGCAGAGGGCAAAGAGGCAGAATGCTTTCTGGTACAGCGCTTAGCGGGCAATCAGCACATCGGTCGTGGCGGCGTGACTCACGGCGTCGCCAGTGCTCCCCGCCATAGCGGCGCTGAATGCCGTCGTATGGCGTCGTCCCATGACGATCAGGTCCGCGCCCACATCGCGAGCAACGCCCAGGATCGCGTCCGCAGGTTTGATGCCTTGCAGCAGGTGTTCATGAACGAGGAGTCCCCGCTCTCGAGCGACTGCTGCGACCTGCTGTAGGTGATTGCCGCGCAGTTGGTGTTCGTCCTGTGCCTGCTGCTCTTCGAACTTCCCAGCACCAGGCATGCCAGCAGCGATGTTCACGAAAACGTTTGCTCCTATGGGAATAACAGCAACGATGTCGAGCGTAGCGCCAAAGTGCACCGCGAGCGCAATGGCCCGCTCAACAGCCTTCTCGGAATGAGGAGCACCACCCGTAGCAACGAGAATCCGTTGGTATTGCACGCCCGTTCTCCTTTCATGCTGCAAATGAGGAAATCTCGGCCGCTCTTCTCGAGGAAACGTTTCGGGCCATGATGGCCACCCTTTCCTTAATCTCCCCCCAAACAGGCAGAACAAAAGTTCTGCTGGCACCCTGTTCGCGTCCAACCAACTGCAAAACGGGTCTCAAAGGAAATCCAGAACGCCGCTGCCTGTATCTGCCGCAGGGAAGTGGCATGGGAACGGGAGAGGGCCCTTGCCTCCCTGCACCAAGGACAGCAAGCGGACCGGCAGGGAAGGAAGAGTCATGCCTGTCTTATCACCGCCCTTCGCACCAGGCCCACTCGGCCCTGAGGTCCTTTCCCAGGAAGGAACGGTCCGAAGCCGCTGGCTGCTCCCTGCCCGACACTCCAGGTGGGCCACCGCGCCAACCGCTCAAGTCCCCAGGCAGAGGCGCCTCGCGAGGAGGACCAAGCACTTCTCCACCCCGGGCCAAACGATTTCCTGCGCCCGTAGACCGGGGATGGCTCCCGGGGTCAGGATGGCTGTGCCGCGCGCAAGTGGGCGGGATCAGCGTGTTGTGCGGGAGCGTTCCAGTCCAGGGCGACAGGGCGCGAACGCCGTAGAGGTAGGTCCTGACGCTGCCCAGCGCCTGCTGTCCAGGTGGTGCACTTTGGCGAGCGCGGGCCTCGGTGTGCTCGACGTACGCTTTGAGGTCTTCGGCGGTGGGCTTCTGGAGGCTGTAGCGGGGATACTCGGGAGGAGCGGTGAAGTCGAGGAAGTCCCGTACGGCGACGCTGGAGTCGCGCAGGGCTTCGCGCCGGCGGTTGTCGGGGTTGGCCCAGGTGGAGGCGAGGACGGGGGCATGCGGTGGGAGAACGCAGGGAGAAGGAAATACTCCACGGTACTCGCGCTTCCTTTTCAGGGAGTTTGTTGAAATTCCTCAAGGTGACCGTTCTCCTAAAGGCTGCGTAAGAGGCCGAGTCGCCTGGCGCTCACCGGTGAGGGGTCATCGTGCTGGCCGGGAAGCGGGCCGAGCCAGAATGGCGCTCCGTTGCCCCTTTATGGAAGCGGGACATCGTGACGTTGGTTTGTCCATACCCCAGTCCACTAAGTTTCAACACGCGGCCACAGCAGCGTGTCTTGGCACTCGGGGTGACGGTGCCAGGGTCCTGTTTTCCGCAGGGTCCGTGCGTCTGGGGCGATGTGGATTACAGGGGGCAGTGGCCCTTCTCCACTCCCGCAGCCGTGGAATTGCGCTCAGGACCCCGAACGCCGCGTTCCTGTATGCGCAGTGTGACAGGGAAAGCCCTACCTTTGAAGGGTGAACTGGGCCGGAATCCGAACGCCTTCCCGAGCAGGAACCCTGCACCCGAAGGAAGGGAATTCCGGGTGCAGGTAAGTGACTTTGACCTCCCCTTTGCGGCGAAGCGTTCCGAACGCTCTGTGGGTCCCCGCAAGACGGTGGCGGTGCTGACCGACCACATGTTTCACCATTACAGCACCACGCTGCTCGCGGGCGCGCAGTCGGTGCTGAACGCGCATGGGTACGGCGTCACAGTGTATGTCGGCGGGCACCTCACGCCGGGCGCACACGGGTACGAGCAGAGCAGCGCGCTGTACAACTTGATTCGTCCGGAAGCGCACAGCGGCGCGCTCCTGTTCTCGCTGACGCTGAGTCTGAGCGAGAACACGCAGCAGTTGGAGGACTTCGCGCAGTTTCTCTCGCCGCTTCCGCTGGTAAGCGTGGGCCGCCGCGTGCGCGGGATTCCGGGCGTCGAGGTCGACAACCACACTGGGATGCGCGAGATGATGAAGCATCTCCTGGACACCTGCGGGTACACGCAGCTTGCCTTTGTTCGGGGCATTCTGGGAAACTTCGATTCCGATGAGCGCGAGGGGACCTTTCGCAAAGCCCTGAAGACGCACGGCCTGAAGGTGGGCGAGCACCAGATTCTTTCGGGCAACTACTCGCGTGAAGCGGCCCACCGGGCCACCGAGGAGTTCCTGACCTCGGGATGCATGCCCGGCGTGCAGGTGTTGGTGTGCGCGAACGACGACATGGCTGAAGGGGTCATGCGCGCCGTGCGTGAATCGGGACGCCGTATTCCCGAGGACATCGCCGTGGTGGGCTTCGACGATATCGGTACGGCACGCACGGCGCTGCCTCCCCTGACCACGGTGCGGCAGCCGATCTTCAAGGAAGGCCAAGCCTCAGCGCAGATGCTGCTGTCGCTTCTGGGTGAGCGCAGCGACCCGCTCACCGGATTGTCTTCCGAGTTGGTGGTGCGTGAGTCATGTGGCGTACACCTCCGGAGCCCTCCTCCACAGGTTTTGCCAAATGTGGCCGTTCACCCACCGCGCCCCGTTCGCCTTCCCAGGGAACGGCAACTGCGACAGGCCTTCTCGGCGGCCATCATGACAGACCAGCCTCCGGACTTCCTGTCGCTGTGGCGCACAGCCATGGCCGAAGTTACGCACAGCGACGCGGAAGTGAGCTTGTGGCGCGATTTTCTGCAGACCCTGTCCGCCCCTTTTCAGGCGCAAACGGCGGAGGAGGCGCGGAAGCTTGCGCAGCTGCAGTTGGACGCGACCTGGCTGCTGCTCGACGCCGCGCAGACCTTCCGCGCCACGCAACTCCACGAGGAGGGCGTGCGCAGCGCCCGGGTGGCAGCGATGTTCGCAGCGCGCAGTCAGGACGCGCTGTCTCACGCGGTTCGCGATTACTTTGATCACCTCAGGCTCGCGCGCTACATCCTGGTGGTGTACCCGGAACCTACCGATCAACCCAGCCCGGTCGGGCAGGTGGTGCTGAGCGGACCGGGCCCGCTGCCGATCGACAGCGGGCCCTTTGAAACGCGGCAACTGCTTCCGGCCCCGATGCAGGGCGAACTCGACCGCCCGGTGCTGCTGGTCGCGCCCCTCAACACCGCGGAGGTGCATTTCGGGTACCTGCTCTACGAACGCCCCGATGAAAACACCGACTGGAACGAGGAGACCGCCAAGGTCTACTTCGACGATGAGACGCAGTTGCGCACCGTCACGCACGCGCTGCTCTACCAGCGTGAGCGGCAGGTGCGTGAGCGCCACGCCGCTGAGCTCGAACGTCACGCAGCGGAACTTGAACGCCACACGCACGAACTCGAAGCGGAAGTGCAGCGCCGAACGGAGCACATCGCCCACCGCGAAGCGCGCTTCCGCGCCCTGGTGCAAAGTGCGTCGGACCTTATCACGGTTATGTCGGAGGATTTCTCCATTCAGTACATCAGCCCTGCCGCTCAGGCGGTCTTCGGGCACGCTCCAGAGGCCATGCAGGGCAGGAGCTTGCTGGAATTCGCGCCGTCCGATCAGTGGGGCGATAGCAAACGCCTGATAGCGCGGCTGCTGCGCGAAGGGCAGGGCAGCACCCTCCGGCGTGAATTCCGGTTCCTGCACGCCTCCGGAGAAGAGCGCTGGATGGAAGGGCGAATCACGAACCTGCTCAGCGACCCGGACGTGGGGGGCCTGGTGCTCAACTCCCGCGATATCACGGACGCCGTGCGTACACGCCAGGAGCTGGAAGCCAGCCATCAGGAAGTCCTGGCGAGTCACCAGCAGGTCCTGGCCAGCGAACGCCTCGCGAGCCTTGGGCGGCTCACGGCGGGTCTGGCGCACGAGATCAACACGCCGCTGGCGGCCACCATGAATTACCTGCACTCCCTCCGCCTGCTGGTCATGGAGTACAAGACGTCGCTCAGGACCCCCGAAGTGACGGCGGACGATCACGAGGAGATCAGCGCGGAAATGCTCCAGGTGCTCGAAGACGCCGAGAAGACCACCGGGCGCATCGGGGAGTTCATTCGGCAGATGCGCACCCACACGCGCAACGTGGCGGGTGGCGTGAGCATCTTCGATCCATTCAAGCTGGCCTCGGAGACGCTCGCCATGGTGGCGCATCAAGCGCGCCTTGCGGATGTGGAACTGCACCTGGAGTTCTACCCACTGGCCCTGAGCTTGCGCGGAGAACCGGGCCGGTTCACGCAAGTCCTGACGAACCTCGTCGTCAACGCCATTCACGCCTGCGAGGGCCTGCCCCGAGGACGGCGCGTGGACGTGCGCTTCAGGTGCTCAGGAGACCGCCTGAACATGCAGGTGGAGGACAACGGCACCGGGATGACCCCCGAAGTGCTGGAGCGGATCTTCGATCCCCTCTTCACCACCAAGGATGCTGGGAAAGGCACCGGCCTGGGGTTGTCCATCATTCACGACATTGTGCACGGCCACTTTGGAGGAGAGATCACCGTCGAGAGCACTGTGGGCGCCGGCACACTGGTGGACGTGCGCTTCAAGACCCCCGACGCAATCGCCTGATTTTGCATCCCCTCGTCTATGTAAAGTCGCCTTACCCCACATCAGTCAAAAGCTGCGACCATGTAAATAGATGGTACCTTCAGGTCTCTACACGCTAATTCTGCCCATCCGAGTTCAACATCTTGAAATTCTTTCATTGATAAATTTCCTTTGGATTGAGTAGAAATATTACCTTCACATTTCTCACTCTCGCGAAAAACGCGTCAACATCCACGCTCCCCCCAGTGCCGTCCCCTCTCCCCCACGCTCACCTTCGCCTGGCCTTGCCGGTCCCACTTCCAGGTCTTGAGGACGTGGCGGGATCAGGAAATTCGGGATCACCGCTGTCGCCACTTCTGGTACTGAGCGGGCCCCGACACCCACAAGTTGGAGGATGCTCAGGAGACGGACCTCTCCATCTCCTCGGTGCCAGCGGCAAAAGCGGGTGGCCCGGCCGGTTCTTTCGCTTTGTCTTCTGTTTGGGGACAGGACACGGCGAACTCCACACCCAGCCGATACTTTGCGCCGCCGAGGTCGCGTCCTTTCAGCACACTGCATCAAGCCTCCCCCGCTAAAGCAAGGCGATGGGGTCATCTGGAGTGCCAAGGTCAATTAATCCCGCCGCGTTACCCGTTCCCCCAGAAACGCTCTGGAAACCGCCGTTTATTCTCCTCAACGCCCTCTACGAGGAATGGCACGGGAGGCTCGCCGATGCCGAGGCGGGCCGGGAAGATCGCGACGCGGAATATCTCGAGGGTGCGCCTGTATCTCCATGCCTGCACGGCTCGCCTGGCCGTGACCTACGGCTGCACGCCCATGGTAAAGACGGCCCTGCCAGCCTAGACGTTGCAATCTAGCCCATACGTTTTGCCCTGCACCTTGGGATTCGCCGGTCAGCCCGACCTCGCGCACCCCTGGGGTTTGGCTGCTCAAGCAGGGCGCTGTGGTGTGAGGAGCCCCGCGAGGAACAGTGGATCACCAAGTGCCGAAGCGGGCGTATGGATCGAGTTGCGTCGCGTCCGGGTCAGTGAGGATCACGTTCAAATGCAGCTGGGATGCCTGCGCCTTGCGGGCCGCGGTGGCAAAGCCAGCATTGTGATACTCGACCACGTAGATGGCCTTGCCTGCATCGCGCAAGCGCTTCAAAAGAAAACAGTCACCGGTAAAGTCAAAGCACTCCTCGTTGAGGGCACCGTCGTAGACGTCCTGCAGATCCGCCACCTGATCCAGATCGTTCTTGAGGAGTACGGAGAGACCTTGCGCATGTGCGGCGTCTGCCGTCCAACGGTTGTAAGCCAGTTGGTCGGACGCTGAAACAGCGTTTCGGGGGGTTCCGGCCGGTGCGTTCTGGCTCACGTCATTGCTCCAGGCATCCACATTGTCCGGCTCCACAGCGGCACATCCTTTGCTCCGGGCGAGGGCGAGCCGGGCACCCATAACGCTACGGATTGTGGCGATTTTCCCAGTTGCCGTACGGCTGAATCCACGAACGTCGAGCCACTTCTCACCCGCCCAGATGTCGCTGTCGCCACGTTGGACCTCACCCAGATTAGACCTCTTGCGAAAGTCACGATCGGCAGGCTTGGGTGAGGTTGCACAGCGCTGCGATGAGCTGAACCCGGAGTGCAAACCGACGCCGCCGATGTCGGTACACGCCCTTCAGCACACGGAAGATCTTCATGCGACGGATCATATGCTCGATTGCCTGCCTGGTATGCGCGAGGACACGGTTGTCCTGGCGCTGCTCCGCGGACAGAGGCGACGCCTGCGTCGCCTTATGGGGGGTAAGGGCGTGCCTGTGGCTTCTCCACAGGCCCTGATACCCTGCATCTCCAATAAGCGCCGTTTGGTGAGGAAAACGAACGCCTGACTGACGAAACAGCTTTAGGTCATGAACCGCCCCAGCGCTCGTGGCGGTGCCCAGGATGCGCTGCGTCACTGTGCACATCAGCACCTGAAATTTCAGGGTGTGCCGCTTTTTCTTGCCGCTGTACCACGCGCGCTGCTTTTTTTGGGCCGTTCACAGGGCACTTCGGAAGCATCGACCGCGACGATGCTGTACACGAGTTGTGCTTCCTGAAACACGCGTTTCTTGGGCAGCTGGAACCGTGCACTGGCAATCAGAGCCGCTTCCACGCGTTCCACCGTGCGATGCACGGTGGCTTCGTGCACACCCCAGTCGTCACCCAGGTGGGCGAAGGTCCGGTACTCGCGCCAGAATTCCAGGGTCATCAGCAGTTGTTCCGCCACGCTGAGCGCGGCGGGGCGGCCTGATTTCTTTTTCTGTCCTTCGCGTAGGGTCAGCACCTCTTCCATCTCAGCAAACGTTTCCGGGTAGACCCCGGTGCGTCGACGGAACTGCTTGCGATTCATCTTCAGCGTGCGTGTCAGACGGTCTCGCTCCACCCTCCCAGCTTAGCCTACGACTTTCGCAAGAGGTCTATTGAGCGCTGGATCCAGCAGTTTCAAGCTGTCCGGGTCAGTGCGGTAGCGCTCTGACGTACCCGCACTGTAGTAACACACCACGTACTTGCCCCTGCCCCTCAAGCGGGTGATGGTCGCCTGGGTGACCGCATAAAGGTCGAGGCTGATGACCTGACCCGTGGGGGTGGCCCCCCCGTTGAGCGCCTCTGAGCTGCCAATATTGTATGACCAGGAGGCCTGAACCGGCGGCTTCTCGCGAACAGGAAGCCCCGCTCCTTTGAGATTGGTTTTACTCTGGCGTGAATCGGCAGCTGAACCGTCACTGTTCAGAAATACCATCACCGCAAGAAGGACCCTGGTCGTGCTGCGCGTACGTCTCATCGGACTTCCTTATCAACCCTGAGGGCGTCGCGGCGTCCTGCTCCGGCAGCCGGGGCGCCACGCAGTTGACGCGGCGTAAGTGGACGCTTTGCTGTGGAGTGCGTTTGAAAGTCCCCAGCACTCCCATGGCCCCAGCATCAGGTCATGCTGCCTCGCATGATCTGATCCTGCTCACGCAGCCGGGCGTCATCTTTCCCAGAAATCTCACTACGCCAGACAGGGCGGGCCATGCCCAAGTCTACCTTCCAACTGCGCTGCATTTCATTTCTGTCAGCCATTCCTCCTGAGAGTCTCCCGGTACCTTGGCGGGCCATTGAAGTGGCCCCGGGCCGCTGAGGAACATCGGTATCCGCCGTGTTCCGTCATTCCCCGTTGTCTCCCAGAAGATGACCGGTAACGGGAAGAAGCCGTGCTCATTGACTGCCTGAGGCGCACTTGAAATGCGCAAGTCACTTGACACCTTCTCCACTCAGACCTAATATGTGACCGCTAACACCACAACAGATTCGAGGAACACTTTTCCACTGCCCTTGATCCCCTCGCCGCCTTAGGCCTCATTTGCCCTGGACTGGGTTGAGATAAAAGCCTGAGCCCCCTCTCCCCCACCAACGTGCGAAAACCCGCACCGAATTTGGGGAAATTCAGCTTCTCTTTTCTGGAAGCGCCGCTAGAAACCCTCTTGTTCTGAACTCCAGTTCAGGGGGCCAGAGTTCAGGGATACGGGCCTCCGAAAGGGACGCCCAGGAGGACATATGGAGTACAGAACGCTGGGCAAGACGGGATACGACATTTCCAGCATCGGCTTTGGGGCCTGGGCCATCGGCGGAACCTGGGGCGAAGTGAACGATGCGCAGAGCCTGGGCGCGCTGCACCGCGCGCTGGACCTGGGCGTCAACTTCTTCGATACGGCTGACGTGTACGGTGACGGCCACAGCGAGCGGCTGCTGCGGCGCCTGCGCCAGGAACGCCAGGAACCCTTTCTGATCGCCACCAAGGCGGGACGGCGCCTCGATCCCCACGTGGCGGGCGGCTACAACCGGGAGAACCTGCGCGCCTTCGTGGAGCGCAGCCTGGACAACCTAGGCGCCGAGACGCTGGACCTGCTGCAACTGCACTGCCCGCCCTCCGAGGTCTATGGCCAAGACGAGGTGTTCGGGGTACTGGATGACTTCGTGCGTGAGGGATTACTGCGGGCCTACGGGGTCAGCGTGGAAACGGTGTCCGAAGCCCTCACAGCCATTCGTCATCCTGGCGTCGCCACCGTGCAGATGATCTTCAACGCCTTCCGGCTCAAGCCGGCCGAGGACTTTTTCGCGGCGGCGCGGGAGGCGGACGTGGGCATTATCGCCCGGGTGCCCCTGGCAAGCGGCCTGCTGACCGGCAAGCTGCGACGTGAGACTTCCTTCGCCCCAGACGATCACCGCGCCTTCAACCGCCACGGCGAGGCGTTTGACCGGGGTGAAACGTTTTCCGGGGTCGAGTACGAAACTGGCCTGGAAGCCGCCCAGCAACTTCAGGAACTGGTGCCCCCTGGCATGACCCTGGCGGGGTTCGCCCTGCGCTGGATTCTGATGTTCCCGGAAGTCAGCTGCGCCATACCCGGGGCCCGAACCCCGCAGCAGGCCGAGAGCAACGCCGCCGCTGCAGATCTGCCGCCGCTGGATGAGGCGCAGATGCAGGCGGTCCAGGACGTCTATGACCGCCTGATCCGTGCCCAGGTGCATCCCCTGTGGTGATGGGCTGAGTAGGGGGCTCCCCTTCCGGAGCGTGGCCCACCTTCCGGGTCCAGGCAAGGAAATACGCCGAAGGCGAACGGCCAGGCCTCCGGAGTCTGACCACGGATGGCGTCGCCCGGGTCAAGGCCGCCCGCACGCCAGGACGCACCCGGAACGCCACGTCCTGCCCAAAAAATTGCTGCTTGCCCTGAAACGGCTTCACCTCATACCGGATGGGCAGCCCTCTCGAAAGATGCAGGTACCCACACCAGTCCAGCAGGATGTCCGCACACGCCCAGCGCAGTTGTCAACGTGCGGACTTCTTTTTGACCGAGCCCGGCGAGCGAAATGCGCATGGGGGAGAATGGGGCGCCGTGAGGGGTGTCCTTCTCCGCGCGGCGCCCCTCTCCCCCACGTCCTGAAAAATTATGCCCGCTCGGGCGTGCGGCATCTTCATACGGGTCATACAGCGCGCGCAGGGTAATCCGAAGCTTCCTGTAGGTCGAGGAAGGGGTGGTGCTGGGGCAGGGCGAGGCCCACCGGGTACGCCTCAACAGCAGCGGCACGGCCCACAAGCTGCGCGAGTGGGCGGAAGTGGTTCATACGGTGGGCGCCGAGACGCTGGCGAACTTCGAGACGGACTGTACCGCGGGCTTCCGGGCGATCACCCGCAACACTTTCGGCGCGGTGCGGGCCGACTGCCTCGCGGGGGACTTTCCCCGGGAAACCGTGAGCCTGGTGCTGGAGGAAGCGCTGGGCGGGGGGTTCGCGCCTCCCGCCTCCCTGAACAGCCGAACGTCACCCTCTCCGATCTCGGCGAGACCCAGGTGCTCCACCTGCTTCGAACATGGGGGAGAATGGGGCGCCGCGTGTGGAAGGGCACCCCTCACGGCGCCCCATTCTCCCCCATGCGCATTTCGCTCGCCGGGCTCGGTCAAAAAGAAGTCCGCACGTTGACAGACACTCTAAGGTGCGTCCTGCCCGGCACTCCAGCCCGGCCTGCCGGGAGGCGGAACCCGACCCGCTGGGGGGACGGAGCGGCGCTTCCCCCGGTGATCACCCTGCCGCCCTACAGAACCGAACTGATCCGCTACGAACGCCCGGTCCGCCTGGACGAACTTCACGTTCAGGACCAGGCCCCGGCCCTCGCGCTCAGCCCCTGAGCGTTTCCTGGAGTTCCCCATGAACAAGCGTTTCACTGCCCTGACCGGCCTGACCCTTCTGCTGTTCGGCTGCACCTCAGCACCTGCGCCTTCCACGCCCCGGGCCTCCGGCAGCGGGCTGAGCGCACAGGCCACCCTGTCCAGCACGGCGATCATCGACACGCGAATTCGGCACCAGACCTTCCGGGGCTGGGGCACCTCGCTGGCGTGGTGGGCGAATGTGGTGGGGGGCTGGTCCAGCACGTCGCGCGACGGGATCATGGACGCGCTGTATTCCCCGGCTGGCCTGAACTTCACCGTCGCCCGTTACAACCTCGGCGCAGACGCCCCCGATAACGTCTGCCGGGGCCAGATGCGGCCCGGCGGCAACGTCCAGAGCCTGTCGACCGCGCCCGGCGTCTATGATTGGGCACGGGACGCCAACCAGCGCTGGGTGCTGAAGGCGGCGCAGGCCCGGGGCGCGAATCTGCTGGAAGCCTTCGTCAACTCGGCACCCTCTTACATGCTGACCAACCGCTGCACCGCCGGGGCCACCTCTCCGGGCTACAACAACCTGCGGACCGACCAGTACAACGCTTATGGGGACTATGTCGCCACGGTTCTCAAGCGTTTCCGGGACGTGGAGGGGGTCAAGTTCACCACCGTCGCTCCCCTGAACGAGCCGGATTCCGGGTACTGGTTTTCCACCGGCAAACAGGAAGGGATGAACGTGACCCGCGCCGAACAGCCGAAGATCATTGGAGCTGTGGCTGCCGCGCTGGGACGTCAGGGCGTCACCACACCGCTCAGCGCGATGGACACCACCGACATCGACCTGACGAACACCGAGTTCCTGAGCTATCCGGACACCACCAGATCGCTGATCCGCCAGATCAACTCGCACGCTTACAAGGGCAGCCTCCGCAGCGTTTTGCGCAACACGGCGCAGAGGTACGGTAAGGGCCTGTGGATGTCCGAGTACGGATGCTGCGACGTAGGGAACACACCCGAAAACCAGCTGTCCACGGCCCTGCGGCTGGCCGGGACCATCCAGAAGGACCTGACCGACCTTCAGGCGGAGGCCTGGGTGTACTGGCAGGCGGTGGAACATGCCGACGGCAGCGCCGGGGCCAACCACACCTGGGGGCTCATCAAGGCCAACCTCGTCTCTGGCGAGACCTTTGGCCGCACAAAGGCCTATTTCGGCATGGGCCAGTTCAGCAAATTCATTCGGCCCGGCGCCCAGATTCTGCCGATCAGCCGGACAAACACCGTCGCGGCCCTGAACACCACCAACCAACTCGTGGTCGTGGCGATCAACGACGCGGGCAGCGCGACCCCGGTGACCCTTGACCTGAGCGGCTTCACGTCTACCGGCGGCACGGCCCGGCTCTACCGAACCTCGGGCACGGAAAACCTCGCCCAGCTGGCCTCGGTGACGGTGAGTAACCGGTCCCTCGCCCTCACGCTCGCCCCGTCCTCGATCACCACGGTGGTGATCGACAGTGCCTCCGCGGCCGCCCCCAGTACGGCCCTTTCCAGCGGCAAGAGCTACAAGATTCTCAACAAGAACAGCTGGAAGGCGCTGGAGGTATACGGCGAATCAGCGGCGGACGGCGCGGCGGTCTCCCAGTACAATGACAGCGGCAGCCACAACCAGCGCTGGATCATCTCGGATCTGGGCAACGGGTCCTTCCGGCTCACCAACAAGAACAGCGGCAAGGCGCTGGACGTGGCCGGGGGCAGTACCGCTGGAGGGGCGGGCGTAATCCAGTACGCCAGCAACGGTGGCCTCAACCAGCAGTGGCAGATTCAGCCCAGCGGCCAGGGCTACTACAAGCTGATCAACCGTGGCAGTCAGAAGGCGCTGGACGTGAACGCGGGGTCGCTGAACAACACCGACCCCGCCACCAACACGGCCAGGATCATCCAGTGGGACAGCAACGATGGAGACAACCAGCAGTGGCTCATTGTGCGTGCGGATTGACGGTGGAGTGAGGGCGAGCGCAGGACACCCTGGAGGTGACCCAGGGGGAGCGTGGAACCCCGAGGGGTGCTCTCCCACGCACGGCGCAATTCGGACAAATGCGCTCATGCTCGGCATGTGCTGCACGCGCCTGGTCCCACCGAAGGGGACGCGGAACTGCTGTTTTCAGGGACAAACAGTCTGGCGCTCTTTCGGGCGAGTGGCGGTGGTGGATGTCAAGGGGTGCTGGCGACTCTCCGGGCGTAGGAAGAGTGCAAAGGAAAAGAGAGCCTGAAACGGCTCTCTTTTTCATCGTTGGGGTTGCTTACCAGCGGTCGTCGCGGCGCTGGGGGCGGTCACCGTATGCAGGGGCTGGAGCGGCCTTCGTGACGACAATGTTCTTGGCCTGTGGGCCCTTGCCGCGCTGGCCTTCTTCCACGTCGAACTCGACCTCGTCCCCCTCGTTCAGCTTCTTGAATCCACTGCCTGTGATCGCGCTGAAGTGCGCGAACACGTCCGGGCTCCCCGGCGTCTCGATAAATCCAAAGCCTTTTTCCGCGTTAAACCATTTCACTCTTCCTGCAGGCATACTTCACTCCTCTTCTTCCAAGAACGAAACCGTCCGTGGTGGGTCTCTGCGTGCGCACCATGTTCGGTGCGCACTTCAAGAACTCCTACTGCATGGTAGTGAACCTTGCCCTTCCTCACCATCCCTCCAGCTTTATGACTGGTTGAAGCTTTCGCGTGCCCGGGGACTGGCTCTCTACACCCGTGCCGGGACCAGCGGAACAGCACGTCCTGCGCTGCAGAAGTACCTTTCCAGCTCAACACCTCTACGGTAAAGCGGCCGGGAGCTTTGACGGAGAAGGTGTAGGGGTCGTGGCACCCATGGAGGGATTTGGTTTTAAAGCCAGCAGCATTCTATCGACCTTCAAGCCCGAGTACGGTGCTGAGGGGGTTCGTCACTGTTCAGAATTCGGTGCGGCAGGAAACGGGATCCACGGAGGTGTGGCCGGACACGTGCGAACATCCGGCGCGTGCTCGGCCCGGAACATTTGTCCGAATGCGGCGCCGCGCATAGAAGGCGCACCCCCACGGCGCTCCATTCTCCCCATGCGCATTTCGCTCGCCAGGCTCGGTCAAAAAGAGTCCGCACGTCGACACCTGCGCCAAGCCCGCGCGGCGGTGGAGCATTCACCGCGACTGGATGAGCGTGGCCGCTTGCTTGAGCACCTCGAGTGCCAAGACACGCTGCTGTGGCCGCGTGTTAAAACCCAGCGGACTGGGGTGTAGACAAACCAACGTCACGGTGTCCCGCTTCCGTGAAGGGGCAACGGAGCGCCATTCTGGCTCGGCCCGCTTCCCAACCAGCACGGCGACCTGGACTTCCGGCAGCAGGGCTACCGTCGCCTGGCCTTACGGCGGCGATCACCTGCCGACGTACTGGGCTGGCACGCATAGTAGAGAAATCCCTGGTTTTGCCCAGCAACAAGCGAGCAGTGTGGGGTTGAGGTTCGGGCAATAGGCCAGTGCTCTCCACCTCAGACCTTCAGCAACGCGTGGGGCGGCAGTGCAGCGTCCTCATTGGAAGCCGTGATCTGGAACCGCTCGCGCAGAAAGCGGCCCTGGGTCAGCACCCGGTCGGCGGCCTCGTGATCGAGTAGCAGCGCGTCTTGCACTCCCTGACGAATGAGGCCGAGTTGTTCGGAAAGCAGCGTCTCGGGATTCATGCCCTGGACGGAGAGCCGCTGTCGGGCGCCATCCTTGAGGTCGAGGTAGGCGCGCAGCGTTTCCGGTAGGTATTCGGCCTGTGTCTGCTCAATCAGGTAACGGCTGCGGGCGTCAAGCGAGGCGGGCGCGTCTGCAAGCTGGCACAGGAGAGCCAGAGCCACTGAGCGTTGTGGCTCAGGTAGGCGCAGGGCGAGCGCGGAAGCGGCGTGGGGGTCGGCGGGTGCAGGTGCCGGAAGGGCCACGGGGCGCTGCGCCTCGGCCAACAGACGTTTTTCGCGCAACACCTGAATTTTGTTGCGTCCCGAGACGTTCAAAATGGCCACCACACCACCGAAAATGCTGCCGAACACGGCGACGACACCCAGAGCTTCTTCCACCGGAATTCCTCCTTGGAGCGCCGCACAGGTCCGTGCCCCAGGCCATTTGACCACAGCTTGACGCCGTCCGGGATCCACCCGCGTTGCTGAACACGCTCGGTGTGCAGCGCTGCAGCGTCTGCTTCACTCTGCCAGCGGGTGACTTGAGCCATGGGCGGTGGCGCGAACGGCGACGATACCAGCGGTTGTAAGGGGGGGCACCGCTCCCCACACCTACCGTCCACGCCGTCCTGAGCACCGCCTTCACGCTTTCAGGCGCAGATCCATTGCTTGGGGCGTAGGCGTGTCGCCCAGCCATTCCCCCGTTCGAGAACCGAAGCGCCTGTCCCTCCACACCCGGTCCCTCCGGCGCGTCACCTGTCCCACCCGCAACCGCGCAAAATGTTCCTCGAATACCACCACCGGGACTCCACCTCCCCGCGCCAACACCGAGGTGTGCAGGGCGTGATCATCTCGCCTGCCTTCTCTCGCAGCCCTGTCTGCCGCTGACGCGCAAGATCGTGCACGTGGATGCGGAACCGTTCTTCGCGGGCGTGGATCTGCGGGACAACGCCCAGCCTGAGAGCGAGGCCTACCGCGGTGGCGCATCAGGGGCCTCGCCGTGTGGTAACGACAGCGGCCCAGGGCGAGCGAACCCAGTAGGCAGGTCCACGCGAGAGGCCGATGGAGGGGTGGGAAGGAAACATGGGCGCCTCCTGGGTGGAAAAGGTGGGAGCGGAGGAAAAAAGGCCGAGTGCGCGCAGCGCAGGCGCGGGGGCGTGACTGGACCCTGATTCGCGGCTTACCCGGTCCCATACACACTCCCAGGTGGGGGGTTCAGTTCCCCTCCTCTACGCCACCCGCCACTTCTCGGCTTCTCGCTCCGCTTAGGGTGGGTGCACCACCGCCTGCCAGCGGCTTACCTCCCAGTTGGCGGACCGCTCCGGCGCATGCGAAAGAAGGGCACAGAAAAGACGCTGTCGGGAACGCTCTGCCCACTCACCCCTCTCCGGCGTAGCTCTCCGGGTCCGGGCCGCTCGCCGTGCATTGTCTTCGCCCCCCTCTGCTCGTCAGCTTTGGAAGCTGAGGGCGAGGAGACGGGAAGGCTGTCCTGACGGCATTTTTTCGGGGGTGGGTCGAAAACTTACCCGGCCGTTGGTCAGCGCCCGCGTAGCGGTCAGAGGAGGTGCGGCGTAGGCAAAAGGCGGTCCCCGGGGCGATCACGCCCGGATCAGGGCCCCTCATTTACGGTCTGTTCATCACGCCCAGGGCGTGAAAGGAGAATCCCCATGACGCAGACCCTCGGAGCCCAATTCATCCCCGACCCGACCCCCAAAGTCTCCCGCGTCCCCACCCCATCCGTGGACTTCGGACCCCTCGCTGCCGCAGTGATGGGCGAGGTGCTGCTGCCCCCCTCCGCCCGGTATGAGGAGGTCCGGGGCGTGTGGAACGCGGCCGCCGACCTGTATCCCGCCGCCATCGTCCGGCCGCTGAATGCCCGGGAGGTGGCGTGCGCCGTGCGCTTTGCACGCGCCAGCAGCCTCCCCCTCGCCGTCCGCAGCGGCGGCCATAGCCCCGCCGGATTCGGCACCGTGGAGGGCGGCCTGGTCCTGGACCTCTCGGCCATGAAGGCCATCTCGGCCGATCCCCAGACGCGCCGAGTCTGGGTGCAGCCGGGCCTGACCTGGGGTGAGGTGGCCGATTCCCTACAGTCCTACGGCCTGGCGATCACGGCGGGCGATACCCCCACAGTGGGCGTGGGTGGCCTGACCCAGGGCGGCGGCATCGGCTGGTTCGTGCGCAAGCATGGCCTCGCCCTGGACCGCCTGCGGGCCGTGGAGCTCGTCACGGCCGAGGGACAACTCCTGCGGGCGAGCGCTGGGGAGAACCCCGAGCTGTTCTGGGGGATTCGGGGCGGCGGCGCGAACTTCGGGGTCATCACGCAGTACGAATTCGAGGCCCACGAGGGCGGGACAGTACTCGGCGGCCTCGTCATCTTCAGCGGCGTGGACGCCCGGCGCATCCTGGGTGAGTACGCGCGCCTTGCCGCCGCCGCCGACGACGGGCTCTCCACGCAGGCCGTGCTGTTCGCCGCTCCCCCGCTGCCGTTTGTCCCCGAGGAAGCGGTGGGGCAGCCCCTGGTTGCCATTTCCATGTGTTACAGCGGTGACCTGACGCAGGGCGAGGCGGTCCTCGCGCCCCTGCGCCGCCTGGGCACCCCGGTCCTCGATACCGTCGCACCTATTCCCTACAGCGGCATGCTGCGGCTGCCGCTGTACGCCCAGGCCGGTGACCGGGGTTTTCGCCACTTCATCCGCTCGCAGTTTGTGACGCAGGTGGACGGCACCTTCCTGGACGCCCTGGTAGACGGCACGATGCAGGTCTTTAATCCGGGCACGCTGGTTCAGCTGCGCGTCCTCGGCGGCGAACTCGCGCGCATTCCGGCCGAAAGCGCCGCCTTCTCGCACCGGGACAAGGCCGCCGTGCTGATGATCGCGCACCTGGTCCCTGGAGAACACCCCGCCGAGGCGGCCGAACTGGCCCAGCAGGCCACCGAACACGTCTGGCAGGCGGTCAGGCCGTTTGCCTGCGGTACCTACGGCAATTTCCTGGCCCTGGGTGAGGAGGGGCGCGTGGGAGAAGTGTTCCGCACGTCCGCGCTCCAGCGGCTGGCGGTCCTCAAGGCCCAGTACGATCCGCACAACGTCTTTGCCCGCAACGCGAACGTCCGCGCCTGAGCAGTGCTTCGGCAGCGTTTCCAGTCCGGCGACCGGAAACGCATGGAAGACGAGGAGCCGGGCTTCCCCCTCACGCGGGGGACTTGCAAAGCGGCGGAGCCGAGGGTGAGCTGGGAGAGCACAAACACCGCCCCCGCAGAGCGGAAGCCTGGCTCCTTTGGCAACGGACCGGATGCCCGGCGAGACAAAGTGCTCCGGTCTCAGGAACCGTCCGGGCAGGCCGGGAGGCAGAAAGGACGGCGTGGTTCCGCTCCACGAACATTCAACAAAGCGCCAGATCTTCGTCCCGTTCCCCACCCCCTCTTGAGCCTCTTCACCTCCCAGGAGTCCCCATGCCGTTCGAGACCGTGTATGCCCCGCACCCGCCCCAGTTCGCCCTCACCCTCACGCCAGAAGAACTTATTCGCCGGGACGCGCGTTTTGCCCACATCCAGCGCCTTCAGGAACGGGGAACACTCGACTTGCTGCTGCAAGACAGCGCGGACCTCCAGAATGCCCACCTGACCCTGCGGTGGGGCGAGGTGCGGTGGCAGGGCACGCCTGGCGGAAACGGTGGGGAGCGCCTCTGGCGGGACCGGGACGGCAAAGCCCTGAACTGCGCCCTGGGCCTGGACCTCACCCATACCGAGGTGCAAGCGGTGGAGGCCTCTCGCCTCGCAGCCGAGGTCATCTCCTGGGACCAGGGCGCCGTGTATATCCTGACGGGGAAGGCTGGGTTGCCCACCGTGACCCGCCGCCTGAACCTGGGAGACTTCTGCGACCGCCTGGAGTGGGATTTCCTGACCGACACCGGCTTCGCCGCCATTGCCGAGGTGCAGGCCCACCGGCTGGGAAAAGGTGGGCAACCCGTCGTCTGGCGCACGGCCCTGGTTCCCCCTGAACGGGCAGAACTCGGAGTGGGGGCCTTGGGACTGGGATGAAGGCCGCTGAGGCGGACCGCCGATGTCCCTCCCCCTGTGGTCAGGGGGAGGGACATCGGCGGTCTGAGCCTTTGCCGCTCAGGCTGAAGGTGTGTCCAGGCTGTCACCGCCGCCGACAGGCGGTGTTTCCAGGGAACGTGCGGGGTCAGGTGCAGTATGGCCCTCGGTTCCAGGGCCTCGCGGTGTACCTGAATGTCGCCCAGTTCCTCCCCTTCAAGCGCGTCAGTGACGTCCTCGAGACGCTGTCTGACCAACGTCCCAGGGAAGGAACACTGGCGCTGCACCTCAACCTCGCCACACAGGGACTCGCTGGGTTTGAGGCCGGCCTGAAAGAAGCCTTGCTCGAAGAACCCGTCCTGCATGTGGACGAGACGGGCAGCAAGGTGAAGGGCTGGACTGGCCCAGTTTTGTGGACGAAGCGGACTGGAGACTCGGCTCAGGGTGGGTGTACGCCGCGAGGTGGAGCGGTGGGGTGGCCCCACCGCTGGGCGAACTCGTCGGGCGTCAGGTACGCCAGGGAAGAACGCGGTCTGGTGCTGTTGTAGAACGTTCTCCAGCCGTCCAGGAGGACCTGGGCATGTCGAGCAGAGTAAAAGACCTCCAGGTTCAGCAATTCGTCGCGGAGTCGGGCGTGGAAGCTCTGTGCAACACCGTTCTGCCATGGTTTTCCGGGGTCAATGTATTTGGTGCCTACCTCCTGCACGGCCAGCCAAATCTTGAGATCGTGGGCGATAAACGCCGAGCCATTGTCGCTGCGAATAAAGGTCGGCACGCCCCGTTTCCGCATCACCTCGACCAGGGCAGCTTCCACGTCCACAAACGTGAAAGCTGCCCCACAACGCAGGGCCAGGGATTACCGGGTGAACTCATCGGTGAGCGTCAGGATTTTCAGGGGTTGTCCTCCGGGGTCTGGTCAAAGACAAAGTCATAGGTCCAGACCTGGTTCGGCTGCTCGGCTTTCATCGGAATGTGTTGTCCTGTACGAATTTTTCTCGTCTTGCAGCGGGTGAGAAGCGCAAGACCCTCACTCTTCCAGAGGCGGTGCACCGCCTTGCGGTTCACCTGAACACCTTCCTGGCGGAGGGTGGCATGGACCCGGCGGCATCTCCAGCGGGGATGCTCGCGGGCCAGCGTCCTGATCCGTGCGCTGAGCTGCCCATCGTGTTTGGGATGTGCCAGGGAAGACAACGATGACCGAGGGAGGCCAACCAGCCCGCACGTGCGCTGTTGCCGGATGTTCTTATGGACCAGGTGTTTGGCGGCCTCCCGGCGCTCGGGGGGCCGTCAACGCTTTTTTGCCAGGATCTCTTTCATGCCTTCCAACTCCAGACGCTGCTGGCCCACCAGCTTCAACAGCCGCTCGTTCTCGCGTTCGAGCTGGCGGAGCCGCCGGGCTTCATCGACCGTGGCGTCGCCGTATCTCGCTTTCCAAGTGGAGAGGGAGGCCGTACTGCATCCGGCCTCTCGGCACAGCTCCTCTATCGGCTTTTCGCCTTTTTTGGCGCCCTGAAGCAATTTGATGATCTGTTTCTCACTGAACCGCTTCTGCTTCATACGTCATCCTCGCTTTCTCGCCGGGAGAAGGGGCTTCCCCTTCTCCCGGCTCTACGGCGAGCCAATCAACTCCAGTCAGTTGTGTCCAGTTTCTGGGGGGCAGACCAGGGCCCCGGCCGACCAGAAGCCCTCCTCGCATCCCTCCACGCCGCTGCTCTCCGGTATGCAGCACCCCGCACTCAGGAGGTAAACTGAAACGCGCATGCCGAGAAACACCCATGGCTGAGGGTACCGTTGACGTGTACCACAATCTCACCGCCGGTGTTGGTCCAACCGTTGCCGTCGACGTCGCCTGACGCGACAGATCTGGGACTGCCGCCGACCGGGTACGTCACGTTGGAAGCGAAGGTCTCCCCAGCCTGGCCCAGCAGGACGGAGGCGGTCCCTTCATGGGGGCTTCTGGGTAAGCGGCATCGGCACCCCATCTACAACCCCCTGCGCGTGGTCCGCAGGGAGGGCAAGACTCTGCCCGCGACCGCCAATGTGACGGAGAAGCTCTATCCGAAATCCACTGTGCGGCGCGGCGGTAAAGAGCCTGCGTTGAACCGCCGTCATGGGACGAGCGCAAGGGGCTGCAAGAGGCCAGCGCCCTAGACTACACCCCCAGGTAAGCCCTGATGATGTCTGGGTCCCCCATCAGCTCCTGGCTGGGGCCTTCCTTGACCAGCCGCCCGAGTTCCAGGACGTAGGTGCGGTCCGTGACCTTAAGCACCTGCCGAACATTCTGCTCGACCAGCAGCACGGTCAGCCCCAGTTCGCGCAGCGAGCCGATCACGCGCATGACCTCGCTCACCACCAGCGGGGCCAGGCCCAGCGAGGGTTCGTCCATCAGCAGCACCTCGGGTTCGCTCATCAGGGCACGGCCAATGGCGACCATCTGCTGCTCTCCGCCGGACAGGGCCGCCGCCGAGGTCAGGCGCTTTTCGGTCAGGCGGGGAAAGAAGTCGTAGACCTTCTGGAGGTTCGCGGCGCGGTTCGCCTTGGTGCGGGGCAGGTACGCGCCCATCAGGAGGTTTTCCTCAACCGACATCTGCCCGAACAGCTGCCGTCCCATCGGGACGTGCGCGACGCCCAGGTCCGTGATGCGGTGTGGTGGCACGCCGTTGAGGTTTTGACCCCGGTAGGTGGCGGTTCCGGCCCTGGCCCGGAGCATGCCCGACAGCACGCGCAAAATGGTGCTCTTGCCGCTGCCGTTGCCACCAACCAGTCCGACGAGTTCACCCTTGTCCACATGCAGCGAGATGCCGTACACGACCTGTACCTCGCCGTAAGCCACCTCCAACGCCTCGGCGTTGAGAACGCGGTCGCGCTGAACGGTCGCCGGTTGAGGAGAAAGGCCAGTCGAAACGGGGCTAGTCATGGTCGTCTCCGAGGTAGGCGCGGATCACGTCCGGATGGGTGGCGACGGCCTGGGGGCGACCCTCGGCAAGCAGTTCTCCAAACGCCATGCAGATCACGTGGTCTGACAGGCCCATGATCACGTGCATGATGTGCTCGACCATCACGATGCCCAGGCCGGAGGCGGCCAGCGTGCGAATCAGGGCGACCATCTCCTGCTGCGCGGGGGGATTGAGGCCCGCGATGCTCTCGTCCAGAAACAGGAGCCGAGGTTCGAGCGCGAGCGCCTTGGCGAGTTCCAGGCGGCGGCGGCGGGCGAGGTTGAGCTCACTGGCGGGCTGCGTGGCACGGTCTGCAAGCCCCACCCGTTCGAGCACGGCGTAGGCCCGGTCCTCGGCGTCCCGTCCCCGGTGGCGCAGGAAGCTGGCGACCAGGACGTTTTCCAGCACGCTGAGGTCCTCAAAGGGCCGCTCGACCTGAAAGGTACGGGCCATGCCCAGTCGGGCGCGGACCTGAGGTGCCAGCGGAGTGATGTCGCGCCCATCCAGGCTGACCCGGCCCGAGCTCGGGCGCACGAAGCCGGTCAGGGCATTGAACAGGGTGGTTTTGCCCGCTCCATTCGGCCCGATCAGCCCGAGGATCTCGCCTGGGCGAACCTGGAGGCTGATGTCCTTGACCGCGACCACTCCGCCGAAACGCACTGTGACGCGCTCGGCCGTGAGGAGGGGCGGTCCCTGCGGCGTGCGGGCGGGTTCCCCCGGAGACTCGGTGAGTTCGGGGAAATTCGGGGAGGCCGTCACCTCGCCGTCCCCAGCTTGCGCCCACCCCGACCGAAGAGGCCGAGCACGCCGTTCGGCGCAAACAGCGTGACCGCGAGGATCAGCACCCCGTAGATCAGCAGGTTGGCGTTGGCAAACATGGTCCGGAACACCTCGCCGAACACCGCCAGCAGCAGCGCGCCAATCACCGGCCCCTGAATGCTGGCCCGCCCACCGATAATCGCCATCAGGGCAATCTGCACGCTGAGGGGCAGTTCCAGCAGGGTGTGCGGCTCGAAGGCCTGCAGGTAAACGGCGTACAGGCTGCCGCCCAGGGCCGTGAGCGCCGCGCTGAGCATGAACGCGATCAGCTTCATCCGCGCCGGGTCGATGCCGAGCGCCCGCGCTCCGTCCTCGTCCTCGCGCACCGCCTGCAGGGCGTAGCCCAGCCGGGAGCGGCGCAGCAGGTGCGTGACGAGCAGCGTGAGGGCCACGAACGCGAATGCCAGCCCGTACTCCACTTTGCGGTCGAAGAGGTCCAGCCCGAAGGGAGTGGGGAGCTCCGGCATAAAGAGGCCCTCCGCACCGCCGGTCCACTCGCTGTTGATGGCAACGAGCCGCAGCACCAGCGCCACGGCGATGGTCGAGAGGGTGAAGTAGCTGCCCTGCAACCGGAATGTCAGCGCGCCCCAGACGGCGGCGAGCAGCACGGCCAACCCCATCCCGATCAGCGCGCCCCACCAGGGAGCGACCGGGCCGCCGAACAAGGTCGGAACGCGGTCCGGCATGGCGAGCAGCGTCATGGTGTACGCCCCTACACCCATGAGCGCGGCGTGCCCCAGGCTGGTCTGTCCGGCCCAGCCACCCAGGATGTTCCAGCTCATGGCGAGCCCCGCGAAGATCAGGGTGGATACACCGAAATTCAGCGCCTTGCCGAAGACGAACGGATACAGCAGCATCACGGCCAGCAGCGCGAGGCTCAGCCAGACATTGCCGAAGGTAAGGGCACGCGGGCGCGGAGTGGAAAGCGGAGCCGTGGTGGTCATACGCGCTTCACCGTCTTCCCGAACAGCCCTTCCGGGCGTAGCAACAGCACCAACAAAAAGGCCACCAGGCCGTAGGCGTCGCGGTAATTGTTGCTGATGTAAAAGGCCCCCAGCGATTCGATCAGGCCGAGCACCAGCCCTCCGGCAATGGCTCCCGGCAGGCTGCCCAGGCCGCCGAGCACCGTGACGATAAACGCCTTGGTGGTGTAGTTTTCCCCGACGGTGGGAAAGGCGTACAGCAGCGGCATCAGCAGCACGCCCGCAATGGCCGCGAACGCCACGCCCAGGCCAAACACAATGGCCTGAATGTGGGCGGTCTTCACCCCCTGAAGCTCCGCACCCAGCGGGTTTTGCGAGGTCGCGCGGATGGCGCGGCCCAGCTCGGTGCGGTACAGCAGCAGGTTGAGCCCTGTGATCGCCACCACCGTGCCCAGACCGGCGATCAGGAGCGGAATGCTGATCTGGATACCGCCCAGCTGAAAGGTGCTCGTCGCGTAGGGCACGTTGATGTTCTGCGGCTGCGCGCCGAAGGTCAGGAGCAGCGTGTTGCTGATGATGAGGCCCAGCCCCAGCGTGGCGAGCATGCTGCCCTCGCTGAGTCGGTCACCCAGCCGCGCGAGCACGAAGCGCTGGATGAAAAAGCCCAGCGCGAATCCCACGGGCGCAGCCACGAGCAGGCTGACGTAGGGGTCCACATGAAAGGTGCGGAACAGGGCCAGCGTGATGAACATACCGATGGCGAGAAAGTCGCCGTGCGCAAAGTTAATCACGCGCATCACCCCGAAGATCAGGCTCAGGCCCGTGCCGATCAGGGCGTACAGTCCGCCCGTGAGCAGGCCCTGCGCCAGCGTTTGAAAGAGCGCCGTGACGGCAGCCTGGTCCATAGATTCTCCCTCGGAAAGGGGAGCAAAAGCGCTGGGCGCTCTGCCCCTCCCAATTTATCTTTTCGGAAAGATAACCTTCCCGCGCGCCGCCGTGGCGGGAGCCACCGTGACGAATTTTCCGCCCTGCACCTGGGTAATCAGTCCAACCACGCTGTTCTGGTTCTGGTATCCGCCGTAACTGCGGAAGGTTACCGGACCGAAGGCGGTCGAGAGCTTCGTCTGCGTAAGGGCCGCCCGGACCTTCTCGGGGTCGGTGCCGCCCCGGCGAATGGCGTCCACGGCGGCGAGCATCGCGGCGTAACTCTGCGCGGCGTGCTGCGAAGGTTCCTCGCCCCCCAGCGCTTTTTTCAGCCGGGTGTAGAGGCGCTCGGCTCCCGAATACTTCACGTCCGGGTTCCAGACCATCGTGACGAGGTAGTTCTCGGCGGCGCTGCCCGCACTTTTCAGGAAGTCGGGCAGCGCAAAGCCCGTGGCGATGCCCGCGATCACCCGGGGCGCGAGGCCGACTTCCTTGACCTGTTTGGCGAGGGCGACGGCGTCTTCCTCGTAGCTGGCGAGGATTACCACGTCCGGGTTCTGACCCTTGTAGCGGTTGAGCAGCGGACGGAAGTCAGTCAGGCCCTTGTCGTAGGTGTCTTTCGCCAGCACGGTAAAGCCGGCGCGCGGCAGCAGGATGGTCGCGTCCGTCAGCACGCTCTTGCCGAAGGCGTCGTTGCTGGTGAGCACGACCACCGTTTTCATGCCGCCCATCTTGCGCAGCTGCTCGATCAGGCTGCGGGTATAGACGCTCGACTGGTTGTTCACCCGGAAGGTGTAAGCGTTGCCGGGCTTGGTAATCGTCTCGTCCACGGCGGTCGCCACAATCAAGGGCACCTTCACGCGGGCGAGGTACTGCGAGAGCGGCTTGGTGATGCTGCTGGAGTACGCGCCGATGACCACCGGAGCGCCAGAGGCGACGAGGCGCTCGGCGGCGTTGAGGGCCTTGTTGGTGTCGCTCGCGTCGTCTTCGAGGAGCAGTTCGACTTTGTTGCCGCCGATGCCGCCCCGGCCGTTGATCTCCTCGAGGGCGACCCGAAAGCCCGCCTGCTGCATCCGCCCGAACGTGGCGAACCTCCCGGAGAGGCTGGTGATCGCCCCCACCTTGACCGTGTCTGCAAGGGCAAGTGCGCTGGAAAGCAGCGTCAGGGCGGCGAGACCCCGGAGCCCAGAACGAAAGGGCCCTGGCATCTCAGCGCTCGAACCGGATGGGGCGGGGGATGACCGACTTGGGATAGACGGGCACGAACGCGCCGCCCTGCACCTGCTGGGCCACCATCGCCAGCGGGTTCTGATTGCGGAAGCCGTCGAAGTCCTTGAACTGGATGGGGCCGAACGCCGTCTGCATGGTCAGGCCGTTGAGCGCCGCCTTCACCTTCTCGCGGTCGGTGCCGCCTGCCCGGCGAATCGCCTCGGCGGCGACGAGCACGCCCGCATACGCCTGGGCCGCGTGGTAGCTGGGGTCCTGGCCGCCCAGCGCCTTTTTCAGCTCCACGTTCAGCTTCTGGGTGCCTGCGTAGCGCAGCTGCGGAATCCAGGCGGTCGCAGTGACCACGTTCTCGGCGGCGCTTCCGGCGTCCTTGACGAACTCGGGCAGCGCGAAGCCCGCCGCGCCTCCGGCAAAGAGCCGGGGCTTGACGCCCACCTCGCGTGCCTGACGCATCAGGGCCACGCTGTCTTCGGCGTAGGACACCATCAGGATGCCGTCGGGGTTCTTGGCCTTGATGCGGTTCAGAACCGGGCGGAAGTCGGTCAGCCCCTTGTCGTAGCGCTGGTCTTCCATGAGGGTGATGCCGTAATCCCGGGCGAGGTCCTTGGCAGCGTCGGCGACGCTCTTTTCAAAAGCCCCGGTGCCCGCGATGACGGCGATGCTTTTGAACTTGTTCGCCTTGAAGATGTCCAGAATCACCCGGGCGTACTCGGTGGCAGGCTGGTTGAGCCGGTAGATGTAGTCGCTGCCCGGCTTGGTGATGTCGTCGCCACTGCTGGTAATGACCAGATTGGGCACCTTCTGCCGCGACAGGTACTGCGCCTGCGCCTTGACCAGACTGGAGGAATACTCGTTGATGACGAGCGGCACGCCTGCGTTTACGAGGCGCTCGGCGGCGGCCAGACCCTTATTCACATCGCTGGCGTTGTCCTCGATCACGAGTTCGACCTTGCGGCCGAGAATCCCACCTTTGCGGTTGACCTCGGCGACGCCGACCTTAAACCCGGCGAGTTGCATCTTGCCGAACTCGGCGAAGCGCCCGGTGACGGAGGTGATGGCCCCGATCTTGATCGTGCCCTGCGCCTGGGCACTGGAAAGGGTGGAGAGGGAAGCGGTGAGGGTCAGGGTGAGCAGGGCAGTGGGGCGCATGGGAATCTCCTTGAGCGTGAATCAGGTGTGGTGGCCCTGGGCGTGGTGGGTACGGACGGCCTGGGCCACGCGGGTCAGGTGGGCGCGCATGGCCTGTTCGGCGGCAGGGGCGTCCCGTTGCCGCAGGGCCGCCTCGATGGTGCGGTGTTCCTCGTGGCTCAGGCGCAGGTGCGGGACGGTATTCAGAAGCAGTGGTCCCGCGAGCCGCATCTCCCGCGCCAGCAGCTCCGCATGACGGGTCAGCCGCGCGTTGCCGCAGGTCTGCACGATGATCTGGTGAAAGCGCGCGTCAAGCTCCCGAAATCCCCGTGGATCTAGCGTTGCAGCGGCCCCCTGGGCGTCGAGGACGCCCCGTAGGGCCGCGAGGTCGGTGCCTGACATTCGGCTGGCGGCCAGTCCCGCCGCCAGGCTGTCCAGGGCTGCACGCAGGTCGTACAGTTCGAGCAGGTCCGCGAGGCCCAGCCGCGCCACTTCCACACCTCGGCGGGAATGCTCGACCGCGAGCCCTTCTCCGACCAGCAGCAGCACGGCCTCGCGCACCGGCGAGCGGCTGACCTGGAGGTGGCGCGCGAGTTCGGGCACGCTCAAGCGGGTACCTGGAGCGAGGTCTCCAGCCAGAATGGCCGCGCGGAGACGCTCACGCACATGGTCCACGACGCGTGCCGTGGCGATGGGTTGAAGCAAGGCGGCTCCCCTTTCTCTGGGCCAAGCGGCCCTCCCATACGGGCTCCGAAAGGTTGACGTGTACACCTGAGATGCGGCCGGAGCGAGTAGGAGAAAGTACGGACCTTGCGGTATAGCGCCGCATCGCAGGACTTTCCCGATTGTTGCGTAGTTGAGCGGAACCCAGATAAGCGCGGCGGCGCGGCGTTAACCGCAAACATTTTTCTTGTGGAACAGACGCAGTGTTACATGTAGCAGGCAACATAAGCAAGCGGGGGCGTTGCACGGGAGGGCCGAGCCGCCGCGGCATACTTGGGTCTTTATGACAAATGTTTCAGATCTCCGCTGGTCAACGATTTGGCCTCTTTGATCAGGGCTTGTACGGCGGGAGAGGCTTCTGCCAGGGAGCGCACCACGAAGCCCAGCTGACGCACCGGCCTCGGTGATACGGAGAGCAGCGCCACCCCCTCTGGTGCCCTGGGCAGCGCCAACCTCGGGACCAGGGAAATGCCCAACCCTTCCCTGATCAGACTCACCAACGTTCCCAGGTCCTGCACTTCGAAGCGCACATTCGGGGTGAGACCCTCATGCCGGTAAGCGGCCTCAATCAAATGCTCACTGCTGTACCTCGACAACACGAACGTTTCCCCTACAAGCTCCCGCACCCGGACCTCCACACGGCCGGCCAGGTACGAAGTGGCGGGGACCACCGCGCACAGCTCGTCGTGCAGCAGCGGCACCGTCTCGAATTCGGTGACCGGCAATTCCAGTAGGGCCAAGTCAATGGTGTGTGAGCCAAGCCACTCCAGGAGGCGTCCTGTTCCCTGACTGGGCTCCTCGAGCAAGACCAGTTCAACATTGGGAAACTGCCGTCCGAAGGCCGCCAGCAGCCGGGGCAGGAAATCCACCGTCGCGCTGGGAATCGAACCGATCCGTACCCGCCCTGTCACCAGGTGAGCGGCGCCCCTCGCCTCTGCCCGGATGCGCTCGAGTCGGGCGAGTACCTCACGGGCGTGAGGGAGGAGCTTTTCTCCCACCTCCGTCGGCCGTGAGCCTTGCCGACCACGCTCCAGCACCACCACACCAAGTTCCCGTTCCAGGGCGGCGACTGCGTGACTTAGGGCCGATTGGGACACTCCCAAGCGTTCGGCAGCGAGTGTAAATGAGCCGACTTCTACGATGGCGATCAGGGCTTCAAGTTGGTGGATCTGCACATGAATAAAATAGATGTTGGACATGACTTTTGTTTGTTTGATTCATCCATGCTGCGTTCGTACACTCTTGGCGTGATCACCGCAGATAGACGGGTGCAGTTTGATTTCGAAGTGGATTTCTCAAATGGCGGCGGTCTACAGGGCCAGGACTTCCGCCTTGACCTCGCGCAAGGAGAAATCAGCGATCAGGATCTCGCCGATTACATCGTGAGGGACCTGCGCCTGCTGATGGTCCGCAAGGTACGGATCCTCAACAAACGCCTCATCTCAGAGCAGCACAAGCGGAGCGCAAAGCCAGCGACGACCCCCACACGGGGATCCGGAAAAGAACCGCGCTTCGTGGATCTCAGCCACACCATTGTTGAGGGCATGGTGACCTACCAGGGCTTCCCTGCCCCGCTTGTCTGCGACTTCCTCAACCGTGAGGCCTCGCGACAGCAGTACGCCGAGGGCACAACCTTCCAAATCGGGAAAATTGAAATGGTCGGCAATACCGGCACGTACCTTGATAGTCCCTTTCACCGGTACGCTGATGGGAAAGACCTCTCTGAACTCGACCTTGCCTGCCTGGCTGACCTCGATGCTCTGGTGGTTCGCGTGACCGGAACGGATGGTCGGGCGGTAGACCGGGAAGCGTTCGTGTCGTCAGACGTCCGTGGCAAAGCGGTGCTCGTCCACACGGGTTGGGCGCAGCACTGGGGGAGTGAGCGCTACTTTGAAGGGCACCCTTTCCTCACCGAAGCGGCCGCCATTTACCTCAAGGAGCAGGGGGCGATTCTCGTTGGCATTGACTCTCTCAACATTGACGACACGAGCGGCGGAACAAGACCGGTACACTCCACGCTTCTGGGAGCGGAGATTCTGATCGTTGAGCACCTGCGCGGGCTGGAGCAACTGCCCACGTCAGGGTTTACCTTCAGCGCCGTGCCCGTGAAGGTCAAGGGGATGGGCACATTTCCCGTGCGCGCCTTCGCCACCCTCCGCGGGTGAAAGCAAAGCACCTGGGCGTTATCTGCGCCCTGGGAGCGGCCCTCACGTTTTCTACACTGTCAATCTTCGGAAAGCTTGCGCCGGAATTCGGGCTGAGCACAACCACACTGCTGTTCTGGCGCTTTGTACTGGCCAGCGGCGTGTTATGGAGCTTTTCGTATCGGGTGGGCTTGACCCAGCCGCTCCAACTCCGCACAGTTGCCCTGGGCCTGCTCTACGCAGCGCAGACCACGCTGTACTTCACGGCCCTTGCGCACCTCTCCGCGGGCACGACCGCACTCATCCTGTACCTGAGCCCAGCTCTGGTACTGGGCCTAACGTGGGTGAGCGGCAGACGCCCGGCGGCGGCCCACCTCGTTGCTGCAGCCTGCGCTTTGCTGGGCGTCGTGGTGCTGGCAGGGCAAGCGGACACGACCGATCAAAGCGTGTTGGGCTGGATCCTGGCCCTCAGCTCCTCCTTTTGCTACGCGCTTTACCTGTTTCTGGGAGAGCGGCTCCTGAACGGCGCAGCCGCTGTACCCGTCACGGCCCACACAACGCTCGGAACAGCGCTGGGCCTCGGATTGCTGGGGTGGCACACCCAGCAGTTACATCTTCCCTCGACGGTACAGCAGTGGAGCTTGACTGGTGTCGTTGCGCTGTTCCCAACGGTACTGGCCCTTCCCGCAACGCTCTTCGCCTCCCAGCGATTGGGGGCAGACCGCACAGCGCTGCTGCTCGTCCTGGAACCAGTCTTCGTCCTGGTCCTCGCCGCTGCACTGCTGCATGAGCCTGTCGGTCCAGCGCAGTGGTCCGGAGGAGGGTTGATCTTGCTCGGTGCTGTACTGGTGGCCCGAGCACCCATGATGCGAACAACTGCACCTGCGGAAAACGAGGGTCATGCCTGAGTCCCTTGCGTAACGGAGGTGGACGTGAGGACCGCTTTGCCTGGCTGGTGACGGCGTACGAACAGTCAGGGGCGCAACTTCACACGGAGGCCGTCCGGAGGTGCCCGCCAGTTCCTCCGGCCGCTCATTTGTGGGTTGTGCATCTGCCGTGCTCGGGCCAATCCAGATTGGAAGAGTGCCGTGGTAGCACCTGGCCTTCACTTTACAAAGACGAACGTGGCCAGATGGAGGCGGTCGGGTAAAATTCCAGGCGCGAAGGTGGGCTCCGGTAGCGCATATGTCCGGGCAATGTCGCAAATGGCTTTAGGAGACAAGTTCACAGCCAGATAGATGTCTTGACGTGCTGGCTGCAAACCAGCTTCTTGCAAAACCCTCTGGGTCATCGGGTCATTCCCTTCCGGGGGAGGGCCAAAGAGGGACCAGAACATCATCAGGTGCGATCCGCCCTGTACTGCGACCACCAACTTGCCACCAGGTTGGAGAACCCGCAGCGCTTCACGGAGTGCTTGCGTTGAATCAGTGACGTGAAATAGGCTGCGGACGAACAGAACCACCTCAAAGGACGCATCCGGAAAAGCAAGTGTCTCGGCTTGACCGCAGAGCACTCCAGGGCCTGGCACAGGATCGAGCCCCACCCGTACACCCTGATGGCCACGCTCGTGTAAGCACATGAGGAGCTGGCCCGCGCCGGCTCCGATATCCAGGATGTCGCTGTTGATTGGCAGATCGAGAGCGTCCAGCAACGGCCGGTAGGGCCAGCGTTGGCCACAGAGCTCGGAGAGCAGAGCATCACGATGGGCCAAGGTCATATCCCCAGCGTAGTGGAAGAGGCCTTTTTAATTTCCTGGAAGGAAGGCACTGTACCTGATCCACAAGTTCTCCTCCCGCATCCTGAGTAAAGGAATTGCTTTTAAGGTGGGGTATGCCGGACACGCTTCCGGAGAAGGATCTCGCCGAGGGTATCCGGAAACATGCTGAGCAATTCGAGCATCCTGTAACTGAGAACCGCGCCCTTTGAGCAAAAAACGTGCGGCTGAAAAAGCGGATTGAAGAACTGGAGCGCAAAAACCGGAAGTGCGCCGCACCTCACAGCCGGGAGACGCGCAAGACAGACCCAAAATCGCCTGAGGCGCGGATCAACTGCCCGCTTCAAGCGGGGCTCGGCAGACCGCCAAGATCACGCTGACGTTCTTCGCCCGTGGACCGCAAAACGCGGTGTACCCGGGCATGGGAGCGACTCCCGTTTCGGTTTCCAGCAGTTCGGCGCAAGTGGTCAGCCCCTACGCGGGGAGAATGGGCCCACCCTCAGTCGCCGCGCACTGTCTCGTCCTCCCACTTGCTCTCCTCAGCTGGTGAGTGTACACTCACTCACATGACGCCTGTCAACAGCCCTCTTTCCACGGCCGAAGCGCGCCGTGAAACAGTCCTGAGAAGTGCTGTGGTCGTCTTCGCCCGCTCCGGTTACCTGGGCACACCCATCACCGCCGTGGCCGAGCATGCCGGGATTTCCCCCGCCTACGTCTTCAAGCTCTTCCCCAGCAAAGAGGCCCTGTTCGTCGCCACGCTTGACCGTTGTTTTCACCTTGTGGAGGCGGCGCTGATTCGCGGCGCCCAGGCCAGTACCGATCAGACACCGGAGGGCGTCGTGTGGGCCATGGGAGGCGCCTACGCCGAGCTGATCTCCGACCGTTCCCTCATCATGCTGCAAGTCCACGCCCAATCCGCGGCGGACGTTCCAGAGATCGGTACAGCCCTGCGAAAGGGGCTGCAACGGATCACGACTTTCGTCAAAAGTCGCTCTGGCGCCTCCGATGAGGCGGTTCAACGGTTCATGGCGTACGGCCAGTTGTGTCACCTCATTGTTACGGCTGCCCTCGATGCCGAGGACGCCCCCTGGGCACAGCTCCTCACCTCCGGCTTCCGCCATCCCCCAGACGTCGGCTCTGAGCGCCCCTAGGGTCCACGCTTTAGCCAGGTCAAGCCCTTCTTCCTATAGTGAGTGATCAGTCACGCAATAACATCTTTTCAAGCCTTTCCTAGCAGGAGCACCCTCATGATCAACGCCAGCACTCTGACCACCGAAATTGTGATGCCCGGCCTCGTCCAACCCTCCGGTTTACAACTTCGGGAACGCGCCCTTCCCATCCCCGTCGCAGGTCAGGCTTTGGTCCAGATTGACGCCAGCGGCGTGTCCTTCGCCGAGCAATCCATGCGGCGTGGCCTTTACCCTGGACAGCCGAAATTCCCCTTCGTCCCCGGCTACGACTTTGTGGGCACGGTGCGCGCTGTGGGCCCAGGCATTGACGGGCACCTTATTGGGACGCGGGTCGCTGCCGTGACCAAGACTGGCGGGTGGGCCACCCACACCCTCGTCCCCGCGACCGACCTGGTGCCCGTCCCACCCGCCCTCGATCCGGCCCTGGTCGAAGCGGTGCTCGTCAATGGCGTGACGGCGTGGCAGATGCTGTACCGCCAGGCGCACGTCAAGGCAGGTCAGACCATCCTGGTTCACGGTGCCAATGGCGGCGTCGGCACGGTCCTGAGTCAGCTCGCCCTCCACGCCGGGGTCCGGGTCATTGGCACCGCCGCGCCAAGGCACCACGGTGCCCTGCAGGCGATGGGGGTCGAACCTGTGGATTACAGTGCTCGGGACCTGGCGGCGCGTGTCCGGAATCTGGCCCCCGGGGGCGTCGACGCGGCCTTCGACCACCTCGGCCTGGAGAGTACGCACGTCTCCTTCAGTTTACTGGCCCGTGGTGGGAGCCTCATCGCGTACGGCAACGCGGCGGCCCTCAACGGCACAGACTCAATGGTCAGCGTCTTTGTGAAACTGATGGCCCAGCTCACGCTCTGGAACGCGCTCCCCAACACGCACCACGTCGCGTTCTACAACTTCTGGGCCGGTCATTCCGTGGGCCGGGCGGCCTTCCGTCGCCGGTTTCACCAGGACCTGTTGGCGGTGCTGGACCTGCTGGAGCAGGGCGCCATTACCCCACGCATTGCCGCCCGGTTTCCGCTGAGCGAGGCGGCCGCGGCGCTGGAACTCGCAGAATCCCGCACGGTGCAGGGCAAGGTGGTGATCGTCCCCTGAGCGGGGTGCCTGCCCCACAGGCCCAAATGAACCCGTGACCTGCAATCAGTGCCCAGACAAACCTCCCGGGCGTGGGCGAGCCGCCGCAAGCGGCGAGGCCGAGCAGCAGGGCAATGAGACCCAGGGATCGGTTCTCCGCGCTCATACCTACCCGGTCCGCTGTTCGAGCCCCGAGCGGTGCGTGCCGATCTTACGCAGCAGGTTCATTTGCGTCTATCTCTTGGGAATTGAGGCGTCAATGCGGCAGCAGCAAGGCGAGGCGCTTGATCAAGCCGGAGAGCGGGGCAGGGGACAATTCGTGTGCGTTCAGGGCTCTGGTGGTGTGTTTCAAAGGTCCTTTAACAGTTTCGCAAGGTGAGGCGCGAGTCATCTACCCGCTTCGCCTGTTCTGCAACTGTCAACGTTTTTCTGGAACGGACCACCAGAGAAGGCTGGGCTGAGGCTTCACTGTACGCTTACCGCTCGACAGAACCGCTCCAGCTGATTAAATGACAGATGTAGCGCGGTCCATCGTATGGCTCAATGAACGCCTATGACCTGGCAATTTGATGAAGCAAAGGCAGCAGGACCCGAACACCTCGCTGCAGAGCACGTGACAGCCTATGACCGGAAAGCGCGGTTCGACCCCACCTCTGAGCTACAGCTCCTCCAGGCCTTGGGCTTGAGCTCGACCTCTGAGGTGCTGGATCTGGGCGCGGGGACCGGAGAATTCGCGCTTGCAGCGGCGAAGATGTGCCGCCGCGTGGTGGCTGTAGATATTTCACAAACCATGCTCAAGGTGCTCCACCGCAAGGCGTTGCAAGCCCTTGCCACCAATCTGGAAGTCGTAAACAGCGGACTCCTTCAATTCGTTCCAGACGGTGACTTTGATTTCGTCTACTGCCGGAACACCTTGCATCACCTCCCGGATTTCTGGAAGGTTCAGGCCTTAGGGCGGATGCACGCCGCATTGCGTCCTGGTGGCGTCCTTCGCCTCCGTGATCTGGCGTTCTCTTTTGAACCTCAGGAAAGCGGCGTCCGGATTGAGGCCTGGTTGACCCAGGCTGAGCAGCAACCGGGAGGTTTCCCACGGGCAGAACTCGAAGCCCACGTGCGCGGAGAATTCAGTACCTTTACCTGGCTTCTTGAACCCATGCTGGTGCGTACTGGTTTTGCTCTTGAATCGGTGGTGTACAGTCCATCGGGAATTTTCGCGGCTTACGTCTGCCGTCGCCTCTGAATACGCCCCGAAGTACAGAGAGAAACCACTTCCTCTAAATGTCAGGATTTCTCGCTGACAGGCAAAAGGTGGCGGGGAAGGATGCTCGCGATGAATTCACATTCTGGCCATGCCTTCTGGCCCATCTGGAATGGCCTGCTCTACGCCCCTCCCCCACGCGGGGCAGCCCCAGGCCCCCAGGCCACCAATGTTTTTGGTCATTCGTATGGGCATCACCAGCGCGTGGTGGACAAGTGAGAGGTGACGCGAAAGCCCTCCCAGCGTCTTCCTTTCACGCTGAGACAGTATGTCTGTACTGACCCTCCTCGCGGGCGTCCTGCTGCTGCTGCTGCTGCTGCGGGACGTCTACGTCACCGTGTTCGTGGCGCGGGGGCCTGCAGGACCCATCACGGGTCGCCTGTACGTGTACGCCTGGCAGCTCTGGCACCGATTGTTCGGGCACAGCACACCCGAAGCCAGGCGGCGGCTGTCTCATCTGGGTCCCCTGCTGGTGCCGCTCACCATTCTGATCTGGGCCTTCGTGCTGTGGTTGGGGTTCGCCTTGATCTTCCTGCCCTACGCGCGGCAATTTCAACTGGATGGTGCCGCGCCTTTTCCGGGTTGGTTCAATGCGTTGTACATCAGTGGGTACAGCATCACCACCTTGGGTATCGGTGACGTGACACCGACCGGTATGGCGCTGAGATTGGTTATGGTTCTGGCGGGCGCGACGGGTTTCATCCTGATTACGGTTGCGGTCACCTACCTCCTGTCCGTATCGGGAGCGCTGGGACGGATGACGTCCCTGTCCTTTGAGATTTACCGCTTTGTTGGCCGAGATGAAGGATATGGGCCGGTCAACGTCCTGATCGTCGCTGCGCGTACCCAGTCCCATGATGAACTGACAAACTGGTTGGGGAGTACCGCCTCGGCTCTGTCCCAAGTGGTGCAGTCGGAAGATGAATTTCCGCTGCTGCACTACTTTCATATGCCGAACGAGCGGGCCATGCCGCTCGCCCTCGCGGACCTGCTGGAAATCGTGACCCTCTGCCGAACCCTGCTGGACCCGGAGGTGTATCCCGTGGTGACGCAGGGACTGGTGAGCGCGGGAACGCAACGGATCGTCATGCGGTACTTCCACGCGCTTCGCCCTAAGTACGAACGCATTCAGGTGGAAGCTGGACGTGTCGAACAGGACCGGCAAAGGCGGTTCGAAGCGTCTTGGGCAGCGCTCGAAGCCGGTGGGGTCAGGCTGCGCACGAAAGGCGAAGCCTGGCAGCGGTACTGGGAGCTTCGGCAGGAGTGGGATACGCAGAGCGCAAGTTTGTGCCTGCAATTTGGCTACCCGTGCCTGGAGGACTGGCCCGCTCTCCCCGGACGTCAACCTGGAGCCCGGAAGGACTTCGTGGAGGATTGAGCGACACGCCGGGTTGTCCAGGCGCTCGTCTGATGCGGGCTCCAGATCACCCGTTCCGTCCGCTCTGCAAACGATTCAATCGGATTTTGTCCAACCCGCTCTCCCCTTGGTGTTCCGCGAGACCCTTCTCTACCTCCCGGTCCAAGCCCGGCCATGGTGACCAGCTGCCATGTAGGCCAAGTCCACTCACGCTCACGGCGAGCAGCGTTGATCCCCAGTTGGCCCAACTTGTAACGCCCCCGCCGCACAGGCTTCCCACACGGGGAACAGGAGCGCTTATCCTCGCCCGTTCCACACCCCGGTCGGCCATTCATCCATTCCTTCCAAAGGACGTCTCATGACGCAGCGCGCCCTGCACTACTACCCCTGCCTGCAGAGCTCCTCCTACGAACACCCGGAAGACCGCCGTTTGCCCGCCTCCATCAAGGCCGTCAAGGGCTTTGACCAGCTGGTCAGAGCCTTCTACCGAGCCGGCCGAATACGCCCTCAACCTTATTGACAACGTCCGCGTCACCCCCCACCAGTACCCGCAGCTCTACCTGCTGTTCAAGTGGGCCGTCAAAGCCCTCGACTCGACGTGCCCGAACCCGGAACTCTTCGTTGACCAGAGCCAGGGCGTCAGCGCCCATACAGCAGGTACCAAGCACCCCCACACCGTCGTCAATGCGGGCTTGCTCGAGACCTTTACCGAGGACGAAATCCTGTTCGTCCTCGCGCACGAACTGGGCACATCAAGTCTGGGCATGTGCTGTATACGACCCTCTCGCGGTTTCTCGCCGCGGTGCTCTCCTCGTCGTTGGGCGGCATTCCCTTCCTCGGTCCAGCCTTCGCCCAGGCCCTCCAGCTCGGCTTCCTGCGCTGGTCCCGGCAGGCCGAGTTCACCGCGGACCCCGCCGCTCACCTCGTCGTCAATGACCCAACCGTCGCCCGGAGCGTGATGCTTAAACTGGCCGGCGACTGCCCTGGGGGGCTCCGCTTTCAGGTGCTGGCCCCTGGTTTTCCTCAACCAGATCAGGACGGCAGCCCCGTGGAGACGCCGTACCCGGTCCTGCTACGTCAACTCAACGTACGTCATCTGGCGCTGGAAAAACAGGCAGGGCTGGAGACGTTTCTGGCGCAGGTGGGTGAGGTGGTGGCGGAGGAGGAGTTCGGCCTGGTACCCACGGCTCCCACCCCCGCTGATGGGGCAGCGCTGCTCAAAGCGGGCATTCTCAATCCTGAAGAGCATGCACGCGCGGTGACCCGCCTTAAAACTTTGGACGAGATGGACGGCTTTCCTACCTGGAGCATGTGTCAACGTGCGGACTCCTTTTTGACCGAGTCCGGCGAGCGAACCGGAATGCGCATGGGGAGAATGGGGCGCCGTGAGGAGTGCCCCTCCACGCGCGGCGCCATTCGGACAACTGCGCGAAGCATCCGGCTAACTCGGAACGAGAAAAAAGGCAACCTGACCCTTGAGGAGTTGCCGGCAAAGAAGCCCGCCGTCTTGAAGAAGCTCCGAGAGCAGCGGCGGAAATGGCCGCGGGAATGTGCGCACCGCAAGATCTGCCTGGGCAGCAGCAACACCGTTGGACCCCAACGGCGAGTACCGCTGCCGTTCGGGAGAGGTCAGGTGCTGGCAATGATTCTCAGCAAGGCGTTCGTGCCCGCGGACGACGCGCACTTCACCGACAAGTCTCCACCCTGACTCCAATTGACTCCCGGCGCGGGTCTTCTCCGGGGTTCAGGCGCTCAAACGGCGAATCTCCCCGACCACCCGGTAGAAACCTCCGGCGTCAAGCAGGCCGTCCACGACGTAGCGCGCACCCTCTTCGCGCAGGTCACGCGGAAACTGCACGTTCCAGGCCTGAAAGCCGCCTCCAACGGGCTGAACACGGAGCTTGACTCCGTCCCGCACGCACACCAGCACGACGCGCCCTCCCGCTTCCGCGGTCACGGGCAGGGCCGTCTGCGGGGCGCGCACTTCGAGCGCAGCGGCCATTTTGACGTCCCGGACCTGCGGCGTCACGCCCTGCTGCGCCGCTTGAATGGCGGCCTCGCTGGCGTCCACCGCTGCCAGAAAGCCTTGTGAGGTGACGATGTAAAGCCGCTGCTGCGCGTACTGCATGCTCAGCGCACTTCCGCAGCCGCTCCCGAGCTTCCACAGGCGGGTGCCGTCCTGCGCGAAGCAGTACAGCGCACCGGAACTGTCCCCGGCGAACACGTACTCGCCCTTGGGGCTGGTCGCGCACGACAGGATGGTCCCGTCACACGCGTAATCGGCTTCGTGGACGCCAGCCTTGGAGAAGCGCTGCACCAGGTTCGCGGTGGTGCCCGCGTATACCGAGGCGCCTTCCTGCCAGCCGAACAGCACGCCGCCCCGCGTGGACTTCTCCCAGAGGGAAACACCCGTCGTCCGGTCGAACATCCCCACGCCCTTGCTGTGGCCGTAGTAGACGCCCTGGTCATCCACCCGGACCATCCACCCCATGGAGCCCTTCTGGTCAACGTTGCCCCACTGCTGGTCACTTTCAGCATCAAAGGCGTACACGCTGCCCGCGCTGTCACTTACGCCCAGCATGCCCTTGTGAATGTCGAGCCACAGCAGCGCCGCGCCTGCGGTCACCTCATAGGCCACGAAGGGCAGCTTGCCACTCAGGTCGTACACGTTGCCGTCGTCACACCCCGCGAAGGTCCACTGCCCGTCGCGTACCAGGCATTTCACACCGTCTGGAAGCTTGAACTTGAGGTCAGGCTCCCCCTCCAGGGTCAGCCCATACACCTCCCCGCGTTCATTTCCCACCCAGGCGCGGTCAGCGTCCACGAATACCCCGAAGGCCATCGCGCCAGACTGAAAACGCCACAACACCGGAGCGCTCTTCTTCGTCGTGGCTTTGCCCTCGGTAATGGTGCGGCGCATGACGCCGCGTTTGGGCGTGGTCCCCTCGACCGCGTCGGCATACCCTTTGCGGCGCTTCTCGGCCGCTTTCTTCAGGGCTTCAGCCTCGGCCTTCTGGGGCGTGGGGAAGGTCTTGACCTGCTTTTGCCCGTCTGTTCCGATCCGGCCGTACCGCGCGGTGAGTTCCGCACCGCTCACCGACACTTCGTAGAACTTGTGCTCGGCGCCGTTGGGGTCAGAATATTCCAGGTAAATGCGTTCCACCTCGCAAAGGTATCCGTTTTGACCAGAAGCCGTCCAGGGAAAAAGGGAGCAAGGCGAGCGTGACGCCGGCGCCCTACCGCTGAGGTGCACCTGCACGGTGGCGCCCCGGTGCTGAGGAATAAAAAGAACGTCCCTGCCTTGAGGCAGGGACGTGTTTGTCGTGAACGTCCTGGCAAGCCTGTGTCAACTCAGGACGCGGCGTGCACCGAGGTAGCGGGCGGCCCAGTAGGCATTGCTGAGCATCGGTTCGATCACGGTGCGGCCCTGGTAGCTGTTGGCGTTTGCCATCATGCCGCCGCCGACATACACGCCAACGTGACTGACGCCATGTCCCAGGGTATTGAAAAACACCAGGTCACCCGCCTGCAGGTCCCGGCTGTTCACGGCCTGCCCAACGTTCCACTGGGCTGCGGCCGTACGCGGCAACTGAATACCCATCTGTTGAAACACCTGCCGGGTAAAGGCAGAGCAGTCGATGCCACCCTTGCCCGTGCCGCCGAGAGCATAGCGGATGCCCAGGAAGCGGGAGGCAGCCGTGCGAACGAAAGCACTTCCTTTGGATGTGGATAAGCCCGTTGCTTGCGCCCGCGGCCAAGCAGTCGGGGCAGCGACATTGCCGAGATTGAGACGCTGCCCAACTTTGACGGTCGTACTGGGCAGGCGGTTAAGCCGCATTAAATCGGCCGGCTCGGTATGATGGGCAACCGCGATCTTAGACAGTGTGTCGCCAGGTTTCACGGTGTAGGTGAGGGCGGAAGCACCGGGAGTACAGAGTGCGAGGACAGTCAGGAGGGAGCGCAAGGCATTCATCGACGAGCCAAGTTTAACAAATCTTTATTTAACTTACCTTAATTAAAGGGAAAAACCCCGTTTTTTATGCGCCTCACGTGAATAATGCACCAGCAGAGACGATGAAATCGGCAAAAATCGACATCATTCCTTAGAATTCTTAAAAACTTACTTATTGCTTACATTTTTAGAGAATTCCGTCTAGCACGCCAATTTGGCGTGAATCCGGTTTCACTTGTGCTCATTTCTCTCATTTTAAGGCGCATGCGGTGGAACATCGGTGGCTGCACCAGCGCCTAGAGCAGTTGTCCGGATGGCGCGTAGAAGGGCGCCCCTCAGGGTTCCCCATTCTCCCCCTTGCGCATTTCGTTCGCCGGGCTTGGTCAAAAAGAAGTCCGCGCGTTGATACATGCGCCAAGGCTGGGCACAGCGGTGTACGCGGCGCAGACCATGGCCGGGAATTCTAAGGTGTCAGGCCAGTGCTCTCGCGGCGAATCTCCTCGCCCTGAGTGGACTTGCTCTGGCACGCGCGACCCAGGGCCATACGCTCCGGCGTGGGATAGCAGGGCAGACCGTCTGTGACCCTCACTCCGGGAACAAGGGCCGACCACCGGAGCGCTTCGGGGCCCTGAATCGGCGCGGAATGGCAACCTGCTGGTACAGGCGCAAGCGTGCGGCAGGAGCCCCACCCGTTTTCTTCGCGACGGAGTCCTGGTCTTCCGAGCCCGCGCCCCATCTCCCCACCGATCCAGGACTTTTACGCACCTGGGTTGAACTGGCACCATATGCGGCTGTTGCCCCTTTGCACCAGGTGAACCTAAGCCCCTGTCGCCGTTTGTGCCGCCTCATCTATCCTGCTTTATGCACCACGTTCTGTTTCTCGTCGCGAGTGCTCGCCAGGATGGGAACACCGAGCAGATCGCCCGATTGACCGCTCAAGGCCTGCCTGAAGGGACCGGCACCTCCTGGGTTCGGCTCCGCGATTACCCCCTGCCGCCGTTCGAGGACCAGCGGCACACGACGGACGTCTATCCTTGGCCCGAGGGAGCGGCCGAAACGCTCCTGGACGTGACCCTGGCCGCGTCTGACATCGCCTTTGTGGCTCCGGTCTACTGGTACAGCGTGCCGACAGACCTGAAGCGGTACCTGGACGAGTGGAGTGCCTGGTTGCGTGTGCCTGGGTTGCAGTTCAAGGAGCAGATGCAGGACAAACACTTTTGGACCATTGCCAATAGCGCTGGGAAACCTGAGCACGCCCAGCCGATGCTCGAGTCTTTGCGCTTGTGCGCCCACTACTTTGGAGCGCGGGTCATGGGGGAACTGCTTGGAAATGGGAGTAAGCCGGGGGACGCGCTGAACGACCCTGCGGTCAGCGCGGCTGCCCAGCGGTTTTTTCGAACGCATCTGCCCGCAGCGGAGGCACGGGAAGGTTGACGGCCAGCCACGTGAAGCCGCGTGCCCCACGCAACCTCCGCACACCCACGCTGGTGGAGTTGACGGAGAAGTGGAGGAAGCGTGGCAACACGTGCGGATACCGCCCTGCGTGCCCACCCGTCTCATGCCCGCGGTAACCTCAGATGAAATTCACGTAGGAGGCGCTGGTAGACATGTGCACAGAAGCAGGCAACACGACCAATGGCCTTCCGCCGGACGCGACTGGCCACAGTGATATGCCCCCTAATCCACCCGATAAGCCGGGCTACTCCCTCACGTTTCATGAGGAGTTCGATGCGCCCACGCTCAATAAAGAGCGGTGGCTGCCGTACTACCTGCCGCACTGGAGTGGCCGTGAGCGGGCCGCTTCGCGTTACTCCCTGCCCGGAAAGGGACTGCACCTCCACATCGAGCGGGACCAGCAGCCGTGGCTGCCCGAAATTGACGGACAGCTCCGTACGTCTACCCTGCAAACGGGCTGCGTTTCAGGACCTGTGGGCAGCGCCGAGGGGCAGCTGCGCTTCCACCCCGACCTCCGGGTTCGGGAGGCGCAGCCTCCGATGCGGTTGTATACGCCGCGTTTCGGCTTCTTCGAGACCCGGCTCAGGGCGGTGCCCATTCCCGGCTACATGGTGGCGCTGTGGATGATCGGTTTCGAGGAATACCCGGAGGAGTCCGGCGAAATCTGCATCTGTGAGTTGTTCGGGCAGGACTTGAGTCCAGGCAGGGCTGTGGTCAAGTCCGGCGTGCACCCGTGGAGCGACCCGTCGTTGCGCGAAGAGTTTTACGCCGACACCTTCGCGTTCGACGCGTCACGCTTTCACATCTATGCTGTGAACTGGACGCCCGCCCGTTTGGAATTTTTTGTGGATAACGTCTTGGTACGGACCATTCATCAGTCGCCGCAATACGCGCTGCAGTTCATGTTGAGCTTGTACGAATTGCCCCAGCAGCTCACGGTGGACGCAGCGCAGCAGCCCTGGCCACGCACCGCGTGCGTGGACTACGTGCGCGGCTACCAACCGATTGGCGAGTAGGCGATCGGCTCGCCACGCCCTGATGGCTACGCCGCAATCAATTGGTGGACGGCCACCGCCTGAGTGGAATTGGCCGTCCAAACAGTGTTGCCGTAAGGTCCCCAGCCAAACGGGCCCCGCAGGCCATTGCTCCAGATCAAGTGTGGCGCCGTCAAATACATCCGAAAAGGGATTGATCTCAAGGGAAACGGTAGGAGGAGCGCAATCGTGGAGGGGCGCGCGGAGGACACGTGCGGTTTTCAGGTTTCCGAAGCATCTGCTTTCTGTCTCCTGAGAGGGTGGGGGCAAAGCGGAAGAAAACGCTGCGCTCTGCCACCACCCCGGATTCAGGCTCAAGCGTGGGCGGAATTCACTCCGCCACCGTCTCCTGAAGGCGAAGGACCGGCATCACCGCAGGCTGCGCGTACCTGCAAAAAGGTGGCTGGGGGCCGCTTTGATGCTTGAAAGCTGAGGATGAACCGCCTCTTCAAGCGTGTGCACACAGAACTGCTCTAGAAGGACCCGGCAAAAACGCCTCGACCGGATGCGGCTGCGTGGGTGCGACGAACACGGTGACCAGGGCGCCCAGCAGGGCCAGGCCACCGCCTGTCAACACTCCTGGGATGCCAGCGTGATCCAGGGTTACACCGCCCAGGGGCGCCCCCAGGATCACCCCACCCTACCCTGGACCCTGCAAGTCACCGGCACGTTCCACCTTGTCCGGCACCGCATGCGCGGTTCAGTTGGACCACACGACGAGCAGGAAACTGCGCAGCACCAGCAGCGCGGCAGCCACGGCGGATACGGTTTCCGTATCCGCCGTTCCATCTCCTCCGCCCCGATGATTTCCACAGCCTCTTCGCCACCGTTTTTCCTGCTCGCTCTGCGGCGCAGCGTTGTACGGTCACTCGGGTTGGCCCGTTATTTCATCACGGACGAAGCGGAATCCTTAGGACCAGGGTGCTGAAATCCGAGCAGGCCCAGGGCACCGCCCACCGGGAATACGCCACGCCAGCCGATCAGATCTCCGAGGAAAGTGCCGAGTGGCGCCGCGACGGGGGCAATGGACACACCGGTGAAGATGATGGAGAGGGCCTGGGGAAGTCGCACATAAACGGTGAGGCCGTAATCCCTCAGGGTTGACCTGCTCGGGAGCCTGGGATCCTTCCAGGAGGGAAGCCCCAGCGGAATTTCCGAACAGCAGGTGCCGATCAAGAGGCCCGGAATCATTCGCACGCCTGCGGAACCCCAGGAGGACGAACCCTACAGCGGCAGAGTGCGAAGTCCAAGTCGTGCGGGCCATAGGGACTCACGGGCCCTACCGATTCTTGCCAGCTGCAGTCATTCCAGCAGACACCGTACACGGGCCTGCACTTACGCACCAACGCGGCGAGCGCTCACCACCCAATCGGTCAGTCGACTTCCAGCGGGAACCACCGGAATATTTTCCTCAGCGGGGACAACCGCATGGAGCAGCGACGGGCCAGGTTGTGCCAGCCACAGCTGCAAAACTTCGTGGAGCTGTTCGGCGCGGCATACCGTGAAGGCTGCAATTTGGTAAGCCAGCGCCAATTGCGCAAAGTCCGGGTTGCCCGGCGCGAGCTCCACATGGTTACGGCCGGACTCGGTAAAGAGGTCCTGGTACTGCCTGACCATGCCCAGATGGCCGTTGTCCAGCACAAGTATCTTGACGTTCAAATGGTGGGCGGTCATGGTGGAAAGTTCTTGATGGGTCATTTGAAACCCCCCATCTCCGCAAATGCAGATGACACGCTGATCCGGATTTGCGACTGCTGCGCCCATAGCCGCGGGCAGAGCATAGCCCATGGTACCCAGCCCACCAGAAGTGAGCCAGTGGCGAGGTTGAGACGGCGGACAGTGGTGTGCCGCGAGCATCTGGTGGTGGCCGACATCTGTGGCGATCAGGTCTTCTGGGTTGAGCACCGTCCTCAAGGTCTGCAGGACGTAAGTCATGCTCCAGCAGGCAGGTGGAACGTACCCAGCGAAGCCTTGAATTTGCGTCCACCACGCACCGAGTTCCAGAGGTTGTGCCAGCGCCGACAGCGCTTCAAACGCCTCTTCTGCACAGGCTTGGATGCCCAGCTCCGGTTGGAGCAAGCGGCCGAATTCCAGAGGATCGAGATCGATATGAACGATTCGTGCCTGCGGAGCAAACAGGGCCAGCTTGCCCGTTAGACGATCATCAAAGCGGACACCGATCCCGAGGATGAGGTCCGCTTGACTCAGCGTCTGATTTGCCCGGCCGCTGCCATACACGCCAGGCATCCCCACACGCTGTGGATGATCTGCAGGAAGGATGCCGATGCCCTGCAGCGTATGCACCACCGGAACGCCAGTGGTTTCCACGAAGGGCCGAACCATCGACGCGTCTTGCGCCCCTGCACCTATCAACAGCACTGGCCGGGCCGCCACCTTCAAGAGGTCCATAACTTTGCGGTAGGACTGAGGATGGGAAGTGACGCGCACCTGAGGTTCAGTATGAAAGTGAACGCCCATATGCGCCTGTTGGGTTTGCACGTCCTGGGGCAGGTCAATCAGGACGGGACCGGGCTTCCCGCTCTGGGCCAGGTGCAACGCTTCTCGCACCAAGCCGGGAATTTGACCGGCTGTACGTGCCTGAAATGCCGCCTTGGTGACCGGACGGGCGATGGAGACGATATCAAGCTCTTGAAACGCCCGTGTGCCCTGGAGGTGGGTCGGCACATTGCCCGTGATGGCCAGGAGCGGGATATGGTCGAGTAGGGCGTCGCCGAGGCCTGTGATCAGATTGGTGGCTGCGGGACCCGAAGTGGCCAGGCAGGCTCCGGTCCGTCCGCTGCTGCGGGCAAAACCTTCTGCAGCGTGCACCGCCCCTTGTTCGTGACGCGTGAGGATGTGCCGCATGCCGTAACGTTCCAGAGCATCGTAGATGGGGAGGTTCATGGCTCCGGGAATGCCGAAAAGGGTGGTGATGCCGTTTTCTCTGAGGGAGTGGAGGAGCAGCTCTGCTCCGGTCACCGGCTGTGTCATGTCTTCCTCCAAAAAAAAACTCCCCAACCGCTTTGGGTTGGGGAGAGGCAGGCTGCTGCGAATCGGCAAAGTCAGCTACGGTTCTCCCCATAACTTACAAGTACCGCTACGTTGTGCTGCAGGAGCATGCCCATTTCCCACGAAGGGTAAGCGGGAGTGATTTTAGGATGCATCGGCCAGATGGCGTACCGAGATCGCCTCTAGAGCAAAACGGGACGCAGCTGTGGCAATGGTCAAAATTCAGGACGCCTGACGCAACGCACCGCCTGAGGATGGTTGCCGCAGTGACGGCCAAACAGATTGATGCCTCCAGGGTATTTCGCATCCTCTTTGACACCTGGCCGGACACCAACCAACCGTGGCGAGCATCACCGGCCCCTCGCCTCTCAGCCGGGTCGCCAGCCTGCGCACACTGCTCCTGTGAACGCCGCAAACCCACCCTGCGCGATCTGCGCGAGGCCTTGACCGCGGCCTGTGGGACCAATTACGGCGCTCACAGCCCCACCTGGATCTCGAGGTTCAACGGCACCACGCGGCAGGCCGCGTCGTACCGCAAGGAGCGGGTGCTGCTGGCGGGTGACTCGGCGCACAGTCACGCGCCGAACGGTGGGCAGGACCTGAACCTGGGGGTACAGGACGCGGTGGGCGTGGGATGGAAGCTCGCCCAAGTGGTCCGAGGCACCTCTCCCGAGACGCTGCTGGATACCGATCATGCCGAGCGCCATCCAATTGCCGCCCGGGTGTGACGCACCAGTTGGGGCGCCCCATCCAGCGGCCCGCTCCCACCTACGCCATATCGTGTCACCCTGATCTTGACTTGGGGGAGGTGTCAGCGACTCGAGATCCCCCGCAGGGCCAGGCCCAGAGGTACGGTAAATTCCGGCGCGTTGGACTGCAGGTACCCGGTGTCCACGTTGGCCCCCTCGGTTTGCACCGTCAGCCAGGGGCTGCCCACCTCTACCCGGAAGCCAAGCTGGTTGCTGATGGCCGGGGCCAGGCCGCGCAGTTTCGCGCCGCCGCCCGCGATGTAGGTCCGGTCGATCACCACGTCGCCGCTCTGGACCCGGTAGAAGTCCAGCGAGCGGCGAACCTCGGTGACCAGATCGCCCAGCACCGGGCGAATCACCTCGAACACGCGCGCGGGGCTGTACTGCTCGCGCGTCTGGCTGAGGTTCACCTGCCCGTGGTCCGTGGTGCCGGCGTCGCTGGGTGTGGTGGCGGTGGCGTAGTTGAGCTTGACTTCCTCGGCGGCGCTGAAATCCAGGTCAAAGGCCTTTTGCAGCGCTGTGGTGAAGTCGTCGGCCGCGACGCTGATGTTGCGGATCATCAGGATGCGGTCGCCACGAACGAGGCTGATCACGCTGCTGCTCGCCCCCATCTCCAGCACCAGCGCGATCTCGTTGGCCTCGGTGTAGTTGTTGCCGATCAGGGTCTGCTTGGTGAGGTGCTTGCCCAGCAGGTTGCCGCGCAGGGCCCGCAACGCGGAAAAGCTCTTGAGGTCCACGACGGTGGGCTCGAGGCCTGCCAGCCGCAACACCTCGACCTGCCGCGATCGCCGCCTCGCTGGGCGAGGCGGCGATCACGGCTTCCATCTGCCCGTCTTCAGGGATGGTGCTGGGATCGTCCTGCAGGTCGAAGTCCAGGTTCACCTCATCGATGGGATAGGGCAGGTACCGTTCGGCCTCCCACTTGATGGCTTCCTGCAGGTCCTTGCGGTCCATGCGCGGCACCATGATGTTGCGCGTCACGGCCGACTGGTTGGGCACCGCCGTCACCGCGTAGCGGGCGGTGATGCCGTGCTGCGCCAGCAGGCCGCGCAGCTCGTTGGCCACAGCCTGCGGCCCGGTCACCAGCCCGTCGCGCATACTCCCGATGGGCGTCGGGGCCATCACCGCGTGCTGGAGAATCGGCGGCGCACCGGGGCGCAGCGCCACCACCTTGATGGTGCTGGTGCCGATCTCCACGCCGATGGCACTCGGCCGTGAGTTAAAGAGGCGTTGCATTCTCCCTCCAGCGTCCTGAACCAGGCGCACTGCACCGCGCATCACGGCGGCCCAGCGAGCGCCGCGGCGTTTCCCACACCCCACATCTGATTCTGAGGTCTCACGAGGATTCCGGTTGGTCAGTGATGAAATCACAGGCCGATCCAAGGGGAGCGAGCAGGAAAAACGGTGACACAGAGGCCTGGAATCGCTGGAACAGACCAGCAACGCTGCGCCGCAGGGGGATGGAACGGAGAACCCCCAAACCATATCTACCGGCCACGGCGGGTTTTCCTGTGGCAGGATGGAGTCATGGTCTTGCCGGCGGGGAGGAAGGCCCTGGACGTTCAAGGACGGCGCCGACGGCAGCCGGTGTGGACGGCCCTGTCCGAACTGTTTCTGGACACGGAGCTGACCGAAGCGGACTTGCGGCGTATCGCGCGGGTGCTGGACGCCTCGGGGTACCCGGACACAACGCTCCGGAAGATTTTGCACCGCGAACTGGCCCCGTTTTTATTGGGGAACCTCTTCACCGTGGCGGGCGTGTGGAACGGCTTCGACGAGGCGTGGGTGTGTGAGCAGGCCGAACGGTACGCGCGCCGTCCCCCCACTGGAGGAGCGCTCAGGGCCTGGCTCTCCGCACGGACGCTGGGCGCTGCCTGGCGGGGACTCCAAGGCTGGCGCGCCTCCCAGTGTTGAGGGCCGGGTCCCCGAAGTCGCTCCGTCAGCCCAATGGAATCAGGACCAGGCTGGTGACGCGCAGGGCGGCCAGCAGGTCGAGGTCGCTGGATTTGGCATGCGCCCTGAGCAGGTGTCAAAGTACAGACTTCTTTTTGACCGTGCCCGGCGAGCGACCTGGAATGTGCCTGGGGGAGAATGGGGCGCCCTGAAGGGTGCCCTTCTACGCGCGGCGCCATTCGGACCAATGCGCGAAAGGCCGAACACCAGCGGTGGGACGCGGCAACCGGTTTCGAGCTCCACTCCGCTTCCTGTTCATCAGCGGCAGTCCGCCACCGTTGGGCCTTCAGCAGCGATGTGGAAGGATTACCTCAACAAAATGCATATTTCTCCAAGAGAGACACCGCGAATCCCATAGTTTAGACAAACTGTTCGACTTTTTTACAACAATTTGCATTAATATCATCCTCAGTCCAGGAGGCTGATGGTTGGAGAGGGGGAACGCTCCAGCCGAACCTTGCTCAACCCGCAGGAGAGGCCATGACCAAAACATCAACGCGGCAACTGTCAGGACTGGGTGTCCAGGGGGCTGCCCCTCCTTCCCGTCCAGTCTCCTTGCGTTCCCCCCGCTTGCCTTCCCCCCACGAAGACAACCGTGGATCTGCTCTCAGGGAAACCCAGTGACCCGCCCCTCAACCCAGGGAGCAGCGTCCGTGCGGATGGCCCGGCGCCCCTCTCCAGACGAGAGGGGTGCCCCGCCCCTGGGTGCACTACCGCCAGTCTGGCCGTCCGGACTCACCGATCAGTCGCCCTTACCGTTTTCGCTGTGGCGCGTCCTGCATCAAGTGGATGGAGTACGAACGGCCGAGGAGATCGCCCGCCTTGCGGGCGTCACGGCGGCCGACGTTACCGCTGCCGTCGCTCAGGCGACCGTATGGGTACGGCGCAGTCAGGCGCAGGTCCAGAGCCTGACACCAGAGCAGACCCAGGTCGTTCTCAATGGCCTGACTCAAGTGCTCGGGCCAATGGCTGAATTCGCGATAGAGGACGCCCTGGAAGAGCTCGGAGAGCAGATCCCGCTGGGCACATTCCTCTCTCGACTGGCGTCGCCACTGACCGAAATCCAGCGGCAGACGTTCGCGCAACTGCTGCGTGCGCGTCATCTCCTCTGAACTCGCCGGGGCGAACGGGACTTCGCAGCCCCCACCCCGTTCCCAGCCGCTTCCCACCGGCGCTCCGGCAGTGTCCTCTGCGGCCGACGGACCCTCCTGCGCTTGCGGCCAGAACGAGGACGTGAACCGCTCCAGATTGTCTCCCCACCTTCCCCCTCGGCCGCCTGGAATTCCCGGTTCGCCCAGACCTCTTGGCTGGCCTGCACCAAGGGGAGACGGTCTTCCGCTCTGAGGCGCAGGGGAGCGCTCGCCACGCCCTGGCAGCAGGCGGTGCGGCCACCACGAAGGGCGGCGACGGCCTGCGGTTCATCCGGAGTTGCGGTGTGCTGTCCAGCCTTGCCGGCAGGCCGCGAGAAAGGCCGGGGGTGAATGGCGTCGTTCGGCAGGCGCCACCCCCACGGTCAGCGCTCGCCGTGGCAGCGGGAGCGGCCCCGGGCCCCGGGCCTCAGAGCGGAAGGGCGCCGTTGAAACGGCCGGCTTCACCGCTCCTGTCAGCCCGTTTCTCCGCCTCACCGTGGCTCCTGGACCGGCGAGACCTACTTCCCGGTTCCCCTGCCGCGCTTGCCAGCGGCCTCAACGAGCCGCCTGAAGGTAGGGCATTCCAGATGTGACGGGGCTGGACAGTCAGCAACGTGGCGGAGCGTGTCGCGCAGAACGGTCAACCCGTGGATCTGCTGGTCAATCGCGTTGGCCTTTCGGTGGAGCGCGGCGCGGGGCAAGGCCGGCACGCCGGAGCTGCCCAGCATCCCAGCAATCTCGCAAAGCGAAAATCCTGCCAGTTTCCCCAGCGAAATCAACTTGAGCTGCAACAGGACCTCCGGCGAAAACTGTCGGCGCAGCCCATGCCGGGAGACGGAGGAGATCAGGCCAACCTCCTCGTAATGGCGCAGTGCGGACGGTTTCAGACCACTCTTGGCGGCGACTTCTCCGATATCCAGGAATTCCATAGCTTGACCTCAAGTCGACTTGAAGTCCTAGCTTACCCTCCATGGAATTCACAGGGAAGAGGGAAAGCCGATGAAACAGGCGCAATCACCCGTACCGGGCGGACGACAACCGGGAATCACCACCGCACTGGCGCTGTCGATGCTCCTGGCATCCCTCGGCACCAGTATTGCCAACATTGCCCTGCCAACCTTAGGCGAGGCTTTTTCTGCACCGTTCTCCGAGGTGCAGGGGGTCGTCGTCGCCTACCTCGCCGCCCTCACGGTGTCGTCCCTCATCGCCGGGCGGCTGGGCGACAGCCACGGCCTGAAACCGATGCTACTCGTGGGCCTCTGCCTGTTCGCTGGGGCGTCACTGCTGTGCAGCGCCGCGCCCAACCTGCGCTGGCTCGTGGGTTTCAGAGCGCTTCAAGGCGTCGGTGCAGCCTTCCTCATGACGCTCCCGGTGGCGCTGACGCGCCAGGTGGCAAGCGGGGGCCATGTGGGGCGGGCCATGGGTCTGCTCGGTACGGTTTCAGCGCTTGGCACGGCGCTCGGCCCTCCACTTGGGGGGGCGTTGGTTCTGGCCACGGGGTGGCGCGGCGTCTTTTGGGTCCTGTGCCCGCTGGCGGTTATCACCCTGGGGCTCACCTTCACCGCGCTGCCAAACCATACCAAGGCGCCAAAGTCCTCCGCGGCGAGCTTCTGGGCTGTACTGAACCGGGGCCTCGCGTCCAACCTGCTTGTCAATCTGCTGGTCGCCGCCGTCATGATGGCAACGCTGGTGGTCAGCCCGTTCTTCCTCCGTTTTGGTCTGGGTTTGAAGGAAACGGCCGTGGGATCCATCATGGCGATCGGTCCTGTGATCTCCAGCGTCAGCGGCGTTCCCTCCGGGCGGCTCGTCGATGCCTACGGAAGCAGGCGGGTGCTCGCAGCTGGGCTTGTGTTGCTGGCCAGCGGATCGTTCCTCCTGGCGCTTCTGCCAAATCTGATCGGCGTTGCTGGCTATGCGCTGTCCATCACCGTCTTGACACTGGGCTATCAGCTCTTCCAGGCGGCCAACAACACAGCGGCGCTGGCGGCCATTCCCAAGGACCGACGCGGCACCATCTCGGGACTGCTCAGCCTGTCGCGCAATACCGGACTGCTTGCGGGGGCGTCCGCTCTGGGCGCCGTCTTCGCTCTGGGCGTCGGAACAGGAGATTTCGCGCATGCGGGTTCCACGGGCATCGGGGCTGGCATGCGGCTGACCTTCCTGCTCACCGGAGGCCTGATGGCCGTCGCCACCGTGATCGCGCTGGGCTCCGTGTCCAGACGGAAGCCAGGGGAGTACCCCTGACCCCGGGTGTCACAAGGATTCCGGTTCATCCGCTCCGTCTCCTCCGCTCCGGTGCTTCCTCGCCGCCATGTCACCGTTTTTCCTGCCCCCATTGCGGCGCAGCGTTGCGCGTCCGCTCGGACTGGCCCGTGACTGCATCGCCAACCTGAAACTGTGTCACGCCCCAGCTGCGCAGCGGAGGCGTGAACACCGTTCCTGCTTTCGTGACGTTGCGCGCGCCGAATGGTCCCGCCAGCGGCGCCCGCTTTCCCTCATGGGGTGGGGCGCAGTCGCCGTGCTGGCGCAGCAGCTCCTCGCGCTTCCGGACCTGCCGTGCGGCGCGTCGGTCTTCCCCGTGGTCTTGGGCGACCGGCTACACCACTTGATTGCGTCCCTGATGTTTCGCTCGGTACAGCCGGCGGTCCCCCAGGACCATCAACTGACGCTCATCGCGGCCATCCTCACTGTGGGCCACGCCCACACTCACGGTCACCGCCTCACCCTCTGTCAGGATTGGCCACGCCTCCTGCGCCACCGCTGCGCGCATGCGTTCTGCCGTCGTGCGTGCCGCGGCGGCCAGGGTCCCCTTGAGGAGGACCGCGAACTCTTCCCCACCGATGCGGGCCACCACATCCTTCACTCGCGTGTGCTGCTGCAGAATCTGCCCGAGTCGCCGCAACACCTGGTCCCCCGCCGGATGACCGTATTTGTCGTTGATCCGCTTGAAGTGATCGACGTCGACCAGCATCACCGCGACCGCCTGGTCGCCCGTCAAGCTTTCAGCCAGTTGCGAGAGGAACTGCCGGCGGTTGGCGAGACCGGTGAGCGGGTCTTCGTTGGCCAACCGGGACAGTTGCGCGGCCTGTTCCTGCATCCGTGCGTGCGCTTCCCGCAATTCCCGGTTCACCCGGCGCTGCGCCTCTGACTGCTCACGTTCACGGTCGAGGTCCTGCTGCAGCACCAGGAGCTGCGCGTGACGGCGAGACTCTTCCAATTGCACCTTCATGGCAAGTTCGTGGTACTGCTGAAAATGCTGCAGGGCTGCGCGGTATTCCTGCCGCTGTGCCAACACCCCGCTGAGTTCCTGATGGGCCAATTTGCACGGTCCCAGCAGCGCCGCTTCCTGCGCCACGCGCAGCGCGTCTCTCAAGTACACTTGCGCCTTTTCCAACTGGCCCAGATGCCGCAAGGCGCGGCCCAGTGTGGAGAGCGTCACGGAGGTCAGCAAGGGGTCCTCACCTTTCCGCGACGCCGCCACCGCTTGCTGAAGGTGCGCGTACCCCTCGTCCACGTGACCCTGCATGACGAGGTGCTCGCCCAGTGTGCACCGAATGTACGCTTCCCACCGGGTGTACCCGCCTGCCACGGCGCGCGTCAGGCCTTCTTGCAGCAGCGCTGTGCCGGCCGCGTGTTCCCCAAGTTGCAACAGCGTGCGGCCCAGGTTCTCACGTACCAGAATGCTGGAGAAGTGCAGCGCGTGGGTGTGCACCAGGGTGAGTGCCCGTTCCAGGAAGGTGCGGGCGTCATCCGGGGTTCCGAAATCGTTGAAGCTCGCGCCCACGTCGCACAGCAAGACGGTTTTCAGAGAGGGAGACTGCACCGCCTCCAGGTGCCGGAGCACCTCTTCCTGATGCACGAGCGCCCGGGCATGGTCTCCTACCAGCAGGTGCGCAATGCCAATCAGACTGTGGGCGTGGACGATGTGCTCCGTGACGGCCGCCGCCTGCGCCAGTTTCAGGGCCTGGTGGCCGCAGCGCAGGGTGGTCGGAGCGTCACTTTGCCCGACAGCGAGACGACCGGACAGACACTGCGCGTGGGCCTGCAGCCCCGCGTCACCGGCGATTTTTGCCTGCTTTGCCGCCGCGTCAATCTGCACCCGCGCTTCCGAGGGACGCTGCTCTACCAGTCCCCACGCATACGCAAGTCGGACGCGCGCCTCCAGGGCAGGACGACCGTGGGCCTGCGCCTGAAGAATGGCTGCGCACGCCTCTAGAGGACCTGCGGGATCTTCCACTGCGCACAGTTGCTCCACCTGTATGACCGCGGCCCGCAATGCTGGAAGGCCGGAAGTGCCGGGAAGCCCAGTTAATCCAGCATGGTTCGCCGTCTCTTCCCGTTTTGGCGTGGACATGAATGTCTCCCCAGACGATTTTACCGAAACCAGAAACACCTGAAGCGTCGCATAACACTGTTTCCTGGGCCCAGGGTGCGGGCGCCAGGACCCGTCCGGTCTTCCCCGGAGAACGCCGGGGGGAGACCGGACAGCTGCACTTTCCAGCGCTGCTCTTCCCGACTCAGGGTCAAGTGCCCGCACAGGGCCGGCAGGGCTTGCCCGAGGAGGGAGCGCACAGTTGCGTCCAGGAGGTGCGCCGAACGCCAGTTCACGCTTCACACGGCAGTTTCCCCAATTTCCCGCACCACGGCCTGGCCCGGATCAAACACCGTCCGCCACGCCCCTGCCCAGGCGCGCACCTGCTTCGGCTTCCTGCGCGGAGACCGAACACGGCCGCCAGGACGCTCTCCCCGTGGTACAGGGGGCGCAACAGCGGGACCAGATGCAAATCCCCGTGGCCGGCGTTACGCCCCCCACTCAAGCGCTGCCACTTGCGCCCACCGCTCCCTTTTCACGCCCAGCCTCAGGCCGCGTCGCGGCGGGGGTAGGACCAAAGTCGGGGGTGGTCTGGGACGATGGTCCGGTGAGGCCACCCGGTCTCCGGTCCGTGTCGGCGTGAGGGGGGTCTTGCCTACAGTGAAGGCACCCAAGGAGGTCCCCATGAAGCGCAACACCGTTCCTTACATCATCGCCTTGTCCAGCCTGCTCACCCTGACGCCCGCCCTGGCCCGCGAAACGGGCCCCGGACACCACGGTGGGCACGCGCAACACGCTGCCCACGACCCGTCCTCTTCTGCCCCGCGGGAAGCCGAGCCCCGTGATGACCGGGGCACCCACGGGGAAGCGGGAGATGACCGTGGGCGGGGCGGGCAGCAGGAACCCGGCGATGACCACGGCCACCATGTCGCCGGACACCGTTGACCGCATGGTTTGGGCGCGTCCAACAGACGGCCCATGACGGTGACAAAGGAGTACGCAGGGGCTGGGAATACGCCCCACACACCGGGGAGGAACGCATGAAGGCAGGACTTGGCGCAGGACTATTGGGAATGGGACTTCTGGCAGGTATGGTCGGCGCACAGGCAAACAGCACTTCCGCCCAGAGTGGCGCGGCGCAGGTGCAGACCGTTCAGGTCAAGCTCAAGGAATGGACGCTGGGAATGCAGACGGTCAACATCAAGGGGACGGCGGCGCGCTTCGAGGTCGAGAACGACGGCCAGTATCCGCACGCTTTTAAACTGGAAGGCAAGTTGGGCAACCAGAACTTCGAGATTGCCACGCCTGTGCTGCGTGCGGGCGAAAAAAGCGTCCTCCTCGTGAAGCTCCCCGCTGGGACGTATGAGGCTGACTGCCCCGTGGGAGACCACGAGGAACGCGGCATGAAAAACACCGTCGTCTTCGGCAAAAAGTAAGGAGAGCGCAGAGAGACCCGGCCTGAGCGGTCGGGTCTCTCGCTTGTTCGTTCCAGGGAACGGGGAACTTCCCTTCCGGCGTGACGGCAAACCACGTCGTCGCCGGATTGAGGCCGACGCTGCTCCCTGTTGCCGGGAGTGGGAGCAGCGGAGCTTTGCAGGTGGAGGCGGCGAACCACTGACCGCAGTCGTGGGCGATCTGCTGGTTCTTGGTTTTGCCTTCCAGCAGGCGGCGCAGCTTGATTCTGACGTTCCCGATTTTCGGGATGCTGATACGCCGCCCCTCATCCACTGGCCTGCCGCAGGCTGCCCAGCCGCTCCTCCCGTTGTCGCGGCACTGCTTGAACCTGACCGAAGCCCAGCGCTGGGCAGGCTTGAAGCGGGGGAATCCGGCCCGCTTCGCCCCCTTCTTCACACGGCCAGGAAACGCAGGGATTGCGGTTTCTCTGTGAGGAGGTCACCCATTAAGCCGAGCGGACGTACAACGCTGCGCAGCAGAGGGACGGAACGGATGGTCCCCAAACCGTCCTGGCGCATTTGTCGGAATGGGGCGCTGCGCGTAAAAGGGCACCTCCCTCACGGCGCCCCATTCTCCCCCTTCGCGCGGAGGTTCGCGCGCCGGGCCCGGTCAAAAAGAAGTCCTCTTTTGGTCAAACGCTCTATACGCCTTGCCTGTGCAGCAGGACCTGGGGTGACGACCCCTTCAGCTGGTAGAGTTCCGCCTGGCTCTGCCCCGAACGCACTTCTCGCTGGCGGCTCTGGCTCCCGGAACACTCCGGCGGCAGTCCTGATGGCAGTGGGGTCAGACCACTCCAGGGGGTGCCCGGCTGTTTGCAGTACGGCGGAGCCGCCGGCTGCTTCCAGCGTCCGAGGCCGAAGCGTTCCAGCGCGAGCAGGGCGGCAACGCGGCTCCACAAGACGCTACTCGCTGGCATGGTCCAGGGCACTCTCGATCAGGGCGGTCACGTGGTGGTCCAGCAGGCGGTAGTACGCGATGCGGCCCTCCTTGCGGAAGGTGACCACCCGGTGCGCCCGCAACACGCGGAGCTGGTGGCTCACGGCACTCTCGCTGAGCCCCACCACGGCAGCCAGGTCACACACGCACAGCTCACCCAGGTGAAGCGCGCTGAGCAGTTTCAGGCGGCTCGGATCGGCCACCACCTTGAGCAGCTCGCTGGCCCGGCCCACGCAGTCGGGCTCGGGCAGGGCTGCCCGGGCCCGCTCCACCGCTTCCGGGTGAACGCAGGTCACTTCACAGGTGTCGTCTTGAGAAGTGATTCTCACGGCGCGAGTGTAGCGCGCGGCTCCCCGCACCCCTGGTGCCGCGCCTTGCTTTTGCCGCCCCTGGAGGGTGGGCACGCGAGCTCCTCAGGGGCCACGGTTCGTCCTGCTGACCCCAGCGGCCGTGGAGCCGTTGCGTTGTCTGGTGCACAAGCGGTACCCGCAAAGTTCCAACAGAAGCGGGGATGCATTTCACTCCCTGTGGCCTCGGTCTGCCGGACTGCCCAGCGTTTCCCGAAGGGGGCTTAACCGGGTGCGGGAACAGGCGCAGGCAGAGGTCTCCACGGCCTCCTTTGGACATGTGTACTGTCCTACTGTGGGGCGAATATGGACGGTGGCGCGTCAGGAGCGGCAACGGCCCGCTACTGCACGCTCTGCTGCACCTGGCGCATGTGTCAAAGTGCCGACTGCTTTTTGACCGGGCCCGGCGCGTGAACTGCAGTGCGAATGGCGCCGTGAGGGGTGGGGTGCCCTTTTACGCGGGGCGCAATGCCGACAAATGCGCGAGACCGCCCGAGTCATGGCACGCCGCGCCTGGAAAAACGCGGCATGGAGTTGGATACGTTGGGTTCGACCAGTCAGGGCCAGAGCAAGATGGCCAGCCTTGGAAACCCACAGCGCGCTTGCGACAACGGGTTGCGCTTCGGCGAAAGTTCTTCAAGGAGTTCAACAGGCGCTCCACCTTGTTGCGCTCCCTATACACAGCCGCACCGAAGCAGATGTTCGGCCCCTGATCCTTGCGTCCGGGAATCGACATACGCGTCCCACAAGCAGGTGAGTGCTTCCGGACGACCGTGTGGCCGTAGCCCTTACCGGCGAACCGGCGGCCGGAACAAATTCTCGGGCGTCCCCGTCCTGCCCGCCTACCTGCTCCTGTCACCAGCAAGGGTTGCCGCTGTTTTGACTCGTGGCGTTGCCCGCCACTCAGGACGAACGCCACCGGCTTTCCTTGCCCTTCAGCACGAAGGTAAATCTCGGTACTGAAGCCGCCCCGCGGTTGTCCATTTGCCCAACCGTTCAGGAACATCGCGCCATGGCGTACCCGTTCGGAGAACCCACACGGGGCCCCGGACGATCGGGGTTCAAGGTACGGACGTTCCGAGCCGGGGAGGGGTGGAAACAGGGATTCCAGACGCTCCCTCTGCGCATCCGAGATTTCTCCGCGCCGCAGCACGAAAGGCTACTCACCGTCAAAACGCGGCACCTCTCCTTGTCAAGACGCCCGCCCATCATCCCTTCTGCTGCGCAGCGTTGCAGCTCCGCTCGGGTTGGCCTGTTACCTCCTCACGGCTCAACCGGAATCCTGATCACACCTCCCCGGCAGCGCCCAACTTGAAGGAGTGGGCCTCAGACCCCGGTAACCCCACCGTCCCTGGCGTTGAGCTTGAGGACGTCGGCGGCGGGAAACACATCCAGCCAGCCGGCTCTCCACTCCTGGGTGGGGCCGAACAGCAGGGCGAGCAGGACAGCCCGGGTCTGGCAAGGGCTTCACGACGACGCCCTGACCCATCGCGGTTTCCCACTTTGCTCGGGCCCCACGCGTTGCCGGGGTACCCCAGCAGCGCGTGGGGCCACCGCTGTCAGGGGACCCTCGGCAGACTGAGGTCGAAGTCGGCCATCACCCCGTACTGCGGCTCGCGGCGGAAGGTGATGACGCCGCTGGACGCCCAATCGTCCTTCTGCGGCGACTTTACCAGCATGTCCACCGCAGGCCCGGACCTGGGGACGTAGCGCGCCATTACCCGGTACTTGCCGAGGGGCACGTCCGGGATCGTGTTGCCGTCCACCCGGCGCCTGAGGACCTGCCCCACGCCGCCGCCGATGAGCGGGCCGACGGGCGTGAGGGTGACCTCCACGTCCTTGTTCTCGAAGTGGCCGCCGCGACTGCTCGGGTACACCCAGACGGTGCCGCCCCAGTATCCGTTCCCCCGCCTCCCCGAGATCAGCAGCGTGAAATTGCGGACAGCGCCCTTATCGGTGGCGAAGGCCGCGCCATTGTCCACGTCGAGGTCAAGTTCGTACGTCTCGCCGTCATACACGGTCTTGAAGCGGGCGCCCGCGCGCCACGTGCCGAGTCGGTCTCGGGGCAGCGCGATGACGAAGCGGCCCTGCGCGTCCGTCTTCCCGAGCGCATTCATGTTGTAGTGCAGCGTGTTGTCCGCCCAGACCTCCACGCCGGGAATGGGTTGCCCGGCGGGGTTCTTCACCGTGCCCTTGAGGACATAGGGCGTCGGGGTGCTGAAGTTGGCGGTTGCGGCAGGGGTACCCGCCGGGGCTGCTCCGCCCGCCCGCCTCATCGCAACCGTGCCGGGCCCGTTCAGGTCGTAGGCCCCCTGCAAGGCGCCGTTCTTAACCATGCCGACCACCTTCACCGTGCCGTTGCGGTGCTGGTATGAGAAGCTGAGGCGATTGGCGCTGGCCTTCCACTCCCCCTGGACCCGGTACGTCTTGCCGAGGGACATGACGGTCCCCGTCACCTGCGAGCCCTGCAGCTTGAACTGGGCGGTGAAGTCGATCACGTCGTCGAACTTCCCGGTCCACGTGCCGCTGACGGTGTCGGCAGTGGCTGCGGTCCTGGGGGGAGCGCCCGCCGTGCTCTGCGCCGCGAGACTGGGCCCCCCGCACAGCACGAGCAGGGCGGTGAGAACGCCGGTTGCCCTCGTCTTCTTGTTCATGGTGTTCCTCCCAGGGCGCCGCGCTGGACGCGTGGGCAAACTGTAGAAATCAGGCGATGGCTGGGGGATGACACCTCGGTGCCCGTGGGGAGCAGAGCGGCGGCGCCCGGTGGGTGAGCGCCCCTGGCGCGAGGTCACGGAACGCGAATGGACTGCACGAAGCGGTCAAGCCGGGTACGTCAGGCGGTGCAGGTGCCGCCTTGTGCGCGTTACACACCCCTTCCAGCCGGCGTCCGCCCGCGTCTGGTCCCCCGAATACAGCGCGCCTTCAAACCTCTTCAGCTCCGGAGGCGTGACGCCTTGGGGCAGTTCACGTCACGGCAGGCCGTACTGCAAGGAGACGTGCTCTCCATCGTTCGTCGCTGCCACCTGACGGCCGATATGGCGGTCACCGGCAAGCACGGGTACGGAACTCCTCAGACGCGGTGGGGCACTGGGGCGGCAGTGGCGGGGCTGGGAAGAGCGGAATCACTCCCCTTCCAGCGGAGCAGGCGCAGGGCATTGGCGGTGACGAGGGCCGTTGCGCCGGTGTCCGCCAGGACCGCCATCCAGAGGTTGGTGTAGCCCAGCAGGGTGGTCACGAGAAAGATCAGCTTGAGGCCCAGCGCAAAGGCGATGTTCACCTTGATATTGCCCATTGTCGCGCGGGAGAGCCGCACAAGGTCCGCCACACCGCTGACCCGCTCTTGCAGGAGCGCTGCGTCCGCCGTTTCGAGCGCCACATCCGTGCCGCCGCCCATCGCAATCCCCACGTCGGACTGGGCCAGCGCCGGCGCGTCGTTGATGCCGTCGCCCACCATCGCCACCCCACCCTGCGCCTTGAGGTCCGCGATGAGGCGGAGCTTGTCCTCAGGCAGCAGTTCGGCCTTTACGTCCAGTCCCAGGTCCCGAGCGATGGCCTGTCCGGTCCGGGCATTGTCGCCGGTCAGCATCACGGTTTGGACGCCCAGTCCGCGAAGCTGCGCGATGGCCTCCCGGGCATCGGAACGCGGCTCGTCCCGAATGGCGATGACGCCCAGCGGGGTCGTGCCGTCCAGCAGCACCACCGTGGTACGTCCTTGCGCCTCGAAGGCCTCAATGGTTGCGCTGAGCTCGGGGGGGAGAGGCGCGAGCGTGGCCGCGTGGCGGGGCGAGCTGACGCTGAGCGCTCGGCCCTCCACCGTGGCGGTCACGGCCTTGCCGGGAAGCGACTGGGCGTTCTCGGCCGTGGGCATGGTGAGGTGGCCCTGTTGCGCGGCGCCGGTGATGGCTTTTGCCAGAGGGTGACTGCTGCCCGACTCCACGGCGGCGGCGAGGCGCAGCACTTCGTCGCGGTCCAACCCCTGCCCGATCACATCGGTCACGCGGGGCGTGCCTGCCGTCAGCGTGCCGGTCTTGTCGAAGGCGACGGTCTTGACGCTGCCGATGGCTTCCAGCGCGCCGCCGCCCTTGATAAGCAGGCCCCGGCGGGTTCCAGCGCTGATCGCGCTGGTGATGGCGGCGGGGACCGAGAGGACCAGCGCGCAGGGGCACCCGATCAGCAGCAGGGCAATGCCCTTGTAGAGCCAGGTGTACCAGTCGGCGCCGAACAGCAGTGGCGGAATGAGGGCGACCAGGGCCGAAACCGCCACCACACCAGGGGTATAGGCGCGGCTGAAACGGTCGATAAAGCGGGCGGTGGGGGCCTTGCTGCCCTCGGCCTCCTCGACCAGGTGGATGATCCTGGCGATGGTGTTGTCCCGGGCGGCCTTGTCCACCCGCACCGTCAGCACGCCGTCCGTGTTGATGCTGCCCGCGTATACGCTGTTGCCAGCGCTCTTTACGACGGGCACGCTCTCCCCGGTCACCGGACTGTCGTCGAGGCTCGACGTGCCGGTCAGGACGGTGCCGTCGGCGGGCACGCGCGCCCCCGGGTTGACCTGCACGGTCTGCCCGACTGCGAGTGAGTCCGCAGCAACCTCGCGGGTGGCCTGACCTTCGAGCAGGAGCGCGGTCTTGGGCGCGAGGGCCGCCAGCGCCTGAATGCCCGCACGCGCCCGTCCGGCGGCGATGCCCTCCAGCAGTTCCCCAACCGCGAAGAAGAACACGACGACGGCGCCTTCCGCCGCCTGACCGATCAGCACTGCGCCTACCGCAGCGAGGCTGACAAGCGTGTTGATGCTGAACGGATCTCCGAAGCGTGCGCTGGCAACGGCCTTCTTCCCCAGCGGCCACACCCCGAGCAGGGTGGCCGCAACGTAGCCGTACACGGAAAACCGGGGTTCGACGAATCCGAACAGCCAGGCGAGAGCGAGCAGGGCGCCGGAAGTGAGGACCAGGCGGCCCTGTGCTGTCGCGTACCAGGCTTGACCTGGCTTCGGCGCTCCGTGGGTGTGCCCAGCGTGCCCATGGCCGCTGCGGTCATGCTCCACGGCGGCGGGCGTTCCCCCCAACAATGAGGGGGTATAGCCCAGGGACTGCAGGTGGCGCTCCAGGGTCGCGCGGGAGGTCTGCGCCTCGTTCAGCGCGAGGGCCAGCGTCTGTTTGCTGAAGCTCGTCTTCACGTCCCCCGTGCCTGGCAGTGTGGCGACCATGCGCTCGACTTTCTGGACGCAACTGGCGCAGTCCATCCCATCCACAAGGTATTCGAGGTGGGCTGCGGCAGACGCAGCGGGCGTGGCCACGCGAAGGGGACGGGGAGCGTAGCCCAAGGCGCGCAGGTTCTCCTCGAGGCGACTCCGGGGGGTGTGCGCCTCGTCCAGCTCCAGCTCGAGGGTCTGCTTGTTGAAGCTCGTCTTCACCTCACCCACGCCGGGCAGCCGCTCCACCATGCGCTCGACCTTCTGCACGCATGCGGCGCAGTCCATCCCGTCCACAAAGTATTCGAGGTGGGTCGACATGGAGCGGGGGGCCGAGGAGGTCATGCCCTTACTATATATGAATGACCGCTCATACGTAGATGCAGCGGGGGGAGCCCGCGTATGGACGGCCTGCAAATCGGAGAAACAGGGAGGTGGGGCCAGGAGGGACGTGCTCGGCCTCGTCAACCGTGTCGGCGCCCCTGGGATATTCTTCCGCTCAAGGCCCAAACGTAAAATCTGAAACAGAAGGCGAGCAGCATCAGCATCCCGTCCTTCGGGCAGCTGGGCTCTGCGCCCAGACCCTTGCTCTGCCATACGGTTTCCGGATCATCAGCTATGAAATAACGGATGCTCCGGAATCCTTCTAAGCATGCCGTATGTAGAAGGGCAACCCTCACGGCGCCATTCTCGCCATACGCCTTCAAGTTCGCTCGCTGGGATCGGTCAAAAAGAAGTTCTCTCTTTGACAGCTGCGCTCAGTCAGCGTTAAATCAGAAAGTTGACTACCTTGTTGCCAGATGACTCTGCCCCGCATCCTCGGCTCTGCCCTCTTCGCGCTCCTCACCGTGACTTCGTCTGCAATCGCCGGGGGTGGCCAACCTACGGCTGATCCCGCGCGCCTGCTTCGGGGCGGTCCCGGCTTCACCGTGAACTTTGCAAGCGCGAGCGCCTCGAACGCCACGTACCTCGCGTCCGCCCCGGGTGCTGGGGTTCTGGGCCTCGTCCTGTCGAGCGAGGCAACGCGCCTTGCCGAGGCCGCACAGGTCCGCCGCCTCTCGCTCCGCGCTCCACTCGATGCGGACGGGCACCTCGGTCCACGCGTGCGCCGGGCCCTGTTGACGGCTTCAAACGCGCTGGCCTCAGCCTGCCTGGGACGCTCTACGGTGAACCTGCCACGCCTCGTGGATCTCGTCGTGTCGGGCGCACGGGTCAAGCTTCCCGCAGGGACGCGCGTGACCGTGGAGGAGGCCTTGCCCTTTGAGGTGGAGGCCCGTTCCCTCCCGGCCTCCACCTCACCGCGCGTCGTGGCCGTCGAGTTCTCGCTCGCAGGAAACCAGCCACGTTGCGCAATGCCGGCGCCCAGCCGCTGACCAGGGAGGCTGGGCACGATACGGTTTTCGGATCATCCGTTTCATCCCCTCTGCTGCGCAGCGTTGCACGTCCGCCCGGGTCCGCCCAGGCCAAAGCGCCTTGCCGCATTTTCTTCACCGCCACTCGCGTGGCAGAGGCCCTTGCTCCGCTGCCGGGGGTCTGAGAATGAGGGTGTGGCGCGGGGCAGGCGTCATGAGTGTTCCCCCCGCATGAGCCCTGCGGCGGCCAGACGAACCGCACGGGCAAGGTGCGCCGCTTCCTCCCTGGGCAGTGCGGAGAGGGCAGCGGGCAACGTGCCCTCCAGATCGATGAAGACGTCCAGCTCGACTTCGTCGAGGAGAGCCTTCAGGCTGTGCGGACCCACCTTCGACCGGGCACTCTCCAGACGGGCGCGGCCAACAAGCAAAGGTACCAGCGTCAGGAGGTCCGCAAGTGGCAGGGCACGGAGGGGGTCGAAGGCGCGACTCCCGTCAAAGTCAGCCTCTCGCATCTCGGGGATCTTGCGCTTGGCCGCCATGGGGCGGCCAAGCGGCATGCGTCTGTCCAGCCACAGCACGTACCCCTCGGCCACGTTTTGCGTCAGCGGAGGGAGATGGTGCCGCGCGGACACGCGGCTGAGAAACCGCTCGGGCAGGGCAATCAGTTCCGCCCGCGGTCCCCGCGCCAGCACCGGCGGAAGCATAAGCCCCACCGCACCCGCGAGATCCACCCACTCGTTTAGCGCCAGCAACTCGCCGCCCTCATCGTCAGGTTGAGCGACGAGGGCGGCGAAGGGAGACCAGTGCAGGTCCGGGGCATACCATATGCCCGTTTGAATGGGTGAGAAGGCATTGACCCTCGGCACGTCGCCATGCGGATAGCCGCCGCCATACAGCTCGCCGTACAGCACCAGGTCAGCGCCGGGGAGCAGCAGCCCATTTCGCTCAAACTCCGCACGCAGGGCGCGCGCCGCTTCCTCCAGTCGGGGACGCACCAACTGCCAGCCGAAGAATGGCTCCTCCGGGTCCAGCCAGGCCTTGCGCTTGCCAACGTGGAGCATGTCACCCACACCGAAGCCGAGGACGAGTTGCGCGCCGTGAATTTTTTCAAGAGCGACGTAAGGCCCCTCGGGGGCTGTGTCCGGGAGGGCAACACCCATTTTAGGAAAGGGACGAAACCGCACGGTTACCCGTCCGAGGACGCGCGGCCTCGCCGGAGCGGCCGCGCCACCACCTGCACGTTAGCGGGCCGCTCGGAAAGGTCAGGGCCGACTTCTTGCAACCGGAGCCGACTTCCACCACGCCACCTTGGGCCAGGCGAGGTCCCTCGCTGCTCTTCTGCGGGAGAAGGCCGCCCGGTTCCCGGTGCGCGGCGGCCTTTAGCTTCTCGGTGAATTCCAACATGGGACAGGGGGATGGGGACGACACTCCTTTCGGGGACGCGTTCTCGCCCCCAGTGGTATGGCCCACCCTAATTCACCCGTCCCCACGGCGCCTATCCCTCATCTGGCGGAGGCAGGAACAAGGCCCTGCATGGGCGCAGCAGGACCAAGGCGCGCATCTGAGGGTCGGCGGCTCCCCAGGCAACCGGTGAGCTCCAGCTTCACTGCAGGGAGGCCGCTTATCCCGCGCCGCAGTGTTGTCCCTCATATGGTTTGCGGGATCGTCCGCTCCCCTCCGCTCCGGTGATTCCACGCCTCTGTGCCACCATTTTTCCCGCCCACTCCGCTCTGGACAGTCCTTATCCGCCCCGCGGCTTTGAGCGTGCGTCGAAAACGGACGCTGCCCCTGTGCTGGCGCGCAGCAGATTAACAACCTGCGCCGGGCTGTACCCCAGGAACTTCTCCAAGGTCCACTTGCAGGCCTTCATGATGCGGGGACTGGTGGCCCCGTCCCGTTTGCTCCGTGGAGGGCGAGGTGGGCCCCGGTCAGCGCCGACCGCCTTACGCCGTAGGGAAGAAAGGCCATCTCCCTACGGCGTGTAGGCAAAGGGGCGAACACTGCGACCAACAAGTACCACTGCGTCCTGCCTCCACCCCCATTTTCAAGTCAGGAATTTGAGATCACGCCACCCAAAGCGGAGTTCGAGCAATTCACCTTCAGGAATGGCAACTCGCTTCTCACCGTCTTGCTCGCCTCCCATATGGCGGTAGAACGCACAGGTTGGATTTCCCTTCAATACCCAAAGTGCCATTGACTTAAACCCTCGGGCACGCAATTTGTCGGAAGCGGCGAGAAAAAGGGCTCGACCAAGGCCGCTTCCCTGAGCGGATCTCAGGAGGTAGATCGCATTGATCTCGGCGTCATAAGGCTTGTCCTGTTCGGTGCTTGCTTGGAGGTGTTCGCGCATCGCGCCGGCGTTAACGAAACCCACGACCGTGTCGGCATGACTCACAACGTAAGTGATTCGCGAGGAGTCAAGCACAAGATTCGACCACAGTTGCTCGCGCCGGAGACGCATGGTGTCATTGGTCATCCGCCCCAGAAAGCCTTCTGGGAGCAGTCCAGCGTACGTTTCCTTCCAGGACTGCACATGAACGGCGGCCAGACCTGCAGCATCCTGGGCCTGAGCAGGGCGAAGACGAAAGTCCATAACAGGAACGTTAGCACCCTCAAGGCTTCGAGGCGGGTAGAAATCACGTCCCACACGTAATTACATCACTTTGCCTACACGCCCTAGAACAAGCAGAGGGGGCTCAACCTTGGGGCCGCACCACAACTGTTCCTGTCCAAGGCCGAGGTGCCGCGCCTCCACAAGACGCTTCGCGCCCTTCCAGCTCACGCCAGCAAGGAAGGGCGCCGCTATATCCCTGCTCCGTTGGAGGAGGCGAGGAGACGCGCAGATAACCCCCTGCAGGGAGGACACATCAGGTGGCCGCAACGAAGGGGCGTCTCGAGGATTGCTCTGGCGCGAGGTCTAGAGCATGTGTCGAAAAGAAGACTTCTTTTTGACCGAGCAGCGCGAGCGAACCTGAAGGCGCGTGGGGAAAAGGGCGCTCCTCACGGCGCCCTTCCACTCGCCGCGCCATCCGGACAGATGCTTTATTGCTCCGCGGCGCGCCCGCTTCCACCTCCTGATATAACTGTGATCCGCGACCACCGCAAGTCCGTACCACCCCTCGTTGGCATTGGGTGGCATTTTTCTCTCCCTGTTTGGCGCAATATGGTTGACTGCTGCCAGTTAAGAGTATGCCGGTGCCCGTCCGCCGGTTCTGGCTGCCATCGTGATCATCAGCCTCTTCATCACCGTATGGGGCACGGCGCGCTTCCGCTCGCGTCGCCGAGAATTCTCCGGGGTCAGGGACAGTGCCGAAGGCAAACGGGTGCGCAAAGGCTTTATCGTGGTCAACGCCGTGCAGTGGTCCAGCATTGGCACTGCGGTCTTGCTGCTGGCTTTGACGGATCACTCGGCCTGGATCACACCCTGCGTCATCCTGATCACCGGGCTGCATTTCTTCCCGCTCGCGCAGCTGTTCCGCTACCGTGGGTACAACTTGACTGCGGCAGCACTGGTAGTGGTGGCCGTGCTCGCCATGCTGTTCGGCGATAGCCGCGGCGCTTTGCTGAGTTTGTTGGCAACGGGCACCACCTTGTGGGCGAGTGCAGTTGCCCTGTTAAGCGTCATATAGGCGTCGCCTTCAGGTTGTGCGTCACCACATAGTGGGCCGTCAGGTTGGCTCTGTCAGGGGGAGCGGGCGTGGTTTTGGGCTGAGGCGTACAGCACCTCGTGCGCTTGAAAGCCGAGGAACAGACGCAGCTTCGTGCGCTCCTCAAGGTGGATCAGGCACCCACCCGGAAACTCACCCATGCTCGCATCCTGCTCAAAGCGGATCAACATGCCAGCGGGATGCACGACAAGCAGGCAGAGCAAGCGGGAAAAAACGGTGACGGAGAGGCGTGGCACCACCGAAGCGGCGCGGACTTGCAAAGCTTTGCAGCAAAGGGGACGGAACGGATGATCCCGCAAACCGCGTTACAGTTCAGCGCCCGAGCGGCGTTACGTTGACAAAACGCCCCCGACGTCAGATTGAGTTTGAAGCCCCACGCTTTTCTCGACGGGCGAGCTTGACCTCATACATCCGCTGATCGCTCAAGTGGAGGAGGTCTCCGGCCGTTCGGGCATCCCCAGGAAAGGCGGCGCTTCCCAGGCTCGCTGTCGCTACCGGGAATCCCACGTGCTTGACCTCCCGCTGCGCACCTTCCAGCGCCTTATGGAGGGCCTCTGTCCCTGGATTTCCCGGAATCAGGACCACGAACTCGTCGCCACCCAGCCGGTACACCTCGCCCAAAGTCCCAAACCACTTTTTGAACGCTGAGGCGAAGGCTTGCAAAAAGGCGTCTCCGTGAGCGTGGCCCGAACGGTCATTGACAGCCTTCAGCCCGTCGAGGTCCAACGCTGCTACGGTGAGTTCCAACCCTTCCCTGCTTGCCCGCTCCAACATCTGATCCATCCGGATGTCGAATGCCCGCCGATTGCCAAGTCCAGTCAAGCTGTCCGTTCGCGCCAGGGAAGCCATGCGTTCTGCCGCCTGAACCGCTGCCTGGCGCGCCTGTTCAAGTTCACGGGTGCGCTCCACGAGCAACTCCTCGAACACCGTGAGTACGTGGTTCGTATCCTCCTGCGTGAGGGGAATCAGCTCATCTTCTACCAGGACATCCCGTGGGTCGTGCTGCGTCAGAATGGGGAGGGCCAGGTCCACCAGCGTAGGATCAAAGTGGGTTCCCCGTTGCCTGGCGATCTCCTCCGCGGCCTGCTCTGGCGTCCAGGCGGTTTTGTAAGGTCGGGCCTGCGTCAGGGCATCAAAGACGTCTGCCAGGGCAACGATTCGGCCCGTGAGGGGGATCTGCTCGCCCTCCAGACCCTCCGGGTACCCCCCACCGTCCCAACGCTCATGATGGGTCCGGGCAATCTCTTCTGCCATGCGGAGGAGTTCCGATCGCCCACCGGAGAGAATGCGGGAGCCGATGAACGTGTGCGTCTGCATCTGCCGGTACTCGTTGGCGTCAAGCTTGCCCGCCTTCAGCAAGACGCTGTCGGGAATCCCGATCTTACCGACATCGTGAAGCCGCGCCGCAACGCTGAGCACACCCGCCTGCTCTTTTGACCACCCCAGCGCCAGGGCGATGGAGGCCGCGGCGCGCCCCACCCGGCGGGTGTGCTCCCCGGTGGTGTCATCCCGGTACTCAGCGGCCATGGCCAACCGCGTCACGACCTCCTGCTGGGCCTGCGCGAGTTCGGCCGTGCGTTCCCACACGATCTTCTCAGCCGCTTCACGCCCCTGGCGTTCCAGGTCCGTTCTGACCCTGTACATCTCCATCTCGTGGCGAGCGCGGGTCACCTCGAACTGGATGCTCAAGTTGCGCGTCTGGCGGTCGCGCTCGGCGTTGAACAGTTCACGCTCGATGCGGAGCACTTCCCTGGTGTGCATCAGGGACAGCTCCAGGTTCCCAGAGTGCTGGAACACCTCGGCAAGCACCTCGTGGGCGGTTCCCTGCTCTTTAACCGATTGAACCTCGGTCGCCAGCTGGAGGCCGGCCTCCAATTCCTGCCGGGCAACAGCGAGGTCGTTCTGCCGCAAATAGAGTTTCCCCAGCTGCAAGCGGGCTTCAAGTTCTGCCTGCTTGCTCCCCGTCTTCAACGCCAGGTTCAGCGCGGCCTGCAGCGCTCCGTGCGCCTGCTCCAATTCGCCAACCTGCAGGTACAGGGTGCCCAGGCCGTCCAGGGCATGCATCTCGATCACCTGATTCACGGACTTCTGGCTGAGCTGCAAGGCCGATTGCAGTGGAGCGCGGGCCTGATCGGGATGGCCCGCTTCCAAGAAGAACATGCCGAGATTCAAGCTGGCCATGGCCTGGAACCGGGCATTTTTAGAGGTCACCGCGGACTGGTAGGCGGTCTGCATCACTTCAATGGCCAGCCGGGGGTCTCCGTTGGCGCTGTGAACGTTCGCCAGGTTATGCAGAATGGGCGTTTCCAACTGCAGGTTCATCGGCTGGGTTTGGTAGAGGGTGTAAGCGGACGTGAGCGTCCGGATGGCCTCACCGTACTGGCCGAACCACATCTGGGTGATTCCGATGTTGGTCAGGCACTGGATCTGACCCGTGACGTCTCCCTCCAACTCGCGCAGGGTGAGGGCTTCATTCAGGAGCCCCAGCGCCGTGGACGTGTGTCCCTGCTGGTGGTTCACGGCGGCCAGGTGGTTCAGGGCCGCAGCCCGAATCCCCGCTGGCCCGCCCGTGTGCTCGGTGAGGACCACCGCGCGCCTCAGTTCCTCTCCAGCTCCGCCGAATTCACCAAGGTCCAGGAGCACTTTGCCCAGGTGCGTCCGCGCCTGCGCTTCCAGGGACGAGTCGCCAAGCTCTTCGGCCTCCCGAGCGACAGCCAGGAGCGTCTCCCGGGCTTCGTCGAGCAGCATGTTGGCCTGCTGCGCCCGTCCGAGCAGAAAGCGGCTGAACAGCGCCTTCCGGCCATGCAGAGGCGGCACTTGCAGCACGCAGGCTTGCGCCTGAGCAAGCGCCGCAGGAGGATCATCGCTCAGGCGCGTGACGATGGTGTTCCACACGGATTCTATCGCATCTGGGTGGGCGGCGGGATCAATCATGGCGTTAGTGCACGGCGCTGCTCAGAAAGGCCTTCAGGTCCAGGCGCCCTTGCTCGCCCAGCTTGCCGGCGTACGCCGCGTTGGCACCATTGCTGTAGACGTTCGCTGCCGTCTGCTTGACGAGGTTGGTCAGGCCGGCAGGGCCCGCACCCGCGCTCAGGGCCAGGGCCAGCGCTCCGCTGGCCATGGGGGCGGCCATCGAGGTGCCGCTCCAGGCCGCCATGCGGCCCTCAGGCGCGGGCGCATACACCTGCTCTCCCGGCGCCACCATCTCCAGATTGGAGGCGTAGTTGGAAAAGCTCGACTTCAGGTCGTTCAGATCCACGCTGCCGACGCTGAGGCTGCTGTTCCCAACTTCTCTGGTTTCCGCCACCGCTGCGGGATAGGTGATCTTGTTGCGGTCCTCGTTTCCAGCGGAGGAAACCACGAGAACACCCTGATCCGAGGCACGCTGCAAGGCCTCCTGCACCACTTTGGAGACTTCCGTACTGCCGAGACTCAGATTGATAATCTGCGCTCCCCGCGCAACAGCCCAGTCGATGGCCTGGGCGATCATCACCACGTCGCCAGAGCCGTCCGGCCCGAGCGCACGCAGCGGCATAATTTTCGCCTGTGGAGCAACCTGCAGCACGATGCCAGCCACATTGGTCCCATGGCCATACGCACCAACGCCGAACGTTCCTTCTTCCTGAGGAACACCGTCGTTGCTGTAAAAGTCGCGCCAGGTTCCAGGGTCGCTGAGCGCTCCTTCAAATGCCGGGTGTGCCAGGTCAATGCCCGAGTCGATCACAGCGACGGTCACGCCCGCACCTAGCCGGGGCGCGAGCAACTGTCCCTGTTCCAGGTTGATTTTCTTCCACAGCGCGGTGTTCTCAGGGAGGGGAGCAAACACACCGCCGGACCACATGGAGATCTTGCCGCCAGACCACATCGAAATTTTTCCACCGGACCACATGGAGATCTTGCCGCCCATGGTCGCCGTCATGGCACCCCCACCCCCGAAGACATCGCGGTTGGGCTCGACGTAGATGTCTCGGCCTTTCAGCGCACCCACGCTTTGCGCCTTCAGGTCATGATTCAACCCGACGAGCGCGGAACAGTGCTCGCCAGCAGCGCAATCGTTCCACTCCAGGACGGTGCCGCCAACGATCTGCGCCAAGTCCTCAGGCGTGTCACTGCTTTGCAATGGAACGATCGCAACATGCCCGAAGCGCTCGGGAGTTCCCTGCGCTTGTGACGCTGGCGGCACATTGGAGCAAGCAGTGGCGAGCGTAAGTGTGAGCAGCATAAGAGGGGAATAAGTACGCTTCATAAGGGCCTCCATCAGGACGCGAGAATCTAGCATGGCATCAACTTATTGTGGGGTTCTCCCCTCACAGGATACTTACACGCAGAACCTGATTGCGCGCCGCTCCGCGCTGGACGGCAACTCAGGCCCCTCGCGTCCTGTATGTCTCCGGTACCCTTTCCACGGTGGATGGGACCAGGCCTCCCCTCTTCCCGTGTGGTCTCTTCGCCGAACAGCTTGACCTGGGGCTGCCACCGCCCGCTGCCCCCCGTCCACGCCCCCGTCTGCCGCCACCCGCACGGTCAACTGGAACTGCCATTCACTCGCGGGCCGCAGGAAACGCCGCCTGCGGGGCCCACCGCCCGCAGAAGCAAAGCCTGGCGCCCGGGTACTCCGCGCAGGCCCCTCCGAAGTATCCAGCCGGTTTTCCATAGCCTCTCCCCCATTTCCCAGTGGTTTGTGAGTGGGGCGCAGCCGTGGGAAGGTGTGCCGGTCACACCCACGCGGGCCACGAGGCGGCTGACGGCGATACCGGGCCCGAACAGCACCGTCTGGACGCCTTGCAAGCGGAGGGAGAAGCGGCGGTACCGCCAGGGGACAGAGCCGGTGACGCTCAGTGCGAAGCGGTGACGGTGCGGCTTCGGGTGCGGTCACAGCGCACCACCCCACGCGCCTGAAGTGGCCAGGACCGGCCCTGCGGCGGCGGGGTCCCCGGCGGGACCTGGACGAGGCAGATGCCGGGATGGCAGGATCAAAGGCTGGCTCCGGCGGGCCCCGGTAAACACGAAACCGTGCTGAAGCAGCCTTTTGCGCCAAATTCTAAGGAGTGCGGTTGATCCGCGGTGCAGTCACTGGTTCACCCGAACCGACGTGCAACGCTGCGCCGCAGAGGGGACGGAACGAATTCCCCGGGAAACCGTATACCGGGCGAGTCACGCGGAACCTTCGGCGCTGGCCGCACGTTCAAGGTGGGCGTTCTCACCCCCGTTTCCAGTATCTGTGTGGGCAACCCTGACCCTGGGCGCGGCTGGCCGCACCTGGCGAGATGCCCGCCGCGACCAGCCGTACCGGGATCACGCAACAGTTACTGGCCCGTCCGGAGGGCACGGTACCGCTCTCTCATACGGTTTTTGGATCATCCGTTCCATCCCCCTCTCCGTCACCGGTTTTCCTGTCCCTTCTGGGGCGCAGCGTTGCACGTCGGTTCGGGTTGGCCCACGGTTTCATCACGCATGAAGCGGAATCCTTGTCAGCGGTTGGCGGCCTTCCAGTCGTTCACGAGCTGTTTCAGGGACGTCGAGGTGTGCTTGAGCAGCCCTGACCTGACCTCGGCCTCCGCCGGGTTGACCTCGCCGTAGTTCACCGCCGACCAGCGGCGTTGACCGCCCAGCCAGGAAGTTGATTCCCAGTCGGCCTCATCCTCCACGTAGGCAGAGACCTGCGTTTCCACAGTGGGGCTGCCCCGAATGGACCTCAGCCTGAGCGACACGTTGAGGTCCGCGTTCGAGCGGCACACCTCTTGTTCCCGGTACTTCACGCCTCCGGCGCGCAGGAGCGTCTTGACCTGGGCGTAGATCTGGGCGTCCAGCCCGGTGAGCTTCACGGCGATGCCAGACTCGGCCGTGACCGATACCGTGAGCATGGGGCTCACGCACAGCGTGGCGCCCCTCAAACCGGGCGGTGGGGCGGCCAGGCTGGTGGGCAGCGTGCACAGTGCCAGGGCGACCGGCAGACGCCAGGGGCCCACTGGGTTCTGCTCGGCGCGGCCCGTTGTCCCCTCGCCCGAATGGATCGACGTCATGGTCATCCTCCCTTCCTCATGAGAACGGCGCGCCTGGTGCGCAGGCGCGCCCAGCAGCTTTTCAAGCCGTGCGTTCACCTCAGCGCTTGTACCGGTTGTAGTGCGCGACGCTGCCGGACTGCCCCTGCATTACCAGGATGTCCCCCCCGTTTGAATCACGCTCGAAGCGGAAGGTCCAGGTCTCTGGATGGATCTCCGAGTTGCTCCAACCGTTCGATGGCCTGCAGGTGTAGCCCTTGTTGACGCCCTCCTGCGGCCGGTAGGTTACCCGGTCGCCCCCGATCTTCACGGTGCCCTTCTCGTAGATCAGGAGTTTGGAGGTGCAGCCGTAGGTCGTCAGCGACAGCAGCCGGGTACGCTCGTAGCGGCCATTGGCCATGAAAGTGACGATCTCGGTCGCGCCGCTGGCGTCCTGCCACCTGTCGGTGGTGGGATCGTAGTAGTCGGTGGAGGACAGGGTGCCGTACACCCAGCTGCCGAGCATGGGCGCCGTCACGGGCGAGCCGCCCTGCGCCGCAGGGGCGGCCGAAGCGAGGGGGAGGGCGGCGAGGGTCAGGGCGGCTCTGGCAGCTTTTTGGAACATAGGAGACCTCTTTTCGGGGGGCAGTCTGAACGCCCCCATTCCTCTCCGGGGGAGGTGAAGGGACCGTAGTTCCTCCCCCCTGATTTCCGCGTGATTGTGTTTCCTCCGCGCCGCCGAGAATGCCCTGCCAGGAGCGCGCAACGGTCCGTCTGCCCTGGGTTCCCGGCCGGACCCTTTCCCTCCTGCGCTGGCCTTCCCGCCCTCCTACGCGCCGTGGACGGGCAGGCGCCCCAGCCCCGCACCGCGCGCCTGTACGCTGGGGAACTCCAGCAGCGTGCCGGGGGTCGCAAAGGAGCGGCGCTGCGTGCCCTGGGGCAGCCGGACCGGGGCGCTCCACCTCCGAGCCGGTTCAGTTCATGCTGATCACAGTTGTCCGAATGACGTCGTGAGCGGAAGGGGCATCCCTCACGGCTCCGTTCTCCCCAGTGTGCATTCAGGCTCGCTCACGCTGCTCGGCCAAAAGAAGGCTTTTTTTGACGCATGTCCTCAACCTCAGGGGCGGTCGGGGAGAAGCGGCGGGAACGGCGTGGGCACCGCTGCGCTGCCGGGCGGCCAGCGGCAGCGCTGTCGCCGGGCCGAGGGCGACCACCGGGCACGGCCACCTTCTGCCCAGAATGGGGCCCGGTAAAGCGCACCGCAGAACGTCCCGTCTGGTCGGCCGGTCATCCGCCGCCTGTGCTCCACGTGCGCCCATCCAAAGCGCTGGGCCGCGGGAGCCGAGCACGCGGGCCGGAGCGCGTCCCGGCGCCCAATCACGCTTGGATCAGACCTCCTCTTTTAGCGTCCCTTCAGGCCGGAAGCGGCGTTCCCCGCTCCGGCCCAGGAGGAACCACCATGACGAAGACCAACGCTGCCCGCCACCTGCTGACCCTCGCCCTGACCGCCGCGCTCACCGCACCTGCCCTCGCCCATGCGGGCCACACCCATGGGCAGGCTCCCGTACAGGTTCAGGCCCAGGACCACAAGTTCGCCACCCCTGCGGGCGTGACGACCGGCTGGACGACCTTCGAGCTGAAGAACACCGGCCAGGAGCCGCACCACATGCAGCTCGTCCGCCTGCCGGGCGGCATGACCCAGGCAGACTTTCTGGCAAAGTTGAGGGAGAACGAGGGCGCGGCCCTCGCCGGCGTCGAAATGGTCGGCGGCGTGGGCATGCTTCTGCCCGGCCAGGCGCAGCGGGTGACGGTCAACCTCGCCGAGCCCGGCACCTATCTGGAGCTGTGCTTCGTCCCAGACGCAAAGGGCGTGCCCCACCTCGCGCTGGGCATGGTGCAGAGCTTCCAGGTGACGACGGGCGCGGCTCAGGCCCAGCCTCCCAAGGCCGACCTCAAGGTCAAGTTGGTGGACTACGGCTTCGAATTACCCAAGGGTGTGGCGATCACCGAGGGTCCGCAGGTCTGGGAGGTGACAAACGCTGGGCCCGAGGGGCACGAAATGCTGGTGTTCAGAATCGCTCCCGGCAAGACGATGGCGGACGTGGCCGCGTACATGCAGAAGCCTGAGGGACCCATGCCGATCATTCCGGCAGGTGGCGCGCAGGCCGTCACGAAGGGCCGCACCTCGTACGCGCACCTGAACCTCGCGCCCGGGGACTACATCCTGCTGTGCGGCGTTCCGAGCCCCAGCCACCAGGGCGCGCCGCACGCCGCCCTCGGCATGATTCGCCCCTTCAAGGTGGTGGCCAAGACTGCCCAGAAGTGACGCCGGAACGGGCTGGAAATGGGCGCAGAGCGGTGGTGGTCCCCGCCGTCAGGCAGGCTGCCCCTGTGTCCGCGCGAGGCGCGTCAGCGCTTCTTGAACTCCGGCCTCCCGCCCACGCTTTTGCCACTCACCGAACAGGTCTGCTCCCAGCAGGGACCGCGCGGAGCGTTCCACCTGCGCGAGCGTTGACCCGGTCCCGCTGTCCCACGTCGTCGGCTGGAGCCCACGCTGACGTTCCAGGACGCCCGAGAGCCACCCCAGCGACGGGCCGTCGCCACGCGCGAGCGCCAACTGCGCCCAGCCCGTCAGCACCGCCAGGCGCCCCATGGCCGAGTCGAGGGCGTCCGCGTACGGCCCGGCCTGGCTCAGGTGCTCCGCCGCCTCTGCGAAGTGCCCTGCGAGCCGCTCACCCTGGGCGAGGTAAACGCGGGACATCAGCAGGATGTAGGTGCTGCTGGTCTGCTGGGCGACTTCGTGCATTCGCCACGCGAGGCGCGTGATTTCCGGGGCGTCCTGCCGAGTCTGCGGCACGACCATCCGGGCGTGCAGGGCCATTGACGTGATGAAGGGGTCGCCATGCCCTTCAGCGAGGGCAATCGATTCCCGCGAGAGGTGCTCGGCCTCTTCCAGAAGTCCGCGGTGCATCACGGCGGAGGTGCGGTAGCCGAGCGTCAGGACCTGCCCGACCACCACGCCCTCGGCCGCGTACCGCCGGGTGCCCTCGGTCATGAAGGTCTCGGTCCCGGCCAGGTCGTGCTGCCAGTAGGCGCGCAGGCCGCGTGCCAGAGCGATTCGCGCCTGGCTCCGGTTCGAGAGGGTGTCCAGCGCCGAATGCTCGACCAGGGGCGTGAGGGCGCGGACGCCCTTAATGAACCAGGGATTCAGGGGAGCCATCAGGCAGATCAGCTCGGCGAGTTCGGCCGCACACACATGAAGTTATTTTAAACGTTGGGTTCAGGCATGCGCCAATCCCCTGTCCCCGAACGAAGGGTGGAGTGCAGCCGTGAGGCGGAGGATGGGCGGCAGGTGGTAAGCGGCTCCGGGCCCTCCGGGCACAGGCCCTGCACCCACCCGCCTTCTCCCACTTCAAAGGGGCTTCGGAAGCGGCGGCCGGGCGTTCGACCGCGCTTTTCCGGGTCGCGTCTGCCTGCTGGCCCTTGCCCCGTTCCATCCTGCCGCTCTCCCAGGGGCGTCATCGGCGTGGAAGCGGGGCAGGGCGGCCCAGCGCAAAGACCGTTCGCCAGAGCTCGGCGGACGGGGTCTTCGCCTTCATCCTGCCGACCAGGCGGTGGCTTTTCTGGCAATCGAGCGCCTTGCGGCCCCCGTATGCTCGGCTGAACAGCGCGTCCATCTCGCGGGCGCTCGGGTGCGGACTGCACGTGCCGCCTGAGCGCCGCGCTCCAGTGGACCACTGTCCGGTGGCCCGGGGTCAACGGGGGCAGGGGGCCACAGGACGGCACGCTGCGGGCGAGGAGCGCCCGCGCCGCCGCGTCACCCGCGTCCCGCGTGTCTACCCGGGACACCAGCGACCAGCGGGAGGGGAAGCGGCCCGCGAGCAACTCTTCCCACCCCACGCGTCTGAATGTCGTTGCCGGGAATTTGGGGTTGTGGTGCGGCAGCCGCAGGCCGAAAAGGGTTCCGCGCCACAAGGCGGGAGAATCGGCTGCTCCCGTCCGCGTGGACGCCGGAGAACACCAGCCGGACCCCCTCACGCCCGCAGGCAGAGACGGAGGTTCTCGGCTGCTCCTCTTTCTGTGCCGTGGGGCGGGCGGAGAAGGCGGCGTGGACACCCTTGTCCGGGCGCCGGTGCCACAGGCTCCAGCGCTCCCCGCGCGAGCAGCGCCAGCACAGCCGGAGGCCCGGTGGAGCCTGTGGCACCGGCGAGGATACGCTGGGCAGGAAGGAATTGAGAAACGGTGTTCTGTACCGGGGGGTTGACGGCGCGGTCCTCGCGTCGGGGAAGGAAGGGCAACAGAGTTGAGATGACCGGGGCGTGCCCCGGGCTCCGCGTGAGGTTTCACTCCAGGTGCGGGGTTGTGGGCGGGATCGAGGCGGAGCGCCGATGGACCTGAACGGTTTGCTGTTCGGACGGTCGTTCGTCGTCCCTGCGCAGCCGTCCTTGTAGGTGTCGGACGTGGTGTCCTGTCCGGTCATCTCGAGCCTTTGGCGAGAAGGCCAGGGTGGAAGGCCCCCGCGACAGCTGAGCCGCGCTTCCACCGTGGCCCTGACTGTCCCCGCCATGGAGGCGTTCTCGTCGTAGACGGGGTGATGGCGCAGGATGGTGGGCGTGGAGGCCTGGCAGGTCTCGAAGGTCGTCTTTTCCATGTGGCCGGGATTCGTGTACTCGCCCGAACTGACCTGCTCCAGCACCAGGGTGGTGTGTAGGCGCCGACTTCCTCGCCGCCGGTGCAGTCGGCCACGCTCAGGTTCATGACCTGCCCGCCCCTGACCTGTCCTCCACCCCGTCCTGGTGGCCCAGGCCCAGCGCCGTGGGGACGGTACCGGCGCGTTCCTTCCCGGTGTGGCTGAAGCCCAGGTGTACGGGCCTGGCGAAGGCCACGCCCTCTGGAGTCTGGCGGTAGGCCTTGCCCACCCGTCCCCTGGTGGTGCCTGGCATTTCCTGAATGCCCGCCGCGTGATAAGGATTGCGGTTGATCTGCGGTGCAGTCACGGGTTCACCCGAGCGGACTTGCGTCGCAGCAGAGCGGACGGAACGGATAATCCGGAAACCGTATGGTTCCCCCCAGGGCTCCAGCAGGAACGCCGCTTCTCACGCTGCCACCGGGCAACTGGAGCCGCCCCCGAATGGCCGATCACGGCCGTGATGGGTAACCCGGTGGCCGTGCCGGTGGGGCAAGGCAGAGTGGAGTGGGCCGGGGGGTGCCGGGAAGCTGGGTGGAGGGCGCCTGGGTACCGGGGGCCGTGGTCCAGCCACCGAGAATGAGGGCCGGGCCGCCGGGCAGGGAGGGTACGCCTGGGGTGGGCAGGCGCGTGAGCACACCCGGTGGGTGGAGGGGAAGCGGCGACGGGGCGGACCGCCAAACCCGCCGGTCTGGAGCTGGAACTAAAGGTTGGGCTGGACGGCGGGCGGGCTAGCCTGGGGCGCCCTGCTGGGCGCCCGGGCGCGCAGGACCCGCAGCACGAAGGTGGGCGCGAACAGCGCCGCCGGTGACCGCACCATCTGCCCCACCTGGAAAAAGGTTCTGGACACCGCGCCGTCGTACACGGCGGCCTGTTGAACGCGGTTCAGATACCTGCCCAGGACGCGGCTCGCGGGCGGCTGGGGCCAGTTGGCTTCCGGGTAGCTGCCGTCGCTGCCGGTGACCACGCTCCACGGCAAGGTGAGTGCACGGTCTGCAAGGCGGAAATACCTGCGCCGCACGGCGTCCAGGTCCCGGGTTCCGCGGAGTGCGGTCCGCAGGGCCAGCGCCTCCAGGGCCGCAACTGTCATACCCTGGGCCGAAGACGGATTGAAGCTGCACAGCGCGTCCCCAATCACGATCAGGCCGCGCGGAAAGCGCCGCAGCTCCTCGTAGTGGTGGCGGACATTCGCCGGGTATCTGTGGACCGCGTAGTCCGACACCGGCTCCAGACTGCTCAGGAAGGCGGCCAGATCCGGATGTTCCAGGCTCCGGGCGAACTCCAGAACGCCCGCGTCGTTGGGAGGAGCGTGTTCGCCGTGCCACCCGGTCAGAAACACGTGCCAGCGGTCCCCTTCCGCCGCAAAACAGCCCATGACCCGCCGGTCTTTCGGCTGGTTGGGAAGGGTCACGAGCATCAGGTCACCGCCGAGGTGCTCCGGGGAGCGGCGGTAGAAGCGCGACGTGTACGTGACGTTGACCGGCAGGCGGGACTCACGCGGACGGGCGAAGCCGAGCTCCTTCAGCCAGGCGGGCGTGCGCGATCCACGCCCTGTGGCGTCCACGACGAGGTCGCCCATCAGGTCTTCTTCCGCACCGTCCGCCGTGCGCACCCGTACCCCACCTACAGCGGCGCGGTCCCCGACAGAGACGAAGCCCTTGACGGAAGTGCCGGCCCTCAGTCGCACGTTCGGCAGCGTGAGGGTACGGGTGCGCACCGCCGCCTCGATCAGAGGCCGCGTGGCGAACAGCAGGGGCAGGCCACTGTGGGACTTGGCGAGGTACGTGTCTCCCGCCACGATGCGCGTTGCGTGCGTCATGTCGCCGCTCAGGGCCCCCTGCGCGTGCAGTTCGGCTTCCAGGCCGGGGTACAGCTCCTCCAGAATCTGTTTTCCCCGCAGCAGCAGCGCGTGGGGCTGCTGCGACTGGGGAACGCCCTTGCGTGCGGTGGCGTGCGCGGAACATTCATCGCGCTCCAGCAGGGTGACTTGGGCGTAGGTTTCGGCGAGAACGCGGGCGGCCAACAGCCCCGCCATGCTCGCGCCCATGACGATGGCGTGCCGACGTTGCGTAACGGTCATACATTTCTCCTCGAATGCGGTGGGAGGGTCAGGGTGCCCCGCGTGTCGTCGCGGGATCACCACGTTCCTCAGGGCCAGTAGCGGGTCAGGGCGAAGTCCTGGTTGGAATCGTTGCGTACGCCCACCGCCACGATGCGGGTAGCGGGAATCCGGTCGTCGGTCTGCAGTGCGAGCGCCCGGACCTCGTCCGGCTTGACGCCGGGAGCCACGGGGGTCACGGTCGTTCCGCCCTGCCCAAAGCCGGTATCAAGCTGCCCACCCGCGTTCAGCCGCGTCACAGCGAAATTGCTCTGCGAGCCCACGCCGTACACCCAGCCCCCCAGCACGACCTTGCCGTCCGCCTGTACGCTGACTCCCTGAGCGGCATCCCAGTTGTCCGGATTGACCGCGATGATCTTCTTGCCGCCATCCCCGAAGGTGGTGTCCAAAGCGCCGTTCTCGCTCAGGCGCACGGCGGCGGTGTCGTTCTGGCTCTGCCCGGCGAGCACCAGTCGGTTTTGCGCGTCCAACGCGATGCCACTGACCGTGGCGACGCTGCCTCCAAAGACGGAACTCACCTTGCCGCCCGTACCGAAAGAGGCGTCCAAGGTTCCCGACGCCGTGTACCGCGCGGCCTTGAAGTCGCCTTCGCCGCCCGCCGCGATGATCTTGCCGCCCTGAAGCGCGAGGGCGTGGACGGCGTCCGCCGCACCTCCCGGGGTCATGGCGGTGATGACCTGGCCGCCGTTGCCGAACGAGGCGTCCAGAACCCCCACAGCGGTGTACCGCGCGAGGGCGAAATCCATCCCCGAGGCGCTGCTGGAGAGGCTTGCGTGCCCTCCCACGACAATGCTGCCGTCCGGTTGCACGAGGACCGCCGAGGCCCGGTCCGCACCGCTGCCCGCAAAAGCGGTCACGACCTTGCCGCCCTGTCCGAAACTGCTGTCAAGGGTGCCGTTCGCGTTCAGCCGGGCCACACCGAAGCGCTCCTCGTTTCCAGCATTCGTCACTCCGCCCACGACCACGATCTTGCCGTCACTCTGGTGGGCGACCGCGCGGGCGATGTCCGCTTTCCCCGCGAAGTCGATGCTGACCTTGCCGCCACTCCCAAAGGTCGCGTCGAGCGCGCCGTCGCGGGTGTAGCGCACCACGGTAAAGTCGTCGGAGACGTTGCTCGCGCTGCTGCCCACCACGGTCAACCCGCCGTCGGGCTGCGCGGCCACCGCGTAGGGAACGTCCTCACCCGCGCCGACCGGCGTGACGGCGATACCGCCCGCGCCGAAGGTGGTGTCCAGACTGCCTGCCGGGCCGCGCACCGTGACGGTCAGGGCCTTCATGACGGTGGCTGCGCCCGTCGCCGCTGCGCTCAGGGTGACGGCGGTGGGCTGCGAATGCGGGGCGTTGGCCGCTGCGCCCACCGTGACTGTGGCGCTCGCCTGGTCTGGCGCCAGGGTAATGGGGGCGGCGCTCGCCCCGTCGGGCAGGCCGCCCAGGCTCAGCGTCACGGCCCCGGTAAAGCCGTTCTTGCGCGTGACGTTCACGGTGAGGCTGGCGGCCGTTCCCGTGACGATGGGCAGCTTGTCCCCGGACAGGTTCAGGTCGAAGTTGCCGTTGGGCTGGGGCTGCGTTCCGGTGACGGTCACGTTCGCCGCTGGACCCGTCACGCCATCTGCGCTGGCGGTAATGCCCGCCATTCCGGCACTCAGGCCGGTCACGACGCCTCCCGCCACCTTTGCCACGGTCTCGCTGCTCGACTTCCAGAGAAAGGCGACGTTGGGGACGACCTTGCCCTGTCCGTCCCTTGCGGTGGCGCTGAGGGTCACCGTTCCCCCGACCCCCACGCTGGCGCTCGCCGGGGTGAGTTCGATGCTTTTGATGCTGGGCGGCCCGCCGGTGCCGCCCGTGGTGCAGGCCGAGAGCAGGGCGGTGAGAAGCAGTGTGCTGAAGGTCAGTCGTCTGGTCATGGGGGTCTCCTTGCCGTTGGGCAAGGACACCGTGCTCCACACGGCCTGATTGGGCCGTGATTTGGAAAGGGAAGGTGGCTTGCCCTCCCGTTCTTTCAGAAGCCGGGTTGGTGTGCGGGAAACGCGCGCCGATCCGACTCGCACAGGAGCAGGCCCCGGGACCCAGGGTGAGGGGATTTTACGGAACTGCTCGGCTGCCGGACGCCCCCGGGACACCCCAGCGGGAGCACCCATCCATTCTCCTCCCGCATCCATGCCGGGGGGCGCTTTGCAGCCTCAATCCGGGCGGCCCCGCCCATGCGGACGCTGTTCCTGACGACCTGCGGCCGCACCACCACACCCCCCGTCTGTGAGCAGGGCACGTGCAGATGGAGGGCAGCAAGGTTACCGATCGGCCGCCCGAGGGTGTGAGCGAGGGCGCCGCCCGCAAGCCCCTTCCCCGCCGGGCCAGGAGGCCAATCACGGGCGAATCACCCGCTTCCACCCCGGGTGGCGGCAAACGGAGCCTGGCACTCCTCCTGGACTTGCGGCCACAGCACGCCCGCCTGGCACCCCCGGAGGGTGAGCGCCGACCGCCGGCGCGCATCCTCCTCTTCCGCCCTCCGTCTGCAAGGAAAAACCTGCGCACCTTCCTGTCTTCCCGCCCACCCTTTCGGCAGCCCTGGACGGTGGCGTCAGCCTGAGCGGTGAGGTGTGGGCGAGCACCACGGGCCGGACGAACTTCACGCTGTTCCAGTACCCCTTCCCCGCCGCCGGCGTCGGCGGCGACCTGAGCGGCACCGCGGATTCCGTCAACGTCCGGGGGCAAGGACGTCAGGACCGTCAGCCGCGACGTCGCCGTCAGCGCGGTGTTCACAGACGAGAACACCCTGGACTTCATCGGGAAAGGTGACCTGACCCACAAGAAGTCCGGCGTGGGGTCAAGGTGGGCTTTGGCCGTGAAAACGGCACCGGCTACGGCTTCCTGTGGGCGAGCCACCGGACCTCACCGTCAATCCTCGCCGACGAACCCACTGCATCGTCCCACCTGTCCGCGGCACCACCTGGGCTTCAAGCGGCGATGACGGACCCAGACATTCCTCGCCTTGTCTGCCCGAATCTCCACGCTTCACACACCCGGACCACCGTGCCTGCCCCTCTCCGACACCGTTACCTGCGCAGCGCCCTTCATGGCTGACGTGCGGTGCAGCAGGTGTCCTGGCCCTCAACTCCAGGCCACTTGCCCGTGGGTGCCAGCCCCTCATTGGTGAGGTTACCGAAACCGCGGACCGTGGCCTTCAGGCCGTGCCCCTGCAGCAGGACCCGCGTGCGGTGCATATCACCGGGTATGTGTGTAATCCGCGCCGAGGGAATCAAGGCGGCCCCCGGGCCGCCTTCTTTGGGGTCCTGCTCGGCTTGGTAGGCCCTCTGCCCTGTCTTCTCCCGGCGCGTGCGGCGCTCTTCTCTCTTGCGCGCCATCATTGCCGTGCGCCGGGGCGCGGCGGATGTGCCAGGACTGCTGGGGACTGGGGAAAAAGGCACAGCGGTGAACGCGGCCCAATGACGCGGCCGGGCGCGCAGGCCCCCCGAGGACCCCACAGGGCGATGGAGAGCGGCGGGAGAAGGTGCTCGGGCCCACCACAGCACCGTGGTCCGCATCACACCGCAGTGTTACAGCGGTCGCCTGCTCTACACTCCCCAAGCCGTGCCCTTCCTTCCCGAGTTCTGCTCCCCAGTTCAGGTTCTTCGCCGATGACCCACCCTCAGCACGTCCTCGTTCCGGCGGCGTTGGCTTCCGTGCTGGACACCATCGACGATCCTTTCTTCACGCTTGACCTGGACGGGCAGTTTACGTACGCCAACGCCGCCGCTGCGCGCATGGTGCGCCTGACACCACCTGAACTGATCGGCCGGTCTCTGGAAAGGGACTTCGCGCACGCCTTCAGTGCCAAATGGCTTGAGGAGAGCCGCCGCGCGCGCGAGGAGAACCGCCCCATCCGCTACGACGCTTTCAATCCTTCCTACGGCGGCTGGGTCCAGGTCCAGGTGGTCCCGAACGCCTCGGGTATCGGCGTTTACCTGCAGAACATCACGCAGCAGCACCATACGGCAGCCTTACAGCGGTTCACCGTGGCGCTTTCCCAGATCGTCCGGTCCGAAGACGTCGTGAAACTCCTGATCCGCGAAGCGGTCACCGCCGCCGGCGCGTATATGGGCGCCCTCGTCGCACCCTCGCAAGATGGGCAACATCTCCACCTCCTCGACGAGGTGGGCTACACGCCGGAACTCCGCGCCCGGTTCGAGCGCTTCCCGCTGTCTCTTGGGATTCCTCCGTGTGACGCCGCCATACGGCGAACCCCTGTGTTCGTGAGCGGGAGCACGTTCGATGAGGTCTATCCCGGTTCTGTGGGCGTACGCGCCGAGGCCACGCGAAGTCTCGCCGCCCTTCCCCTCATGCTGGAGGACGAACTGTGGGGCGTGTTGTGCCTGAGTTTTCAGGAAGTCCGCCAGTTCGGTGAAGCTGAACGCCAGTTTCTGGACACGCTCGTCGAGCAGGCCACGCAGGCACTGACGCGCGTCCGGCTCTCCGCCCACCTGCAGGAGCAGGCAGAGCTGTTGAGCACGCTCAACCGGGTCAACCAACTCGTGTCGGCCGAACTTCGCCTCGACCGGTTGGTCCAGGCCGTTACCGACGCGGGCGTCGAACTCACCGGAGCGCAGTTCGGAGCGTTTTTCTACAACGTCGTGAACGAACGCCAGGAGAGCTATACCCTCTACACCCTCTCCGGCGTTCCGCGCGAAGCGTTCGCCCGTTTTCCCATGCCGCGCAACACCCAGGTCTTCGGTCCCACATTCGCCGGGGAAGGCGTGGTGCGCGTCGCCGACATTACCCAGGATCCCCGCTACGGGAAAAACGCTCCCTATCACGGGATGCCGCAGGGGCATCTGCCCGTCCGCAGTTACCTGGCGGTCCCCGTCACCTCGCGTTCTGGAGAGGTACTGGGCGGGCTCTTTTTCGGCCATCCTGAGCCGGAGGTGTTCACCGAGCGTGCCGAGCACCTCGTCGTTGGCCTCGCGGCGCAAACTGCGGTCGCGGTCGACAATGCGCGGCTCTATCAGCAGCTGCACGACAGTCACAACCTGCTGGAGCGCCGGGTGGAGGAGCGCACCAGAGAACTGCAGGAGCGCACGCAGGAACTTGAGCGTAGCAATGCTGAACTCGAGAAGTTCGCGTATGTGGCGTCGCACGACTTGCAGGAACCGCTGCGGACCATCACGAGCTTCTCCGAGCTGATCGACCGCAGGTACAGTGAAGTGCTGGACGACCGGGGCCGGCAGTATCTGCGCCTGGTCAGCGGCGGCGCACAGCGGATGAAGGTTCTGATCGACGACCTGCTGGTGTTCTCGCGCCTCAACGCCGTGCGCGAACCTCACGCTGCCGTCGCGCTTGACGGGCCGCTGAATGAGGCCCTCCAGCGCCTTCACGCCGCTCTGGAACAGGGCCGTGCCACCGTCACGCACGGTCTCCTGCCCACAATCGTCGGGAATCCATCCGAGCTCACGCAGCTCTTTCAGAACTTGATCGGCAACGCGGTCAAATTCCGCCGTGAGGGGGTGGCGCCTGAGATTCACGTCAGCGCCGTGAATGAGGGTAAGGTGTGGCACATCACGGTGCAGGACAACGGCATCGGATTTGAGCCTGAGTACGCTGAGCGCGTCTTCCAGATTTTTCAGCGTCTCCACGTACGGGATGAGTATGAAGGCAACGGAATGGGGTTGGCCATCGTGAAGAAAATCGTCGAGCACCACAGGGGCCGCATCTGGGTGGAATCCACCCCAGGCAGCGGAAGCACCTTTCACCTCATGTTCCCCTCAGCGGAGACGGCGTGACGGCACCCGTGGACGTCTTGTTGATGGAGGACAGCGAAGGGGATGTGCTGCTGGTGGAGGAAGCCGTAGCCGACTTCTCGCCCCCGGTGCGCCTGAGGGTGGTGGATGACGGCGAGCAAGCGCTGCGCCTCCTGGACGATCCAACGTATGGTCCCCCCCGGTTGATCCTGATGGACGTGAATACACCCCGGAAGGGCGCTTTGGAGGTCCTGGCGGAGTTACGGCAACGGCCGGAGTGGTTGGCCGTGCCCGTCGTGGTCTACAGCAGTTCGTCCCATCCGCGCGACGCCCTACGGGCCTACGAGGCAGGAGCAAACGCGTATCTCGCCAAGCCCATGATGCTGACCGCCTTCTGCGAGCTGGTGCAAAGCACGCTTCAGTTCTGGCTTTCCACGGTGCCTGTGACCGAGCGCTCCGTCCGGGAAGCGGCGCCAGACTGAGCAGGAGCGCGCGGGGTACAGGGTGCGGGGAAACAGGTCCCCAGCTATTTTAGATTGGGTTTCACCGGGCTGGGGTCAAGTCCTGCGGTGATGTGGGGCCAGCACCGCCGTGGGGACGAAGAAACGCGTCATCGTATGGCTTCCCGGACCGTACGACCGCCAATTCGGTACAGAGCCGTTTGCGCACCAAGGCGATCAAGGCCACTTTGGCTGGCTTCCCCGTTTCCCTCAAACTGCGGTCGTACGTCCGTAAGCGGCTGTGTGATTTTGACGCCCCCAGCGCGGAGAGATACGCCATCCGCCGCAGTCTGGCATTCCCTGTTTTGAAGATCCTCCCTCGACCTTGACAGGCTCCCGATTGTTGCGGCGCTGGAACCATTCCCACCGCCGCTGAAATTTCCTTCCCGGTCGTCAATTGGGCAAAGCCCTCGGTTTCCGCGATGGCCGTGATTGCCAAGATCAACGCGAATCCAGGGACACTGAGCAGCAACTTCAGTTGCTGCGCCAGATGGGCGTCCTGCTGGACAAGCACGTTCAGCGCTGCTTCAATTTCATCGACCTGGCGCTGGAGCAGTTCCAAACGCCCCTGAGGCAGAGAAAGTGCCAGCAAAGAGGCGTGCTCCATATCTTTCAACGCGATCAGGTGGTTGTTCTCCTGAGTACGTCGGGCCAGCACGGTCTCCCGTTCTCGCGTCAATTGCTTGAGCTCAGTCCTCACCTGAGCCAGAGGTGTCCATACTGCTGACTGCATGACGAGGCCGTACCACGCGATGATTTCAGCGTCCATGGCAGCCGTCTTTCCACGTCGCAAGACCAACAGGGCAAAACATTTGATTTGAGCTGGGGTGACGACGCTCACCTGGAAACTAACACGGCGAAAATGAAAATGGTGCGCAGGACGCTCCCAGTACACATTGGTCGCCCCCATGACCATGTGGACTGTGTCTCCTTTGGCTTGCTTCTCCACCCACGTCGTCAGCTGCGCCCATCCGCCAGCTGTATTGGCGACTGGGCCTCGACGACCGAGGATGGCGGGTGATGACGTGGATCCCTGTTGCAGACAGGCATAGAGTTCACGTTTTCCAACATCCATTCCGAGAACCAGCATGACGTACCTCCTGGGCCGTATCGTCAGGCGCGGGGTTCTCAGCACTTTTCTTGTGGTCCAGGCCTGGTGCCCCGGATAGGGTTCAGTGTCAAGAGAAAGGCCCCAGGTCGGCCAGGTCTAAAATTCGGTCTTGGGTGGACCTGAAAAAGTCACTCGCTTGGCGACCTGGGTTGGACCTGACGCTCCGTATAGGGCCGGAGCTGGCCCAATACACAAAAAAGCCTGTGCAGCGGGTTGGAGGCCATGAACGCCGCGCCTGACGAGTAAAACCCCGATGGCCCGGGACTTTCGCGTTCTCACAGCAGGTGCCGCACCGGAGCACACCCGCCCTCGTCCCTCCCCGTCGACAAGACGGTTGTGGCACATGCCGCCTGCGCCGCGGGGCGACGGGTGGATCCTCACAGTCTGCTCCACGCGTATGGTTACCGCCGGTTGCGCGGAGGGGCGGTCCCGCGCAACCGGCGCTGCGTCCTGCCGGTCACCGGTACCGACGGGGAGATGAGGAGAACGTCTCCCCCCTTCCGCCCAAGGAGGGGCGCGAAGCTCAAAGGCAACTGTTCAGCGCCGGTGAAGCCTTTGCGCCGAACGGTAACGTCGGATAGACCTCTTGCCCCAAGAAAGCCGCCACTGGTCCAGTGGGGTAATCTGGCAGCCGCTGTCCGGTCAGATCACGGCGGCGCCCAGGCAGGGGCGTCGTTGCAGAAGGTGAAGCGCGTCGCCAGGCTGCACCACCGGCCGGAATCATTCCAGACCCTCGGTTCCCAGATCTGCCCAGATCTGCATTGCACGGCCATCTTGCACGTGCCCCTGCCCCGCCCGCATCTGGTCTTACCGGTAAGACTGCCTTAGAAACAGGTTATGGTGCGGTCCGTGAATACCGCGACTGTGTTCAACCACGCGGGCGGGGCGGGCAAGACCAGCCTCACCCGCGACGTCGGCTACGAACTGGCCCGTGCGGGCAACCGCGTCCTGCTCATCGACCTCGATCCACAGGCCAACCTCACCACCTGGATGGGCGTCACGGACGTGCTGCTCGAAGAGACAGTCCAGCCCATCGCCACCGAGGGCAGGCCCCTCCCCGCACCGCGCGCCGTTCACGGCCTGCACCTCATCCCCTCCCGCGTGGACCTCGCCCTCGCCGAGGCGATGATGCCCGGACGGATCGGGGCGGTCATGGCGCTGCGCAAGGCCCTCCGGGCGGTCGAGGACCAGTACGACGTGGTGCTGATCGACAGCCCGCCCAGCGTGGGCCAGCTGGCCGCCCTTGGCGCCCTCGCCGCCGATCAGCTCATCGTCCCCATCCCCACCCGGCACAAGGGCCTGGACGCCCTGCCTGGGCTCCAGGCGGTCCTGCGCCTGTACCACGACCTGCGGCCCGACCTGCACGTTGGCCTGTACGTCCCTACCATGCACGACGCCCGCCGGAGCCACGACCGCGAGGTGCTCGAGCAGCTGCGCGCCTACCTCTCCCCCCTCGCTGACCCCGTGCCCCAGCGGGAGGCCGTGTGGATGGACTCGTCGGCTGCCGGACAGCCGGTGGTCCTCTATGCCCCCACCAGCCCAGTTGCTCAGGATGTGCGGCGCCTCTCCGCCAGCGTTGCGCAGGTTCTGGGCGTGCCCTACGAGGTCCGGGCGTGAGCCGCAAGCGCCCACCCCTGAAGGCGGACCTCGGCGCGCTGCTTGGGGAGACGGCGGCGCTCGGGAAGGCGGCCCTGCCGACCGGCACGCTCCCGATTGGCGCCCTGCGGCCAGGCGCGTCCCAGCCCCGCCGGGCGTTCAGCGAGGCGGGGCTCGCCGAGCTCGCGGCCAGCATGCGGGAGCGCGGCGTCCTCCAGCCGCTGCTGGTGCGCCCGGTGGAGGACGGGCACGAGATCGTCGCCGGGGAGCGGCGGTGGCGCGCCGCCCAGCTGGCGGGGCTGACGGAAGTGCCCGTGGTCATTCGGACGTTCACGGACCAGGAGGCGAGGGCTGCGGCCCTCGTCGAGAACCTTCAGCGCGAGGACCTGAATATCATTGACGAGGTGGACGGGAAGCTCGACCTCGTGGCGGTGGCCCTGGGCCTGCCGCGCGAGGAGGCCCGCTCCCGCCTCATCCGGCTGACCAAGGAGGAGCCGGGCGAGGAGGCCGAGGTCCTCACCGCCCTGTTTGCGCCCCTGCGCGAGACGTGGACGGCCTTCGCCAAGAACAAGCTGCGGGTGCTGAACTGGCCCCCCACGTTGCTCGGGGCCCTGCGCGGCGGTCTCCCCTACACCCTTGCGGGCGTGATCGCCGCTGCGCCCGAGGAGCACCACGCGGCCCTCATCGCGCTGGCGCAGAACGGCGCCAGCCGTTCGAACCTGCGCGCGGAGGCCGATCGGCTGGGCAAGCCGGTGCCCGTGGAGGAGACCTCGCGGGCGACCCGGGTGGCCCAGAAACTCGGGAGTCGCCGCTTCCTCGCAGGCCTCGACCCCCAGGCCAAGAAAGCCATCGACCGCTGGCTCGACAGGATGCCAGAGCCCCTGCGTCAGGCTCTGGAGGCCGTGGACTGACGCCTGGTCTTACCGGTAAGACCGCCCCAGCTCAGGAACAGTTCTCGCCGTCTCTGACGCACAACTTGTACAGAAACGCCACGCCGCCCAGGCGGCAAGCAGAGCGCCCATACCGCTCAGCTCGAAACCGCCCGTATCCCTGACCTCTTCCCCATTCTCATCACCGACTTCGCCCACGTGGTGCTCCCCGACGACCGGCTGGGCCGCACGGCGGTCTCACCTGCACGCCCTTCAGATCTACCGGGAAAGCCAAGCTGACCAGCTTCGCGCCGCTCCGCCGGGGCGGCTTTCTCCTGCCCTCCGGCGCACATTCTTTGCACGTCTCCGACACACCAGCCGGGCAGGAAACAGAGCAGCGCGGCCCATACAACTTCAGATCGACCGCCACACCGCCGTACGCGCCACCCGTTCCGGCATGACGCAGCTCCAGCCTGCTCGCCTTGCTCCCTCCGGGGCTTCCAAGCGGCACGACCGTGAGATCAGGGCCGCCTACGTTCGCCCGCGTGGCCAGTTGGCCCAGCGCTGCTACCAAACGCACCACACGCCGGAAACGGATCTGCCGTGTGGTCGACAAGCACCGTGCCGCCCAGGCGCTGCTCGCCGAAGCGCGCCTGAACTGGGGTCCTGCCTCCCCTCCGCTCCCTCAAGCCGCAAACGCGTCAAACACACTGGGCGGCCAGCTCTGGCTCCGCCCCAGGCTATTGTGCCTCATGACCGAGCCCCAACATTCGTCCAAAGGGCAGTCGCTCGCAGAGCGTTTGCAAGGGGTGACGGAAGCCCTGGCGGCCGCGACCAACCAGGCCGATGTTTTTCACGTCATCTTGCATCCCGCCCTGCAAGCCCTGAAAGCCAGGGCAGGCGTCGTCCTCCTCGTCCACGAGGGCGGTAACGGCTTACGGGTCGCCGATACACAAGGCTATGCCGAAGGCGAACAGACCCTCTGGCAAGATGGAACCTTCGAGACCTTCTCCCCCACTGAAGACTGCCTCAAGCGGCACGAAGCCCTCTACTTCGAGCACCAGGACGCCTTGCTGGCCGCCTACCCAGAGCTCACCGGTCCTCCCCTCAGCGTGAATGTCGTCGCCACAGCCGTGATCCCCATCTTCCTTCAGGACCGTCCTCTTGGCGTCATCGTCCTGGTGTTTACTCAACCTCACGAGTTCATCCCTCAGGAACGCCAATTCCTCCAAACGCTCGCCGGCCAGTGCGCCCTCTCCCTCGACCGCCTGGCACTCAATACCCAGTTTCATCAACAGGCAGAAGCCCTCACCGCTTTTGTGGCCCTCACCGAAGCGGTGGGCCTCAACACGGACGTCACGACCCTGACCCAGCGTGCCAACGACGTTTTGCGCGCCACCTTCCCAGACCTGTTCATGTCCTACTACGTGTTGGAAGAGGGGGTCTGGGTTCCGGCGCAGCTCGCTGATGTCTCTGAGCCCCTCGAACAGGTCCTGAGGGCCGGATTACCGCAGGACACGCCGGCTTATCAGCGCGCGGTTCAGACCAGAACGCCTATTTTCATCGACCATTGGGACTGTGACGCGCAGCAAATCCCACACACCGAGTCGTTCAAGGCGGGCGTGCTGGCTCCCTACTTTCAGCAGGGACAACCGGTCGGCATGTTGGCAGTAGGACGGCAGGACGAGCCCGTGTGGACCCAGCAACACAGGGCTGTCATCACTGCGCTGTGGCGCAGCCTGGGGGGAGCGCTCGACCGGGCGGAACAGGCCCGGCAACTGGAAGGCCGGGCGGCGTTAAATGCGTTTGTGGCATTGACGGAGGCGGTCGGAACCGAAACAGAACTGCAGGTCCTGGCACGCCGAGCGCAGGAGGTCTTACAGGCCTCGGTTCCCGAAGTGAGCGTGGTGTATTACGAGTTGCAGCAGGGACTCTGGAAAGCCCGGGTGCTCTCCGACAACCTGACGCCGGAGATCGTGACCGCCGCACGCCTGGGATTCGCCCGTGACACACCGAGTTTCGTCACCGCCGTTCAAACTGCTCAGCCGGTATTTGCTGACGGCTGGGATGGCCAGCGGGAGGGCATCTCACCTGCTGATGCGTACGGAGCCGCGGCCTTATACCCGTACTTTAAAGCAGGTCAGCCCTTTGCGATGTTCACAATCGGGACGATGCAACGTCGGAAGTGGACGCAGAGCGACCGCGCCCTGTTCACGGCAGTGGGCCGCAGCCTGGGTCTGGCGCTGGAGCGGGCTGAACGCGTCGCTGAGTTGGACGCCCGTTCGCGAGATCTGGAACGCAGCAACGCCCGGCTTGAAGCCGCCAATGAAGAACTTGAAGCCTTCACGTACAGCGTTTCACACGACTTGCGGACCCCCGTGCGGCACATCAAAGGCTTTAATGACCTGCTCCGAAAAACACTGGCCCTTCCGGCGGAGGCCAAGGCAGCGCGATACCTGGGAATCGTGAACACGGCAGCGGAACAGATGAACACGCTGATTGACGCGATGCTGGACCTGTCGCGCACCTCACGCCAACCTCTTGTGATGGGCCTGGTGGACCTGGAAGTTTTGATCACCGCAGCGCGCTCGGAGTTGGAACCTGAGATTCAGGAACAGCATGTGGTGTGGAGCGTCAAACCCCTGCCGTTGGTGCTTGCCGATCACACGACCTTGCGCCAAGTGCTGATCAACCTCTTGTCCAACGCTCTGAAATACAGCCGAACGCGGCCAGAGGCCCACATCGAGATTTGGGCGGAGGAGCGCACGCAGGAGTGGGCGGTTTTTGTGAGGGACAATGGTGTGGGCTTTGACCCTCGGTATACGGACAAACTCTTCGGTGTGTTTCAACGCCTGCACCGGCATGAAGAGTTCGAGGGGACCGGCGTCGGGCTCGCGAACGTGCGGCGGATCATCGCCCGGCATGGCGGCACCGTCTTCGCGCGTAGCGTGCTCAACGAGGGAGCCACCTTCGGCTTCACGTTGCCAAGGCCCTCCTGAACGCTCCTGGAAGCGTCCCGCAGCGTCCCTACCTGTTCAGTTCTCGGTCATCATGGCTGTGGGCGGAGGCCGTTCCGCTCCACCAGCGCTTCATCCATTTGGCATGGCACGTTCCATTGACTTTGCTGCCCTTGCGGGAGCCGCTTTTCCCGCCTTGGTCACGCATTTCACGCCACATAAGGGCACACGACGGACGCTCCAAACAGAGCAGGCAGCCATGACCGACATCCAAATGGCCGCCCTCACCGCTGCACAAGGGGCCGTGGGCGCCGCCCAGGCGGAGAACTTCGACCTGCTCGTCGGTATGGACGAGCAACCCGGAGACGGCCAGGGAGGCAGCGCTGCCCACGTCGCCCCCCGCAGGGTCACGCCCATGGGAACCGAAGTCCGCGCCCTGCTGCCGCAGCGCCGGAGACGAAGGACGCTGCCGCGGCCGAAGCTGCGCCGGTCGCCGAACCGGCCCTCACCGACGGCCCGGCACCCAGCGGGGCTCCGGCGCAGATGCCCATCCCTGCTCCCCTCCGGCCGCCGATGCCTTCGAGGTCACGCGGCCCACCCTGGACCACGAGGAAGGGCCTTGCGGTCCTGGGAGGCCGGTCACCACGCGGCGCTGGAGAAGGCCCGCAGCGCCCGCCCTGCAGGGGGAGGTGGAGGCCGCCGCCCTGCGCGGTCGGGTGGACGCAGCGAGCAGGGCCTGGGACCACCCGTTCGGCGTCCGCCACCCGGGAAGCAACTCCTGATCCGCCCTGGCACCCCCGGCAAGGGGCAGAACCTGGCTCACAACGCCGCCTGGGTGAACAGCCTAAAGATCAAGGCCTGCGTGCGGGGCAAACAGGCCGCCCGGAGAGGGGAGAAGCCCATCCTGTTCGGCGGTCTTTGGCTGCCAAAGACACGCGCGCTGAACAGGAACGGCGCACCATCTGGGGGCGAGACAGCGCATCCTTGGTGACCACCCGGCGCATTGTCCCGCTGGGTGCCGGGCCGTTCCCAGTAGGCTGTTGAGGAAGGAGCCGCCGATGACAAATCAAAGCCTACTTCCTCAGAATGTCCTGGAAATCGTCCACACGGCCATCGCGGTCAGTGATCTGCAACATCAGATTGACTTCTGGCAGCAGGTCCTCGGGTTTACCTTGGAAGGAAAGGCAGAGATCGGTGGTTCGTTACCCGAAGACGAGACGGGCGTCCCCGGCATCCGCAGCAAGATCGCCATGCTGAGCAAGGGCGGCCAGACCATTGAGCTGTATCAGCCAGTTGCGCCCCAGGGCCGTGAGACGTACCGGCCAAGCCCGGTTGATATCGGTTCGTGGCATCTCGCGCTCAAGGTCACCGATCTGGATGAACTCGTGCAGCTCAGCGCCGCATGGGGCTGGCGGGTACGGGGCAAGGTTGCCGTGGTCGAGGAAGGGCCTGGTCCGGTTGGTGCTCGCCTGGTCTACCTCCACAATACCGACGGCACGATCCTCGAGCTCGTTGAGCTTCCCACAGCCGTTCGCGAGCGGTAGGAGCGGGCCCGCTCTCCGCGCGTCTGCCCGGCAGCGACCACACCTGCAGCTGGACGCGCTCACCGTCCCCGCCGGCTGCTCCCTTCGATGCGGTCCTGACGGCGCAACTCCCCGTCGTTCCGTGGCAAACCGTTACTCAGGCAGAAGGAAAAAAGCGATGTCGGTCTCATACGCCTGAGGATCGGGGGTATCCGGAACACGCTTCACGTAGATCTCAGCCGTGCTCCCCGTGATGTTCAGCCCTCGCCGCAAGGCTTCCTCCACCACAGCGGTGTACGCCTCCCCTGTTTCGTCATACGGTCCCACAACCTGTCCAATAAATGCAGGCCTGCCTTCAAAGGTGCGCACCCCGATTCGTCCCTGAGGTTCAACGGTGCCCGTAACAGGAAGGCACACTTCCACAACGCCCTTCTCGCCCTCAACTTCACTGTGGTGTATGAAAAAGCTGGGGGCGGTGAGTGCGTACCCCCGAACTTTCTTGTAGACCATCCGTTCCTGAAGTGCCTTTGGAATGACCTCATAGTGCGGGGGTTGGAGCACGGTGCGAACGCTGAGTGTCTGAAGGGTTGGCAGGTGTTCGAGGCGGTATTCCATCACGGTCTCCTGAAGCGAAGTGCGGAGGTGAAGCAGGGCGCGCTCGCGAGAAGCGATCTCCTCACGGAAGCGCTGCTCGTGTTCCCTTAACACCTCGTTTGCATGTGCGGGAGACTGAATCATCTGGCGGATGTCCTCCAAGGGCAGGTCCATCGGCCGCCCTGCTGGATACGAACGCCAAGGCCGACCTGAGCAGCGCTGTAATACCGGTACCCGAGGGTCTCGTCCACCAAGCGGGGATGCAGAAGGCCAATCTCGTCGTCGTACCTCAGCGCCTTCGGCGGAAGTCCAGTGAGGAGGGCAAAACGGGAGATGACCAGTCGTCCTTGCATGCCCCTGCACGCTAAACGTTCCGGCCGCCGGAAGGTCAATGGGGGAGCAAGCTGCCGCGGTAGTCCGCCGTTTGCTTCAGTGCCGAGTGGACGCGTCTTTCCTTCTTTCGGGTGCATTCTGCTGTGCAGCATGAAGACGGCAGTGGGACGCGAAACAGACCCACCGTCCGCCCGTGAATGAAGCGAATACCGACTGTCCCACCGGCGACCGGCCTCTCGAAGGCCGGCTGCGGGATGTCCTGCAACAGGCGCTCAAGCGGCGGCCCGGTGCGGCCGTACCGGTGCAGGTGAACCCGGTCGGCTGAAACCGGATGAAGCCCGTGCGCCCGCTCCCCAGCGGCGGACAGACTGACAGCCTGGAACTGGGCAGCTCTGCGGGGGGGGAGGAGAACGTAGCCCCGGGCTTCGGTAGCCCGAAGCCCAGGGTGAGCGGCTGCGGGTGGAGCGTGCCCCCTGGGCCTTCGCCCAACGTGAGGGGAGAGAGACCCACCCAATTTTTTCGCCGATTTTGCCTCGCAACTTGCGGGAGCCTTCCCATCCTGTCCCAGCGCTTTTCTACTGTTCCCTGGAGGTTTTGCCCATCGTGCACACTTTGATCCCCGCGTCCGTCCAGCACCGATTTTGCGTCGCCAGCCCCGGGAGACCATGCGCGGGACCACCGAAACGGTGGAAAACGTGCGCACGACGGTATGGTTGGTGGGTCTTGTTTTGCACTGTGCCGCCGACGTGCCCCTCTCGCGCGGGGCAGTGGCCGCCGCGGTGCGCCGCAGCTTCGAGGCGGCCTTCGCGGGGTGAGCGAAGCGTCGGGACTTCGCGGGTCTGGAGGGCGAATCGGCGCAGCCGCTCGGCGTCGTGCCCGGGCTGGCGGTGGGGAGATGGGCGCACGGGCGGCTGGCGCGGGAGCTGGCCTCGTTGGAGGAGGGAAGAGGTATTCCCCCTCGGGTTGCCACTCCGGCCTGGGCCTCCGGGGGATGGCGGGGGCCATTCAAGCGCAGGCGCCCGCACCCGGTGCCCAGGTGGAAAGGGGCGAGATCATACCAGCACGCCCGGTCATTCCAACAGGACCGGCGTTTTGAGGCAAGGCGCAGGCCATTGCCAATCTTGCGCCACCTGGCTGGTATGCCGTGCGGCCGGAAAGCCCACCGGCGCGCCCAGAAGACCAGCGCTGAAAAGCGGCTCTGGGGTTGTCTACTCGGTGGGTCACCGTAAAGCCCGGCCTGACCCGATGATGCTGTTCAAACGAGGCCCACCCATGACCAGACCACAGCCCACCGAGTACGCTTCCTTTTACGCCCGCTACATCGATCTGGTGCCCGAAGATGATCTGCTCAGCGCCATGCGGCAGCAAGGCGCGGTGACTGCCGAGCAGATCCTGCGTTTTGCTGGCAACCCCGGTGTCCGCTACGCACCAGACAAGTGGAGCGTAAAGCAGGTCATCGGACACATGACCGATACCGAGCGCGTCTTCGGGCAGCGGGCACTGTTTTTTGCTCGCAATGACACCGCCGAGTTGCCACCTTTCGAGCAAGATGACTGGATGGCGGTCAGCGACTTTGATGCCTGCTCGCTCGAAAGCCTACTGGCCGAATTTCAGGCAGTGCGCTGGAGCCACGAACTGTTTTTGCGTCACCTGACGCTGCCAGCCTGGGAGCGCCGGGGAACCGCTGGCGGCAACCCGTTTACGGTACGGGCGCTGGCCTACAGCATGCTCGGCCACGAACGCGCTCACCTTCAGGTCTTGCAGGAGCGCTACCGCTAACCATTTCTATTGATGGTTCTGCCCGGTGATTCGCGTTCTTGTCTGCCAGCACCGCCACCTGGTTGACCACCAACTCGTCGGTGGGAGCGGGACGCTCACCGTCACGCTGGTGCTGAAGGAAAGACGATTTGCGTCGCCCGCACCCGTACAGAGCAGTGAAATACGTCAGCTTGTCCCAAGCTGACCTCCTCATGGACGTTGAGTTCTCTCAACACGCCTGGCATGCAGCCGTTGTTCTCTCCCCCCGTCCATCGGCAGCGGTACCCGGTTGTTGAAGTTGCGCGCACTCCCACCTCGGCGTCATTCCGCAAGAGGCGGCCCAACAGGCCGCTGCGGCCGCCGCCCACCTCGACCTTAACCGAATCACTGCCGGTGAACGCAGAACGGCACATCGACTTATGCCCCTGATCTCCGAACGGGCGCGCGTGGTCGGCGAACCTTGCCGGGGGCTGATTCACTGGGGGCCACCACCCAAAACAGTTCGTCCCCCGTCTCCGAACGGCCCTGCAGCTTCTTGGCACCCACCGCTGAGGCGTCCTGGAGGCGCTCGCCGAGTTGGCTAAAACCACTTCGGAGAACGTGATGGCTGGCCGAACCCATGGCCAGCGGGCGGTCCCCATCACCTCTGGCTTGAAGGTCGCCATCTGGGCCGGAGGCCTGATGCGTCACCTCGTGCGCTTCGACCAACTCCAGCCCAGGCTGCTGACCCCCATGACACTGCCCGCCCGCAATCCCGTGGACCACTTTGCAGAGCTCGTTTGCCTCCTGGGGATGGTGCCTCCACAGCGGCGATGATGGCGGAAGAAGTCGCGCGACGGATGGCTGTGGCGTTTGGCGAAGTGCGTGAAACCCTTGGACGCCATGCTCCAGCCGCAAGAAGTCAGGGGGGCCAGGTCCGCGATGATGGATATTGCGCTGGAGCGGGGACGCAGCCTCACCGACGAAGTTCTCACCCTTCTGAAGGAGGTTATCCGAGGGCTGCAGGTGCCCCCCGAACGAATGACCGAGAACGTCAACCGCTCCGGAGGACCGATCAGTGCCGAGGCCGTGACGCCCAAATTGGGACACAAGATTGGACGGCAGGCGGCACATGGAGTGATTTATCACGCAGCCCAGGAAGCGGGAAGCCGTGGACGCGGGCAGGACCTCCTTGAGGTCCTGTCACGTCATCCTTGAGTCAATACGCGGCTGGGCAGCGTCGAGCTCGCCCGTCTCGCTGACGCTGCATCACATACAGGGCTGAGCGCAAGGATGGCGCAGGAAACGGCCCAAGAAGCACACCGTGTGGTAGAGCAGCAGCGTCGGTGGTTGCGGGAAAAACGTTGAGTACAGGGGAGTTTTTGGGGCGTGGGTGAACTCGCGGTGCCTGACGTCAAAGTGCTCAGGCAACGCTGATGCGCGTCCGGCTGGCGGAGGAGCGGGCCCCAGCGGGTGAGGCGTTCCTCCGAGCGCTGGCGCGGTAGGGGAGGGGAGAGGTCACTTCCCTTTGGGCTGGCGGACGGTCTCCAGGCGGGGCGCTGGCCTCGGAAGTGCTGAAGGCGCTGGGCGCCGAGGTGACCAGCCGGGCTGCCCTGACCGCTGAGGACGCCGCCCTGGTCCGCCACTACGCTTGTGGGCAGTGGGGCCTCGTGGCTGGTTCGGGCGGCGGAGTGCCGGAAGGTGCTGTGGTTGCCTCCGCTCCCCGAGATGGGGGAGTGCAAAACCTGCGGGGGGGAGTGCACCGTGCAGATCGGTCCGGACCGTGATCCTTCCCAGTTCGCCGGCATGGACACTTGCCCCGACTGCCACGGGGAAGGGGAGGCGGAGGCGTGACGGCCTCTCTGGTAGCCTCCCTGCAGGCCCTACCTCCGGCGGGGCATTCCCTCGGGGCGTGCGACCCGCTGCGCAGCTTCACCCGGACGGCGGAAGGGCGTCGAATCGTCGTCCATGTGCCAAACCGTTCAGGAACATCTCGCCATGGAGCACCCGTTCGTAGAACCCACACGGTGCTGCTGACGATCGGTCGATGCTCAAGATACGCGCGTCTCAGGCCGAGGAAGGGTGGCAGCAGGGGTTGCAAACGTTTCCACTGCGCATCCGAGATTTCTTCGCGCCGCAGCACGAAAGGATACTCGCCTCCCCAATGGGTGCAACCCTTGGCCTGCGCGCCGTAAGAGCGAGGACGCGGGCAGCTCAGGCGTCTGCGCTTCAGGATGGAGTAGATGACGGTCTCCCCACGCGCCCGCAAGCGCACTGCAGCGCTGCCAACCGAAAAAACATCTGCCACTGCGGAGACGCTCGGCGCACTGGCGGAAGACGACGGAAAGGAGGGACTGGCCGCCGAGCCTGAAGGGAGAGGCGGCGCGATGCCCGAACGGACAGACGTTCCGCTTGAGGCCGGCACAGACCCTGTTCGGCAGTACCTGCAAGAAATTGGCCGTGTTCCCCTCCTCACCCACAGGGAGGAGACCGAACTCTCCCGGCAGATGGGGAAGTGGGCGAGGAGGCCCGGCGCCTGGAGGCGGAGGCCAACTTGAATGACCGGGAGCGCCGGACCCTCATCTGCGTCCCTGGGACGGGCCAACTGGGAAACAGCACTTGATCGAGACCAAGCTCCACCTGGAGGTGAGCGTGACGAAGAAGGACAACAACCGGGGAATGCGCTTCCTCGACCTGATCCAGGAGGGGAGCATGGGGCCTGTTCCCGGGGCAGAATGGTCCGAATACTGCAAGGGATTCACGTTCTCCGCGTCCACCAGGTGGTGGACGTGGCAGGTCATGACGCGCGGTTGTGGCGGATCAGGCGTCGCAGGGCGCAGTGCGCCAGTGGAGGCGGCTTGACCGCCCCACGACGTCGCGCGCCGCTTTCAGAGTCCCCGGGATGCCCAGCTGCACACGCGGGTCATGCAAGGGAACAAAAGGAAGTTGCGCTGCGAAACTTTCAAAGCTGCCCAGCGTCAGCTTCTGGATTCGACCGCGAGCAATTCGAAGAAGTCCTGCACGATCCGCGGATCAAAGTGGGTGCCCGACCCACTCTGAATATGCGCCAGGGCCCGCTCTCTGGTCCACGCGGCGCGGTAGGGGCGGTCGCTGGTCAGCGCGTCATAGACGTCCACCGCTGCAAACGCCCGGGCCGTCAGCGGGATGGCCTCACCGCGTAAGCCAAATGGGTAACCGCTCCCGTCCCACTTCTCGTGGTGGTACTGCGGAATGTCCAGAACCGGGCGCAGGAACTTGATGGGTGAAAGCAACTCCACCGCGTAGCCCGGGTGCTTTTTCATCTCCACCCATTCCTCGTCCGTGAGCTTCCCAGGCTTGAGGAGAATTGCATCTGGGATCGCCATCTTCCCGATGTCGTGCAGGAGCGCGCCCCGACGCACATCCACCAGCTGGTCGGAGGAAAGTCCCAGCTGGCGGCACAACTCGACCGTCATCTCCGTCACCCGTCTGGAATGGCCCTCTGTCTCTTTGTCGCGCAGGTCCAGCGCCCGTGCCCAACCCTCAATGGTCTCGTCGTAGGCCAGGCGCAACTCCAGGTTCTTGCGGTCCAGCTCCGTAAAGAGCCGGTCGTTGTCCACAGCGATGGCTGCCTGGGCCGTGAGCATTTCGAAGGTCGCCAACCAGCTCGCAGACGGCTCGAACGGTTGCCGGTGCAACACCTCCATCACGCCCAGCACCTTCCCTTTGGCCAGCAGCGGCGCGCCGTAATAGTTCATCAGCTGCTCTCTCAACAGAACGCCGCGCCATGCTGGTGAGATTGGAGCCGTTTGAAGGTCGGGCACGCTCAGGGCCTTGCGGCTCAACGCCACTTCACCCGCCAGACCAGTACCGACGCGCACGGTTGAGCCCTGCAGCGGCGTCGTGAACCCCCGGGTGCTGGCGTACTCCAGGTTCAGGGTATAAGGGTCGAGCAGCAGCAGGGTCACCGCGTCCACACCCAGTTCCTGCGCGATGTTGTCCAGTATCATGCCCAGGGTGACGGAGAGTTCCTGGGTCGAGGCGATGGCCTGATCGATCTCGCGCAGGCCTGTGACGTGACGCAACTGCTGCTGGAGGTACTCGTTGAGGCGCTGAATCTCGGCTCTTGCCATGTGGCGTTCGGTGATGTCCTGCGCGATCTTCGACACGCCAATGACCTCACCCACGGCGTCGCGGATCGGCGAAACCGTCACGAACACCGGGATCTGGCGGCCATCCTTTGCCACGCGCACAGCCTCAAAGGGACCGGGTGACTCCCCTCGCCCGGCCCGCCTCAGCATCTCCACTTCCTCACCGCGACGTTCCGGCGGGACGATCAATGTCACCGGCTGACCCACCGCTTCTGCCATCGGGTAACCGTAGAGCTGCTCAGCCCCAGCGTTCCATGACCGGATGGTGCCGTCCAGCGACACCCCGAGAATAGCGTCCTGGCTGGCCTGCACGATGGCCGCCAGATACGCCTGGTCCTCTTCGGCCGCCCGGCGCGCAGTGATGTCGCGAGCGACGCAGTACATCACCGGGTCCCCAGGCAGGACGACCGCCACCCACTCGATCCACACCACCGCGCCGCTCCGGTGGAGATAGCGGTTCTGAAAGGCGAGTGTGGCCGTTCCTGCCGTAATGCTGGCGTCCTCCCGAGCTGCCATGGACCGGTCATCCGGGTGGACGAAGTCGAGATAGGGCCGGCCGAGGAGCTCTTCCGGGGTGTAGCCGAGAATCTGCTGGCAGGCCGCACTAACCGTCACGAAGCGACCTTCGGCGTCGAAAGACGTGATCATGTCCAGCGACAGGTCCAGCGTCCGCTGCAATTGAGCCGCAATCCGGCGGTAGCGCTGCTCGCTTTCGACCAGGACCCGCTGCGCCGCCCTCTCAAGAGTGACGTCGCGGGCAAGGCTCACGACGCAAGTTCCGCCGTCCAGTTCTACCCTCACCATTGAGATGACCAGGTGGAGTGCCTTGCCAGACCTGGTGCGCAGGTGCACCTCAAGGCTGCGTACCGAATCCACTTCGTGCAAGGCGCTGGAGAGCCTGTCGTGGTCAGGGTTGTCATCCCATATTCCGGACTCTCTAAAGGTTCGACCAACGATTTCTTCGCGCTGGCAGCCAACCTGAAGCAGGAACGCCTCGTTGACATCAATCAACCGCTGATCACTCCAGTGAGTAATGACGATAGGCATGGGGCTGGCCTGAAAGACTTTCGAGAAGCGCTCCTCACTGACACGGAGCTCTTTTTGCAGCTGATGCTGCTGCGTGACATTCCGGGTAAAGACAGCAATGCCGTCCTCGGCCGGGTAGACGGTCACGTCAATCGTGCCGTACGGCTCCATATGGCTCACGGCGTTTTGAACGGCCCCCGTCTTGGCGGCCCGCGTTATGGCCCGAAACACGTCCGTGTCTGCGAGTTCCGGGAACGTCGTCAGCAGGTCGTGACCCGTGAGGTCTTCTGGGCGCTTTCCAGAGATGCTGGCAGCCGCAGCATTGAGGTAGATGAGGTTCAGATTCCGGTCCAGTGAGACGAAGCCGTCGGTCATCCGTCCAAGGGTAGAGGTCAGCTGCAGAAGAAGCTGGGCCTCGTGGAGCCTCGCCTCCTCGCGCGCCGTCACGTCGTTCTGGAAACCCACGAAGTGCGTGACCGTTCCAGCCGGGTCACGAACTGGGCTGAGCGTCAACTCGTTGTAGAACAGCGTGCCGTCCCGGCGGTAATTGCGTAGGGTGACTGTCACGCTCTGCTGCTGCCCGATCGCCTGGCGGAGCTCACCCACACCGGCTTGATCGTGGTCGTGTCCCTGCAGGAGGCGGCAGTTCCGACCGAGAAGCTCGGCGGCTGAGTAACCGCTCAGACGCTCGAAGGCTGGGTTGACAAACACGATCGGTTGGTCATCTTGGAGAGCGTCAGTGACCACAGTCCCGACAGTCGAGGATTCAATGATCTGGCGTAAGAGCCGAAGGTCGGACAAAAGGACAGGCAGCTCTGACATCAGGGATCCCTCTGGATTGGATTGGTGTGCTTCTCAACGCGAATGCGGAGAAAGAAGAGCAGACCCTCTGAACGGTAGAGTGTCACAGGTGACCCACGGTAAATGTCACAACGCACGTTCCAGTTGGTTGTATGGCCCCGCCCCTGACACAAGGAGACGGAGCGGGAGACCCACTTGCAGGAGGTCGTGAACGGCCAGACCCACAGACTGGACGCCGCTCTGGCCCAAACCGGCTTATGCCGAGAAACAGGTCTTCCGGGAATTTGCGTTGCGATGGTGTCCGCCCACGAGCCCACCGCGGAAAGGATGGTACATGACTCAGGACAACCGAAAGGGCCTTTGGAGTACGGCCGATGCGTATGAGCAATACATGGGTCGTTGGAGCCGTGACGTCGCACCGCTGTTCCTGAAGTGGCTCACCCCTGAAATGGGCCGGGACTGGGTAGACCTCGGGTGCGGCACCGGAGCTCTCACTTCAGGGGTGACACAACTGTGCCAGCCTGAACGCGTGGTGGGTGTCGACACCTCCGAAGCATTTATTCAGCGGGCCAGGTCCCTCGTCTCAAAAGCCACGTTCGAGGTAGGGGACGCGACGGACAGCAGGCTTCCTGCAGCTTCCTTTGACTATGCCGTCAGCGGGCTGGTGCTCAACTTTACTCGGGACCCTTCGCTGATGCTGCGTGAGATGACCCGGCTCGTACGTCCGGGCGGACAGGTGGCCCTGTATGTGTGGGACTACGCCGGCCATATGCAGATCATGCGGCACTTCTTCGAGGCCGCCCGCACCGTTGACCCTCATGCCGCAACGTACGACGATGGTATAAACGCTCCCATCTGTCGTCCAGAGGCGTTGCGAAGTGCGCTTCAGGAAGTAGGGCTGAGCTCTGTGAATGTCACGTCCCTGGACGTTCCAGCGGCATTTGAGAACTTTGAAGCGTATTGGACACCGTTCTTGGGTGGTGCGGGCTCTGCTCCACGTTACGTAGCGACGCTGGATGCGGAGACCCGTGACCGCATCCGTGAGGCCATTCGTGACCGGCTCCCCACAGGACCTGACGGTGAGATCTTGATGGCTTTACGTGCCTGGGGTGTGCGAGGGACGGTCACTTAGAGCATTGATCTGAATGACGCCGTGCGTGGAAGGGCGTCCCTCACGGCTTCCATTCTCCTCCATGCGCCTTCAGGTTCGCTTGCCAAACCCGGTCAAAAAGAAGTCCGCACATTGACACATGCCCTAGAAGTGTGGGGCGAGAGAGCACCCCCAGCCCTGACATGGCCAGAAGCAGGTGCAGCCCAGCTCAAATACGGGCACTGTCGCGCGCTCCAGCCGAACAGAGAGCGGGCGTCACCCGCCAACCGAGTTGCTGTAAGCAGAACGGTGGAGGCGAAAAAAGACGCTCACCCCCGTGCCCAGCTGGGCGCCCGATGCCGGAGCGTCCGCCACTGCTCGCGCAGCGTTAGGGCCTGCTTCAGGTGGGGCACGGGTCGCCGAAGCCGCCCCGTCCGTCTGTCTCCCCATCCTCCAAAGGACCGTAACGCCGGCGGCCGGAAGATGCTTGACGAACGGGCCCCGGTGACGGCTCTGGACCAGCACCGCTGCTGCCCCCTCCCCCCCTCCCGCGGGAGGTGCCGTGCGGCAACGCAAACCCCTGGCAATACGGCAGCCGGTCAAACGTGCTGTCCGAGGTGAACTCCCGCCGGTCGGTTCTGGCGAAATGTTCCCGCTGAAATGCACTCTGAAAGCCAGGCGGGCTCAACCCGTCCACCCTGACCCAGCGGACGAGAGCCGCCCTTCAGCGGGCGGACGAGAGGGCCACCCGGGGCGCCGACATATTCCCCCCGTTCCTTCCGCTCACCACTTCCCGTCCAGCGCCCTGATTCTGCGGGTTGTGCGCGCAGTACTCCGGCTGACCGCTTGAACCAGGAGGAAGGCGGGAATTGGCGAACCATGGTGAGGCAAAGAAGCGCGCCAAGTTGGAACAACCCGGCGGTTTTGCGCAGGCCCTCACAAGCGCTGGCCTTCTTTTCCCTAGCGTGTTTTGAATTCCACCGGCCCCTTATTCATCTCGAGGCGTCCGCTCGGGTGAAGCAGGGGACTGCGTTCCGTGCCGAAGCTGGAGTAGCGCTCCACATGGCTGATGCGCGCTTTCTCGCCGGTCAGGTCGATGGCGGACAGGGCGACCCAGAACGAGAAGTGGTTACGCCCGCGCACGGGCGTGCTGACTTCCTGCCCGAGGTCATCAGTGAAGGTGGTGATCGGCTGGTAACTGGCAAACGATCCTATGCCGTTCTCGACCGCGCTATATGCGGCAAATACCACGTGTGCCAGCCGGTCCGGCTGGTGGATCGTGGCCGTCTCCTTGCCAGCTTTGCGGCTGTCGCCCGAAAGCGTGATATACGGCGCGGTGTGGGCGCTGCCTTTGTCGCGGTAGTACACCTTACCTACAGTCCCGTCTTTAAGGACATACAAGGCGTACAGGTCCAGGTCGCCCTGCCCGGTCCAACTGAGCGTGATGGTAATTTGCGCGGCTTTGCGGATGTCCACGGACGCGTTTTTCTTCAGGACGACCTTGCGCTGCGCGGAGGGTGCAGGTGGAGCAGGCTGGCGCGCCGCGGCGGGCAGAGTCTGCCACTTCTTCCACCACTCGGCGAACTCCGACAGCAACTGGTTGTAGAGTTGCTCATCGGGAACGCTGTCGATGTTGTCCACCGTGAAGAAGCCGGAGTTGTCAATCACGCGGCCCTGAAGGGTATCGAGGTGCGCGAGAATACCGTAGTTGGACTTGCCCAGGCCCAGAAACTGCCAGAACAGCGCTTCGTGCGCGCTTTCCTTGATAATCTTCTCGATTTTCTTGCTGGCCGAACCGATGCCGCCGTCGGTGATGAACAGCACCAGCGTGGGCATAACCGCCTCGCCCGCCTGCTGGTCTTCCCGACTCGCGGCGCGGTGCACGCGGAGTACGTCGTGCATGACGGGCGGTTCGTTATTGCCGCCGCCAATATTCCGTACGGCGGGCGTCACACCGCGCTTTTGCGGCATTTCGTTGCCTACGACGCCATGAACGCTGTCCTCATCGAGGTCTCCGACCTGGGCAAAGCTGTCGGCGTAGAACCAGAATTCCATGCTGTTGTTGTCATCGAGCCGCAAAGCCACGGGGATCAGGCGCTCCAGCGTGTCTTGCACACTCCCCCGCGCGTACAGCGGACGCATGCTGCCCGACGCGTCCATGACGACCATAACGCGCGCTTTGACATGCTCGATTCCAGCATTTTTCAGGACAGTGGCCACCTGCTGTTTGCGCAGGTCAATCTTGCTTGCCGAAGGCGCGGCGGGGGCTGGACTGGGTACTGGAGCCGCCGCGCCTGGGGACGCGTCACCGGCCACTTCTCCGCCGAAGTACTGCACGAGGGCCGCCATTCCGCCGTTGAAGCCCTGCTCCACAGCCGCGACGCGCCACGCGCCCTGGTGGCGGTAGATCTCGGTGAGCATCAGGGCGAGTTCCTGCCCGCCGGGCGTCAGGGACTGGGTAAACTCGCCCTGACCTGGAACGCTGAGGTGCACGTCACCCCGCGTCATGCGCCCGATGGGCTGTGAGTCGCTGGTGGCGCTGAGGACCAGGCGCGCAATCCAGTCGGGCAGGCGGTCGAGGTCCACCTGGAAGGTGACGCTCCCGCCCTCCTGGGTCATGCGGATTTCGTTGCCAGGCGATAGAGGCTGGTTGAAAAACGTGAGGTACGCGTCGTCTTTCATCTTGCGGTCTGCGTCCAGCGCGAACAGGCTGATGTCAACGTCCGCATGGTCGACGTGCGCGGTGAGGGTAAGGACCGTCCCCTGGTTTTGCTGGCACAGCGGCAGACGCTGCCCGGTGGTGATGGACGTCATGAAATCTCCTGCGGGGATAAGGGGTGGCTGAAGCGAGCGTGTTGACCGGCAGCCGGCCACCCCAACCTGGATTAGCGTTTCGAATGGGCGCAAGGACGCGAAAGGTTTTGCGCTCTGCCCGTGCGGCTCAGTTTACGGCCCAGCCGCACGCTTTGCAGCCCAATCCCGCCAACACCGTTTAGGGCGTACCAAGGTTGTGAGCAAGGACAGCCAGAACAACGCGGAGCCGCAAACCAGGGGGATCTTCCCCTCAACGGAGCGAACCGGCAGTGGCAAGTTGGGGGCAGAAAACGCCGTGTTGCGCGCTACCTGGGGCGCACAGGAACGGCCCAGGAGGGCTTATGGCAGCCAGAGATGACGCCTGAGCCACCCGAGCACCGAGGGCCGTTCTCACCCGTGAAACAAAAGACAGCTAAGCAACTTCCAAAAGTTCGTTCAACTCCCAAAAGGAACAGTTCCACGCCCCTCTACCTTGTGGAACATGGTTTTTCAGATCATCTGCCGCAAGACCTTGATGGCGACCTCGGCCATCCACACCGTGTCCTGCCTTCAGGTGAAGGCGACCAATCTCTCTGCGCACCCAGTATGGATTGTGGACATGGGCGTGCTGATGGGGGAGCAGCCCGCATCCCTGATTGATCCGTCCTTGCCCTGGGTCCAGTTCGTGCAACGTGACCACGTGTTGCCGGGAGAGATCGGGCCGCACGCGACGTTGACCTTACAGGTTTCGTTCGAGACGCTAACTCGGTTGCGCGACGTGAAAGGGACGCCCAGGCCTCAGCCGTTGCAGGGGTTCATCCGGGAGCAATCCGGCCAGCTGCACCTCAGCGAGCCGTACGTAGAGCAGTAGGGATACACGCAGTGGCAGAGTAAAGGGAGAGCAGCAGCAAGGTCGCCCGCTCTTCTTTGAGGCTTTTGTGTGTACGGTCCGGTGCGGCTTGTTCACAGGCTCGGTTCACAAAAATGCTCCGCTGCCAACAAGAACAAAAACCTTATACGGACTCCGATCAATTCCTGGGCAGAGGCCACCAGTGAAAGAGGGTATGCTGTGTGAGAAGACCGGGTTGCGTCGCTAAGCAAGCCCACTGCTGGGTGAGGGTCTGTGTGAAGTCTTGGAGGGTGTCAAAGCAGCGATTGATCACGGTGTGATCGGTCAAGGCCCGGAGACGTTCGGCGGGTTGCAGCTCTGGGGCATACGGCGGCAAGGTCAGGGTTTGCACGCCTTTTGGATGTCCCTGCCGTGCAGGGAAATGAAATCTCCCGCTGTCCTGAACGACGAGGACATGATGGTCTGAAATTGCAACACCTTGGCGGAGGGTCAGTTTGGGATGGGGATGTGCTCCTCGAAAGCGACCGGGGAGCGGTACCCGAGTGATGAGTGACGGCGCAGCCGGTTGTAGAACACCTCAATCCATTCAAAGACCTCTGTCCTCGTTGAGGCGCGAGGAACTCGCGCCTTGCTCAGTGCCAGTTCAGTCTTGAGAGTGGCGAAGGAGCTTTCCTGGACGCTGTTATCCCAACAATTTCCTTTCCTGCTCATGCGCTGCAACGCCTGACGGTAGGTGGCACTGGCATATTGACTTCCACGATCCGAGTGATGGAGTAGACCAGCGCTTGGTTGTCGGCGACTCAGCGCCATCTGCAACGCTTCCGTGACCAACACGGTCTCCAAACGGTCGTGCATCGCCCAGCCGACGATCTTCCGCGAGTACAGATCCATGACGGTGGCCAGATACAGCCAGCCATCGGTACAGGGTAAATACGTGATGTCAGTCGTCCACTTCTGGTTCGGCCCAGACGCAGAAAAGTCACGGTTCAAGATGTTCTCGGCCACCGGCTGTTCATGCTTGGATTGCGTCGCCGTGCGGAACTTTCGCTTGCAACGAACCTTGAGATTCGCTGTATTCATCAGCCGGCCAATTCGGCGCCGGCTGACCTGAAGCCCGTCTTCCTCGGCCAGGTCCACTTTCAGGCGGGGCGTGCCATAGGTATCCCGACTTCGCTCGAAGTAGAACTTGATTTTCCCTTGCAGCACACCATCCTCCCGGGTATGTTCACTTCCTGGTCTTCCTCGCCACGCGTAATATCCACTCCGGCTGACATCCAACACCTGACACATCCGGTCCACTGGAAACTCATGTCGGTACGTGTCGATGAACTGGAATATCAGGGCTGTTTGGCGAAGAAGCCCAGCGCCTTTTTTAGGATGTCCCGCTCTTGGCGCGTGATTTCCAGTTCTCGCTCGAGCGCTTTCAGGCGGGCTTCCTGAGCACTGAGCGCGGCAACGCCGCGCCCAGGGAACGCGGGACGGCCGGCCTGGTCCTGCTTCTCTTGAAGTTGCCGCCAGCGAACGACGTCGTGAGGCGGAAGACCCAGGTCACGGGCAACCTCAGCACAACTTTTTCCAGTGGTTTTGACGAGCCTGACAGCTTCCTGCTTGAATTCGGTGGAATAGATTTCTCGGGCCTTGGGCATGATGACCTCCAGTGTCGGTCATCCCTAACTCACCCTCCACTCAACCGGAGCAACTTCAGTCCTCACCCGCTCCCACACTGTTGGCAAGGGTGGACATCACGGCTTGGTACGCTTCTTTGTGGAGGACCAGCACCAGCCAGAACCGGCTTTCCCCGCTCTGCGGGTTGGCGAACGCGTAGGTATAGAGCCATTCGTAGCGCGGGTGGACGGGACAGACCAGCGGCTTTCCTGTTGGTCCCCACACCGTACGGAGAATGGGTTGCAAGCCCAGACGATGTTCGTCCATCGCCCACAGGGGGACACGGGAGAGGAGAAGCTCCACGATGCGGAGCTTCTCCTCTCCGACTCTGAAGGCCTCCTTGGCTTCCTCGTCCCCCTTGACGTGTCGGGGGCGTGGTTTTTGCGGCGAGAACCAAGCGGCGTGCCTGAACTCTTAGGTCCGTCCCAGCTAAACGTCCTTGCCGAATTCCTGCTTGATCCAGGCTTGCAGCTGCTTTCCTTCACCATGCCTTGCAGGAAATCCTCGTGCAGAAGGGAAGAAGTGGCTGCCCTTCGATCTGCCGGAGGAATGGGGTCACGGCGCCAATCGTGAAACCCAGATCCGGGGGTTTAACACAGCACCATTTGCTCCTGAGATCTCAGGCCGACAAGGCCAGGTCACGTCTCGGACAGCTTGTGGGTGGCCTGTGAATATTCCCCGAAGTACAGTTCGCGCAGGTGTCCAGGTGCGGACTTCTTCTTGACCAAGACCGGCGAGCAAACTGGAAGGCGCATGGGGGAGAACGGCGCCGTGAGGGCTGCCCCTCCACGGGCAGCGGAATTCGGACGACTGTTCTAAATGTGCATATGTAACACTTGCGAGCTAGGATAATGGTGTGAAGAAACTGCTTATTCTCGGTGCCCTGCTTACTTCCACTGCCGGAGCGAACAGCCTCAGCGCCAACCTGCCCGCCGGTGCGGTCGCCACCCTCGAAACCCAGGGCTTCGGTACCACCGCCACCCGCGTTCTGAACGTCCTCGAAGACACCCTCGACGCACTGCCCGCGCCCCTGAACAAGCTCACCAACACGGCGCAGAACTTGCTTCCCTACCTCAACGGTTCCCTGTTCAACGAAGCCACGTTGGGGCTGTTCACGGTCGGAAGCGGCAAGGGCCCTTACGCCCTGGACTACCTGGTGGTCATGCGCGTGGACAGCGGCATCAACGAGGACTTCCAGGACCTCGCGTCCATCCCTGAGCCCACTGCCCGCGTCGGCCGGTACGGCTTTGCGCGTGACGGTGGCGATTTCGTCGGGCAGACCGGCGACCTGGTGTATATCAGCGGCGACAAGAACCTGCTGATGAACTACCTCGGCAAGCTCAGCGGCAAGGCCGGACCCCGCCTCGGCGAGAGCGCCGCGTACAGCGCCCCCGCCCAGCAGGCTGGAAAGGCCGAACTCAGCGCGTACCTGAACTTCTCCGCGGGCGCGAAGCTCATCCGCCAGACGCTCGCCCAGGAAATTGGCCTCCCGCGCCTGTTTTCACCCATCGTTGACGCGGTGGATACCCTGGGGCAGTGGCGCGGCGGCCTGAGCAGCACTGAAGCGGGCTTCCAGGCCAGCAGCGTCCTCGCCGTCAATCCCGCAGGGAAAGACGCGGCTTTGCGAGCGCTGCTCACCCACACCCGCCCGGAATTTGAGATCACCCGCGTCCTCCCCGCAGACGCCACCAGCGTGAGCGTTAATGCCTGTGATTCCGGCACCGGCGCGTACCTCGGACGCTGGCTCACCCGCATCGATCTCATCGACCCGACAGGCTTTCTCAGCGACACCCAGCTCGCCTCCGAACTCGAAGCGCAGAGCCGCTACCTCGGCGACGAATGCGCCCAAATCACCGTCGCAGACGCGCTGCCGGGCGGGCAGGCCCGCACCGGCGTCCTCGCCGGCCTCTCCTCCATCGTCACCTTCCAGAACGTCACCGACGAGGAGGCGGCCCGCGCCCACGCGGAACGCCTGACCCAGAGCGTCAACGCCGCCCTACGCAGCAGCTTCACCGAACTGCACGCCCTGACCAGCCAGATGGGCGAAAAGAAGGAAGACGCCGCCCTCGCGCCCCTGCTTGCCCTGCTCGATCCCAAGCAGCTCGACGACGTGTCCCTGCACACCGCTTTCAAGGACGGTTACCTCATCACGGCCTTCAGCCAGGCCGCCCTGGACAAAGCCCTGAACGCAGAAGAGACGCTTGCGGACAACGAGGAATTTACCGGCAGCAACCTCACGTCCGGCAACGCCGCCTTCTCCTGGTCCCCCGCACCCAGTGAGGAATTCACCGGAGAGGGGCTGCTCGAAAAACTCCAAGGTCAGCTGCGCGGTAACCCAGCTGAAACGGTCCTCGAAGACCCCGAAATGCAGGAGATGGCTGCGCCGGTGCTGGACGCCTTTGCCAGCGTTCTCAACCGCTACGGCGGCGCGTCCAGCACCACCACCGTCACCGGAACTTCACGCGTGACCCAGGGGCAGCTCAACTTCGACTGGGAGTAACGCAGAGGCGAGGGCGGCATTCCCGCGTGGAATGCCCTCCACCAACGCAAGGCCGCGCCCGTGACAAGGCGCAGCTTTGCGCTGCCCCACCGAAAAAACGTCCAAGCACGTGCCGAGAGCCCTGCACCAACGCGCCTGGAACGGCCAACACCCCCCTTCTCGAAGGGGGGTTGTCCTTGCCCTCAGAAGTTCAGCGCCTGACAAGGCGCGCGGCCACGACGATAAATGTCTCCCCTGCCAACAGCAGCAACCCGAGCATCACCGGCTGCATCTCCACCGTGTACCAGTACTCCGCGTCCACGGGCTGCCGACAGATCCAAGGAAAGGCCCGCGCGCAACTCAGGGACGCAGCGTCGCTGAATTCCGGCCACGCTTCAGGGCCCTCATGTTCAGGAAGACCGTGACGGACGGCCCGTACCCATCGGCGTGCACGGTTACCAGACCCCGCATGAGCGGGTTCGCGCCTCAGCTGCGGCCGCACATGGCTTCGGCGGGACCGAGGTACCACCCGCGTCACCCTCATGGTCTCCAGCCACCGTCTGCCCTGCCGGAAGGTGCCTTGCATTCTTAAAGGAACGTGGAGGCCAGCGCAGCCACAACGGACGCGCCAGACAACAGTTGCATGTTGAGCAGAGGGCTTCTCATAACTCCATTGTCCTACTCGCCCCAGAGAAAAAGACGCTCCCCACGGCGGGAAGGCGGGCGCTCCTTCCCTTCACCCACTGGGCGTGGGTGCCGAAATGGACATGATTCCCACCACCCCGATTGCCGGTCTGGGCGACCACGAAGCCGCGGAGCGCGAGTTCGGGCGGCCCCTGCGCGGCACCCGGCACAACGCTGGATATGAACTGGTCGACCGGCTGCGCCAGCCGTTCGGCTTGACGTGGACGCAACAACCCGGCCACCTCGAAGCGGTCCTCGACCGCGGACGCCTGCCCACAGAAGACCCCGAAGAATGCGGCCTGTTCGGGCTGACACACACCAGCCATCACCATGCCCTGCCCGCCTGAAGGAGCCACGGTGAACCTCAGACCGAGATCCCCCCACGCTTCAAGGCTTGGGTTTTCGTCTGCCCATCTGCCCTCTCCCACAATGTGGGCCTTGGTCGACGGGCGGAGCGTTGAGCCCTCCAGGTTGAGCGAGCCGCCCTGATCCCGTGAGGGGTGGGAGGACCGTGGTCTTCCACGCGCAGCTTGTAGAGCACCGAGGTGCTGGTGGGCCGATCCCAGGCACACTTCCGCCCCCTCGGAGGATGCTTGGACATCCCTCCAACCCACGGTGTCGCTCTCCGTATGTCTTGCCAGGTACGCCGAGCGCAGGTCCCTCTGAAGCCCATCCACCCCGCAAGTACAGGTGTGGACCCGTTGAGAGCGAGGCTTCTTCCTGGCCCCGCAGATGCAGTGCCGGGAGAGTGCCGTCCCCCAGGAACCGGTCCACTGCACCTGGCCGCCGGCTCTCTCCGCCTTGCGTTGAAGCAGCATGGAGAACATCACAGGGGCGTTCCTGCCGGCAGAACGCCCGAAGACCTTCTGCCAGGCTTTCGTGCTCAGCTTCTCGGTTCGGAAGACCCTGCCAAGCTCCAGGAGGTCGTTGGTGGGTTTGCCGTGCAAGGTCTTGCGGTGTTCGGCCAGACGGCGCTGCATCTCCAAGAGCTTGAACCGAGTTCGCCCATAGTCTCGTGAGGAGCGCCAGCTCAGCTTGATGCCGCGCTTGACCTGTCCATCGCTCGTGAAGTTGCCCAAGATGTTCGCCCAGTGTTGACGATCGAGTTTGCGGAACAGTCGCCGGATCTCCCGGTCGTCCTTCTTCAAGGGTCCGCAGAAGCTGGTCAGGAGCGCAGCGTCATCTCCCACGATCGCCAGGCTGGAAGGGCCGATATCCAACCCGACGACGCAACCGTTGGCCACCTTGCCAGGACGCTTCTGGAAGGCAGAGCCTTCCAGCACCAGTTGAGCGAAGTACCGCACCTTGCCCTTGATGACCTTGCGGAGCAACCTCACGTACTTGCAGCGGCTCTGGAAGGCGTGGACATGGTAGGCGTCCGACCCGTCGTACAACAGGCCGAGCTTGAGGCCGCTCCACCGCAACGTCGCCTCCGCAGACTGAAACATCAGGTCCGCCGAACTCGCCTTCCACCGAGCCGAGGGGCGGGGAGAAGGCCTTGAAGCGGGACAAGCCCCGCTTGAGCGTCAACGTGGCCTCACGCGAGGCGAGCTTCTGGACCACATGGGTGTTGAGGAGGTCCGAGAAGCGTCCGTGATGGTTGCAGGTCGCACTGGGAGAAGGAGCAAGACTGCCTGGCCTCGTTGAACTGCCCAGAGATCCCCTTCAGTTCCCGGAGTCTCTGGGCTTTCAGCTTGCTCGGCCAGGTGTCCTCGGGACCCGGTTCCCGGATCATCCGGCTGCCCTCTGCATGCCAGGCACGTTTGGCCTCCATGGCGCAGAGGTAGAGCGCATGAGCCTTCAAATGCGGCTCTCCTGGAGGAGGGCGTTGTACAGCAGTCTGGCCTGCTCGAAGCGCCTGGCCAACCTGGCTATGTCCCCCGGGCCTGAACTGCACCTTCCCAGTGCAGTTCAGGCCCGGGGTCTTCTCGCGCGGCATGGGATCAGGATATTGCCAGGGGGACATCTGGAACGGAGACGCTTGCGTTGTGCGCACACCACCGCCCCATCATTCCTTCATGGCGGGTGAAGTGTTCTGAAGGCTCACCCCTACCAGGGGGCTTCCTGCTTGTCTTTTTAGAAAGTACGTTGAGCTATGTCTGAGCCCTCACCACCCCAGAGAACAGGCTGCCTCACCCTGGGGTTGAAGGCAGGTGGGATCGCCCTCCTGCTGTTCTCGGTCAATGTCGTCTTTTACATCACCGTGTGGGGCCTGGCAGGCTCCGAGAACGACCAACAAGTTCGTACGGTGGCCCTGATTGGCCTCTTCACCGCTGGACTGCTCATTTGGGGAATGTTCCGGTTGGGGCGTTTGGGAAGACCGGCGCGAGTTCCCCCATCGTCGGGTCCACCCTCACCCCTCGAACGCCAGAAGGCCCGGCAGAGCGTCTACCTTCGGTTCTTGCTGCTGCTGCTTGTCGGTGGAGGGTGGTACGCCTATACGTCCTGGGGCCCAAACATTTTTTGAGTCGAAGTCCAAATCAATAGCGGGTCCCCAGAAGCGTGGGGGGGGTGCCGTTGGGGAGCAATCACCGCCCGCAAAAGTTCCCCACCCATAAGGCGGAGGTGAAGTTTCTGGGGGAGAGAGAAACGGCGCGCCAATCACCTCCAGCACCTCCGCCGGCTCCACGTGCTGGCCAGTTGGCTGCGCGAAGGACCTCCGAGAGACTGTGCAGTCAGAAAGCGCTGTCCTGCTGAAGGCTATACGCTCCCCACCAGTTGCCTCCGGGAGGTGGTTACAGTGCAGCGTGACCTCTCCCTCTCCGTCATTGTCAAGTAGCCTCGCAACGCAGGAACAGCACCTCGTCTTCGACCGCTTCGACGCCGATACCGCCTGGCAGATTGGCACCCGTCTGGTGGAACTGGCACGAACGAAAGACAAGCCAGTTGTGATTGACATCCGCCTGTTCTCGCACCCCCTGTTCTACGCGGCTTTACCCAACTCAACGCCCGACCACGCCGAGTGGATTCGTCGCAAACGCAACACGGTGGCGCGCTTCCACACCAGTTCGTATGGCGTAGGCGTAGGTCTGCGGCGGCGTGGCACCACGCTAGAACAGGAGTTCGGCTTGTCCAAGAAGGACTACATTGAAAATGGCGGTTCTTTTCCCATCCGGTTACGGGACTCTGGCGTCATCGGCAGTATTACGGTTTCGGGGTTGCCTGAGGAAGAAGACCACTTGATGGTGGTGCAAGTCCTGTGTGAGACACTGGGAATGGATCTCGCGGCACTCACACGGGGATTTGGTGCTCAGGAAGAGTAATGCCGTACCGATTGCATCACGGCGGTAACCCCCGCCCAAAAATCGGGGGTTACCGCTGTACATGTGTCTTACTTCTTTGCAGCGCGCTTGTCCTTGGGCTTCGCTGCCGCAGTCTTGCGCGAGTTACCGAAGTTCTGGCTCTTCTCGTAACTGCTCCGCAACTTCCGGCGCGCCTCTTCGGCCAGGGCCTTGAAGTCAATCACGCCCTCTTCGAGGTTCTCCAACGTCAGCTTGGGCTTCCCAGAGCCACGAGTGGGGGTAGCGGCCAATTCCTTATTCACACCCACGAACCACTTGCCAAACTTGGAGGACGTCTCAAACATCATGTCCTTCTCGTACGTCTCATCACTGCCGCGCCGCTTGAGTTTCTTGGAAAGCGTGAACCGCTCGGGAAGATCAATGGCGTCGAACCCGCCCTCACGCACAGCATCCCGGAACCGCTTGACAAAGGTACCGCTCTGCCGAGGGGTAGAAAGCTTCTGAATCTACCCGCTTAACTTGGAATAAGGCACAGAGAAAGACATAGAGGATGATTAGTCAAGAAGGCAAGATGTTCAATCTTTTATCCCTTTCACAAGGAACGTCCTTAATCTCCACCAACGCTAGAACTGGATCAAGCGCAGGATGACGTAGACCTCGTTGTTCTCCATCTTCCGGACAGATATATCGAGCATTCTTCCAGCTTTGTTTTTTAGCCGTCGCCCCTGCGTCTCACCGTAGTCCAACTTCATCACGAACGTGTAGCCGTGCTGGGTAAGCTGCTGTACCAGTCGGTCGAGATTAACGGCCCTGGGCTTGACCGTGTACATCTCATACCAGCCCATCTCCTGCCCTGTGCCGAGTGATGATGTCAGGCCCTTCTTAGACATGGTGTACCAGTCGCCGCACTTGGGCGTGTAGCCATTCGGTAACGGCAGCGCACCGCCCGCCATAGAACCTGGCTTCCAGGGGCAGGCCAGAAGAGGAGGGCGGCGGCCACCACAGCGGTTCGTTTCATGGCTTCAAGCTACCTGGGGACGTCAAAACGACGTAAAAACCCTTGTGTGTTCCGGGACAAAGGATGTAGGAACAGATCCAGTCCCAGCGCCCGTGCGGGCTTTACCGTGGAGTGGGGCACCTCTGCCAGGACCACCGCGGGCAAAAGAAAGGCTCCCGCCGAGAAGCGTGGGCCCGTCGTTAAGATCGTGTCATACGGAATAATAATGATTCTCACTCATACGGTTATGAGAGTCATATCCATTTAAGTCCCACCAGACATGATCTAAATCCTCATCATAGATCTAGCAACATATAGGAATCACTTTGGTTCCGTATCTGATGCGTTCTCTCTGGAGCCGCCCACCAGACTGTTGAATGCGGTAGGTGGAGCCATTCTCGAACTGCATGTACCACTTTCCCTCTTCGAGGAAGCGGAGGTTCACCGGTAGGCTCTTTTCCTCTTGGACCGCTCCACGCACCAGGCTGTAAAACCACATCCGTTCCTCAGGCAAGACGAGGGCTGCCGTTCCTTCTCCCTGTGCCTTTGCCGGGGGAGAAGAGGCATCCCCTGCATTTCCCGGAGTTGGTCCAGCACCTCGTCGGCATGGACGTTCGGGACTACTCCTTCCCAGCGGTACGCGATATGGCCTTCCGGCGAAATGAGGAACGTCTCTCTGCGCGTCACGGGAAGGTCTTCTTCGGGCATGGGTTCGCCGAGAACGCCATAGGCGCTGCTCACCGCCTGGTCCGCGTCAGCAACGAGAGGAAAGCTGAGTTGACAGGCGCTCCGAAAACGCTCCTGACTGTGGCGTGGATCGACGCTGACGCCAGCAATCGCAGCGTGAGCCAGGTGAAACTCCGGGTACAAAGCCTGAAAACGCCTGGCCTGCATTTGACAGTGACTGGTCGACGCACGGGGAAAGAAGAAGAGAACCACCCAGCGTCCCCGGTAACTTGACAGGGTCACTGGGCGGCCGTTTTCGTCAAGAGCTGTGAAGTCTGGTGCAGGTTCACCTGTCTGGAGCGCTGGAGTTGCGTTGGGGGCCATGCTGGGCCTCCTCATGCATTCTGCCCCTTGGAATTTGAGGGGATGCAAACAGCATATTCACGGGCAGTGCATGTTTTGGTTGTCGGCGAACTGAAGGTGCAGGTCCCATTTACTGCTGGGGAGGTCGAAAAGTCCCAGCGCAGTGCCCCGTCTGTGCCACGGCGGCCACCCCCCGGAAGGCGGGGGTGAAGTTTCAGGGCGAGGGATGAGGTATTGGACATGGGTATCAGAAGGGCGTCATCTGGGCCAACCATGCTGGGGCATGCGTTCCTTCTTTCTGGCCCTGCCCCTCCTAGCGGCGCTTTCCACCGCCCAGGCAACTGTGCCGGCCCCTTTGAACGGCATCTGGGAGCTGACCCACTTCGCGCCAGCCTCCCGGGCCACTTCGCCTTTTTTAGGCGCGACGATGGTGATTGTGGGAGACCGCATCGGTGGAAAAGTGGGTTGCGGGTCCTACGAGGGCCGCATCACCGCAGATCTTGCCCGAGCCACCGTCCGCGTTGCGCCTGTCCCTCCCGCTCCAACTGTGCGCTGTCTCTACGCGGCCCCTGGTCCCCTGCATGAGGGGCTCAACGCAACGGGCCGGTACATCATCAGTGGAGACACCAGGCTCCTGGTACTGTTCTCAAAGACGGGATGGTTGACCTTCAAGCGCATAGGGTACGTTACGCCAGCCAAGAAGCAGTGACTCGGGCAGCGGCCCAGCGTGGCAACGGGAAAACACTTTCGGCAACGGTTCTCTTGCTGGCTTCTCGGCATATCTTTTGGGCTGAGCGAGAAGGTGAGCGGGATCAACCCCGCGGGGGGCGCCTCACCGGAGGGGTTGACCGCCCTTGTAGAAGGCGCGTTTCCCCTCCGGCCGGAGCCTCCGCTCGTCCTGCGCTTGGCTGGCCTTGGTCTGGAGAACCTTCCTCAGGTTCTCACGCAGTGCGTTTTGCCCACCGGCCGCCGTGGCCGCGAACGGCTGAAGGTTAATGTTCACGTTTCCCCGGTCGTGCCCCCGCAGGTCAACCAGGTCCCGGTAGGCCCCCACCGGCTCGCTGTCGTCGATTTCCAGATCGCCGTCGAGGTCCTGCCACGCCACCGCCTCATACAGACCCGGCGTGAGGCTGCTGTCGAACTTGTAGACGCTCCGCAGCGTGTCGCCACCGATTTCCTCGTACAGGCTGAGGTCCTCGTCCACATCGTTTTCGTTGCCTTCCCGCAGGTGGAGGGCGAACACGAGCGTTTTCAGCGGTGCGGCGGGCGGCTGGGGAAGGGGTTGCGGCGCAGGGGTAGGCTGGGGACCAGGCTGGGCCGTGCCCAGGGCCGCCGCCGCGTCCACCACTCCGGCACCGCAGCCGTTTTGCACACCGCAGTCTGCGGCACTCAGCCCTTGTGCCGTTCCCCGCAGGCGGGCGAGCACCTGCGCAGGCGTGATGCCCGGCTGCGCGCTTAACAGCAGCGCCGCCAGGCCAGCCACCTGCGGAGCCGCCATGCTCGTGCCGTTGTAGGGCGCATAGACGTAGTTCCCGTCCTCATCCTTAACCGTGGAATAGACGCCCCCAGGGTAGTCCTTTCCGCCCACCCTGATCTTGAGCTTCGTGTTGCCGCCCGGAGCCATCACGTCGACCCGCGCACCATAGTTCGAGTACGGCGCGCGTTTGCCGTCGGGCCCAACTGCGCCCACGGTAATCACATGGTTGCAGTTGGCAGGCCAGGCGCCGCCTGCGTCCTCGTCCGAGTTGCCCGCCGCAGCTACCACCGTCACGCCCGCCTGCGCAAGCTCGCTGAACACCTGCTGCGAGAGATCGTCGCAGGGCTTGTCCCCGCCCAGGCTGAGGTTGATCACCGGGGCGGGATGGGCGTTGGTGGGGACGCCCTCCACCTCTCCGCCCGCCGCCCACCACACACCCTCCAGAATGTCGGTCAGGTTCCCGCCTCCCGAGACGCCGAGCACGCGTACCGGCACGATCTTCGCGCCCCAGCTCGCGCCCGTGATGCCTTCCGCGTTGTTGGCGGTGGCCGCGATGATGCCCGCCACGTGCGAGCCGTGGTAGCCCGAGTCGCCGCCCTCATCGTTGGCGTTGGCGTCGCGCCCGTCACCGTCGCCCCCGTTGGCGGCGTCGGAGATGAAGTCGTAGCCTGGCAGCAATTTGCCCACCAGGTCCGGGTGCTGCACCACGCCCGTGTCCACCACCGCCACCGTCACGTCCTGCCCGGTGGTCACGTCCCAGGCCCGCTCCATGTTCATCATCGACTGGTCCCACTGCAGCGCATGCAGGCGGTCATTGGGGGTGGCGAAGGCCCGCAGGGTGGTGTTGGGAATGACGCTCACCACGTCGGTGCGGGCCCCCAGGGCGGTGAGAACGCTTTGGACGGCGGGCGTGGCCTGGCCCTGAAGCGAACCACGAACGGCGCGGTAGAGGTGGTAGCCGAAAAACGTTCCTTGGTCCTGACGCTGCAAGGTGAGGGAGCCCACGCGCAACTCTGCGGCCTGGGCGGCGAGCGAGCCCGGCCTGAACTTGATGAGAAACCCGCCCCCGTCTGCTGTGGGGGCGGCCTGCCCGTAGCGCTCCATCCAGATCTGACGCCCCACGGTGCGCTGAAGGGAGGTCTGGCCTGAGGGGAGAGCCTGGGCCGAGCCGGTTTCCCCACCGGGGAGGCTTACGACGCCCCACATGGTCTGTTTGGCGGGGGTGGGCACAGGAGTAGAACCACCTCCGCAAGCGGTGAGCAGGCTGAGACCCAGGGCCAAGGACGCGCCCAAAACGTTTTTTCTCATAGTGACCTCCCGGAAGTGGAGCTGCCCCTGCGGGCCCTGCACTTCACATGGGGTTAAGGTAGGGACGGGAGAATGGTGAACGGATGACGCGGGAGCTGCGGGGGAGGAGCACCTTCCTGGCCTGATGCTCTGGGTAAAGGTCGGCGCCGGCCCTGGGTGGGGGATCAGAACGTTGGCCCGGCGCGGTCCAGTGACCCTGCTGTACGACGCGCCCTGCGCGAGACGGACGACGCGGGCCTTGCCGCCGCTTCCCCGCTCGCCCACTTTCCGCCGGATACCGAGCATTTGCGGCGTGGTGGGCTTTTGGTGGCAGGAATTGTCCCGCGCGGCGGCCCAGGGTCCCAAACCGCTCCGGGCCCGAGTTTGCGCCACTGTCGGAAGCGCAGGTGGGAAAATGCCCGGAGGGCCAGGACGTTCCCGGGGGCCGCCGCATAGGGTAGGCGACGTTCACAACCTGACCGGGGAACAGCCCCAGCAGGCGCTTGTTCGAGTTCGACGTGGAGGGCGCGTCGAAAGACCAGCCCAGTCACCCTCTGGCCTCCACCTGGCCGGGCAGCCCGGCGGCCTTTCAGGCGCTGCGCTGCCGCCTGGCGGATGGGTGGATGCCCGCGATCAACTGGAGGGCGCGCAGACCGTTCGTGGAGAAGGCCCCGCCCACGAGCGGACCGGGTGGACTCTCCTGGACCAGACGCCTGAAGCCGTCCACCCGCTTCAGCGCTCTGCTGACCACCTGAGGAACGCTCCCCGACCGGCAGAGCGCAAAAGGTGGATGCAGGAGGGTTTTCCTCCAAACCGGGAAAGCCGCCTACCGGCGCACGAACTCGCCGTACAGGTGATCGATGCACTCATCAATGCTGGCGAAGTAGCGGCGCGGGCCGCCCGCGCCTTCCCGCACCGAGGCCCGCCATACCGGGGGATAGCTGGGGCTGGGGCTGAGCACCTCGTTCGCGCCTTCGTGCCAGATGCGCAGGACATACACCCGTCCCTCCTGAGACAGACTGGATTCTTGTGGGTCTTGCCGTTCCATAGGGACCTCCCGGAGGGGCGCCAAACCTCTGCACTTCCCCTCGACGGGCCCACGTTATGGGGAAGACGATGATGCGCGCATGACGCCGCGGCCGCCGTGTCATTCCCACATCATCCGGGGCCCTTTACGGTGCCGGACATGAGCCTCCTCAGGCCCACCCTGCTGCCCGGACTCCACGCGCTCACTGGTCCTCGGCGCGCAGGCGGCCTGGGCTGCACCCCCTTTTCTCCACCTTGGGCAAAGGGAGCCGACTGAACTTCACCCTGCTGAAGGCCAAGTACAGCGGGAGCTGGCCTTCCGCACGCCGCAACGAGGCCCGTTCCCGCGCGTTTCAGACCGGCCTGTGCGGCTAACGCGCCGTGGGCTTCCAGTAGGGGGCCTTTCTGGAGGGCCGCCCCGCGGCCGGTCTCGGCGTCTTTTCCGACGGAGCCGGGCTGCTGCAGTCCCAGCGCGTCGTCACCCACCCGGACTGCCGGCGGAAGGGCCTGTGCGGCGCGCCGCCCTTCCTCGCGGAGCGGAGTGAACTTGCGAAGCTGCGCAGCAGGGGGGACGGAACGGATGATCCGCAAACTGTATGAGAGGCTGCGCTCCGCGTTGGGAGTGCACGTTCCAGCCAACGCCCAACTGTAGTTGTGTCTTTGAACGGCATCAAGAACACCGGGGCGTGTTCTCGGCCTGAAGGGTACGGGGACGGCTGGATTGGGAGACGCTCCCTCCGGGCATGTCTGCTGGCCAAGTGGATGCCTCCAGCGCACAGCGGTACCCATGAGGGTAACGGTCAGTCCAGCGGGCCTAGACCCCCCAGCATCGCCAGGACCAGGTCTTTTTTTCTGCCCATCAGGGCACTGCTCAGGGCCGTCATGCCTTCTTCGGAAAGCGCGCTCAACCCCTCACGTTCGTCTGCCGTCAGATCCCGCCGGAACAGCATCTTGAAGGCGCTGATCAGCGCCTCGCGGCGATCTGCAGGTTGTTCCGGGACGGTCAGCAGGGGAAGCTGCTGGCCCAGCACGGCCGCCTTGCGGCGTGGAGCGGACCCCGCTCTGGTGCCGGCGGCCGTGCTGACAAGCACTGGCTTTTTTTCTTCGATATAGCGGTCCGGGCGCCGAACTGCATCGACCATCACAGCGGCCCGGCTCCGTGGAACGTAACCGTTGCTCATCCGCGCTTTGACGGCTTCAACGGCAGGCCGGATACGGTCAGGATGATCGGTCACAAGCGCTTCAGCGACGGGGCGGGTCACCCCCTGTTCCAGAAGGAGCGCCACCAGTTCGGGATCAGCGTGGGTCCTGTGGAAGTAGTACGTCAGGCGCGTCTTCATGCCGCGTCCGGCCCACGCCACGTCACGCAGGTAGCCGTTCTGGATCATGCGCTCATGGGCCCGGTGCAGGGTGTCTTTGGCACTGTCGATGCGCCCGGTGATGCCGCATGCGGAGAGCCAGTCGCTGAGGGTGACGCTCAGCTCTCCGGCCAGAGAGCCGTCCAGTTGTACGCGGTGGGCCTGTAAGACGCGGTAGAGGCTGCGCGCTCCAGGTTGACCCAGGCGTTCGAGCATCTCCGCGTCCAGCAACTGATAAGCGCCTGCTCGGATACTGGAGGCGAAGGCGGGCGTCAGGTAGATGCGCAGCGTGGCCTCAGGGTCAAGTTCTTGCGTTCCCACGGACGTTCGGAGCGCTTCGCGCATGTCGACCTGTGAGAACAGACCGGTGATGCTTGTCTCGATTTTGGCCTGTGAGCGCGCGGTATTCCACTCGTAGCGGCTGTGGGTCCAGCGCACACCCTCGGTACGCAGCAGGCTCTCTTTAAGACGCGCGTACATTTCCCCGTTGGTTCCGTGTCCACTTAGCTTCAGCAGGCCGTAGGGCGTGGTCTCCACCAGACCGTTGTCAGGACACCCTGCCCAGAAAAAGAGCGTCTGAACGGCCAGCAGGACGTCGGCATCGATGCCGTGCGGACGTCCAAGCGCTGCACGGCCTTTGACCCGGTATTCGATGGATCCGATCTGGAATTCCTCTTCCCATTCCGTTGCAGTTATTGGAAGGTTGCGCAGGACGCTGATGACGCCGATGCGGCTCAGATCCAGTTCACTGATACGTTCGGGAGGCTCATTCCCCATGATTGATTATATCTTCAAAGAAAAAGAAATAAAGATTGAATGATCATCATCAAGGAAACAGTCTCGGTGCCTGAGCGGCGGCTTTTCTCGTCTTTTCTCCAGACTCCTGCCGATACTTCTGGGGCTCAATTCCAGACTCCTGCCGACAGTTGGATTCCCAAATTCCAGACTCCTGCCGACAGTTGGATTCCCAAATTCCAGACTCCTGCCGATAGCTTTTCCAGACTCCTGCCGGTACTTTGACTGGTCCTGCAGCCAATCTGAGGGGAGCTGAGAAGCCGAATTCCAGACTCCTGCCGACAGTTGGACTCCCGAATTCCAGACTCCTGCCGATAGCTGGATTCCCAAATTCCAGACTCCTGCCGATGGTGGGCGGTGCGCCCCTGAAGAGTGGTGTACACGGAAGTTTCAGCGCCTTTTCCAGACTCCTGCCGAGAGAAGGGACGGAGCAATTCCAGACTCCTGGCGATACCCACCAAGCGCCTGAATTCCAGACTCCTGCCGACAGATGTGAGGTTCCCACCGGAAATTCCCGTTCTGGACTTACCTCTGGTGGGTCAATGGGACGCTGTTCATCCCGCACAGCCCACTTCTTCCAGACTCCTGGCGATACCCCGCGCAGGTAGGCGGCGCGGGCCTTTCAGGCACTCCTGGGCCGTCTCGGCGGCGAGACGGCCCAGCCCAGCAGAAGGTGGGCCTCGCCGAGAAGGCGCAAAGACCAGGGGCCCCGCATAATGCCTCGCAGGAACGGTAATATGTTCCCCTATCTCCTGGGGAAGGAGTTCCAGAAGTAAACGCCTTCCCCCTGAGGGAAACACCACGAGCGAACAGCGAACGAAAGAAACTGCCTCGGAAAAATGCCCCACGTACGAACGCCCCACCCTCATGCCAATGGGAACATGGATCGCCCTGTCCCTGCCGGGAGGTGCCCGCTTCCCGGGTATGCCGCAGGATTTGCGGGAGTCTCACTGAGATTTCCAGGGCCAGCAGCATGAACGGCAGCGCCCAGAATCCCTGGGCGCGCCGGTTGAGCCTGAGCGTCTGGGTACTCCGCTTGCTGCGCGACGCATTCGCAACTTCCCGCGCGCTTCGTGTGGGAGACGACCCCCGGGCGCATCTGCAGCGCTGGCCGGCAAAGGCACGGTAGAGCGCGGACCTGAGCCCGGAAGCCCTGAGTGGCCTGCTGGACGCGGCTGCGTAGCTAACAGCACGGCTGTACCCGGGGTTGCGTAAGCGCGGCGCGGGGAAGACACGCGCGTACCTCAGTTACCGTGCGTTGCAGCGGAGGGGCTTTCCGGCAGCCTTCATCAGCGGCCTGGCGCGCACCCCGCAGGGGTGCAGGGGCACACCTGGGCGGAGAATACGGTGGGCCTGATCCCTGAATACCGGGAACCGTTCAACCGGGAGCGGTTTGCTGTACAGATCGCGTATCCCCCGGCTGCCCTCCTGAAAGTTTGAGGGACCTTTGGGAAATTCAGGGAAGAAATGAAAAAGCCCCTCGCGACGAGCTCAAGCTGGAGCAGGGGACCTTCTTTGATGGCGTTACGGGCTGATAGGTGGAACTCACAGAGAAAGGGTATGGGCCCTGCATTCGCCCCTGGCTTTCTATGGCCCGCCGTTCTTTCCTTCTTTATCGCCCAGTAGGTCGCGCCCGCGCAGGCAGGTCATGCAAGCTGTTCGGGCCATACTTCTGCAGTCGGGGTTTGACCCCGCCCGTGGAGGCCACCAGATCACGTGCCAGGATGCGCAGGGCCTGCGCCGGGAGATAGAGCGGCACAGGCTGATGGACCGACGCAGCAGCACGGCTGGCACCAGGATCACCAGCTCGCGGGCCGAGGTGCGTTTGATCTGAGGCAGCCTTTCGGACCAGGTCGTTGATGCGGGGCACCACTCCGTCCAGCAGGGCGGTCAGCTCGCCGCCGTCCACCGCGTCTCAACGGGCAGCGGCTGCCGGGACCCCTCGGGGCCGTGCTGCCAGACCTGCACCGCACCTTCACCGTGCCACTTTGAGGGTGGCTGCCCTCCCCCGTACCGCACGGGCGGGAGGGCACTCCTGTGGCTCAGCCCTGTGGCGGGGGAGGGGCATAGACGAGCTCAAACCGCTCGCAGAACACGAGGCTTTCGCCGTTGAATTCAATGCCCAGCCGCTGGGCTTCCCGACCAAAGTAGCGTCTATGCCCTTCTTGCCAGACTTCCAGCGAACGGTCCCCTTCTGCTTCGTCCCATGCAAACGCTGCGTCAACAGCGGCGAAGGGGACGCGCCTCACCTCTACCGTTCGAATGATGGCCCTGGGCGTTCCCCGTCCGTCCAGGACAACTGAGACGTCTCCCGGCTGCGGTTCTGCCTCTCCGTCCAAGGCAAAACCCTCGACGAGTGTGGCCGTTGCCCGCTTTTCGCCGTAGAGAACAAGGGCAAGCAACTCGTCTTTCAAAGCGGGACTGTCCCCGAATGCAAAGACGTACTGTGGCTGGAACTGCTCTCCAGTCTGCTCTTCAGCTTGACGGACGAAGGCATGCACATGCGGGCTCAACTTCATGGGGAGGAATGTAGTGCACATCCTTTGGGTGCAGCAATCCGTGCTTTGCGTAACCCTCAACAGCTCAGCAACTTCGTGTTGGAGGTACGCAGATGACCCCTCCCGTCAGTTCCGACCTCGTGAAGGCCGCCCTTAAGAGCCTTTCCGGAAGATGTTTTCAGTGGTGCAACGGGGCCGGGTCTGCGTCAGCTGATGAGGCAAGCGCAAAGCCCGGATACAGGTTTTGACGCTTCTCCCAGCGCGTATGGATACGGCGGAAACGGTTGAACCAACGGTGGCTCACCTCGACCTTCCTGTGCAGAACGGACGCGCCTGACAGGACTCTGTCAGAGTTCAAGGCCGTGTAGGCGCAGGTTGCCGCGTCAGCGATGCTTTTGGCATGACAATTCCTCGAAGCTGGCAACGGGCGTTTGGCGGCTTCCTGTCCCCTTCCCTGAGCCTGCTGGACCAGGCAGCAGGCGTAGAGCCGCACGGTGCCGGTGCATCCAGGCCGCCCCGATCGTGTGCTGTGCACGCCACGTTCAGGCCGGGCGGCATAAGGCGATCCGCAAGACCCCCGGGGGCAGCAGCAGCACGCCGACCTCAATCGCGGTTTTCTTGCCCCATCCATAGCTATGGCGTCGATGGAGCTGCCTAGGTCGTGGGGTACTGCACCACTTGAATCGGGTCATTGTTCGGGTCAAGCAAGATGACGTCGGTGCCGCCCCAAGCGTGCGTCGTTCGTGGTGAGACAAGCGGCCGGCCCGCCCGAAGCAGCACCCGACTGTCACGGTCAACGTCGGTGGTGCTGAAGCTGAGGTAAAACGGTGCTTGCGTGCGGTACTTAACGGGCGTGAGCCGCTCTGGAGCGGCCTCGAGCAGCAGACGCGGGCGGTCAGGGTGCTGCTGTACGACCACGTGGCCGGCCGAGTTGACGCGCACCTGGAAGTCGAGCGTCTCCGTCAGAAAGGACAGGTACTGCGCGGGATGGGCGCAGCGAAGTTCCAGCGCCGCGACGGTTGGAGGTGCGCCAGTGCTGTCGTGTGCATGATCGACTTCTTCGAGCAGGGCCCAGGTTGCGCCGCCAGGTAGGCGAAGGTACGTGGCGCGCCCAAGCGGTGTGAGGTGCTCGGCGGTGAGTGTGGTGTTCACGGCCGGATCACGGTGCAGATGGTCCAGGGTACGGTTCAGGTCATGAGTGCGGATCATTGGGATCACGCTTTGGTGACGGTCCGCAGGAACGTACGGACCGTCACCGAACAGTTCGACCTTGAGGTTGGCTGCGTGAAGGAACGCCCAGTTATCGGTCCGATCACCCACACCGAACCCGAAGATGCGACTCAGCACGTCAAGCGCAAGGTCAAAATGCACCTGTGGAACGTTGATCCCGAGAAAATCGAAGTTCATAGGTCTCCTTGTCGTCGTTGAGAGGAAGATGCCCTGTGGTACGGGAAAGGCGAGCGGAATCATGGGTTTGGACATTCTTGAAAGCGATGAGATTTACCGTGACAGCCAGTGAACCCCTGCCTGTCGCAAGTCATGGCCCTCCAGCACCCCGCGCCAGCCACGCATTGATGCGCACGCACCACCGTACCGCCCACGAAGTGCATTGACCAGTCGAGCTGGCCTTTCAGGTCAGCCTGCCGCTGAAGCTCAGCCCACACCTTCTGCAAAATGCCTTGAGCAGTCCACGGACGGAAGCGGCTATGGATCGTCGTCCATTTACCAAATCGTTCAGGAACGTCTCGCCTTGGAGCACCCGTTCGTAGAACCCACACGATGCCGCTAACAATGGGTCGATGCTAAAGATACGGGCGTCCCTGGCCGGTGAGGGGTGGCAACAGGGGTCCCAAACGCTCCCACTCCACATCTGAAGATCAATTGCGTAGTTGAGAGGGAAGGGAGCAGGCGAAGGGTCTACCCTTCGCCTGCCCTCTTGTGATGCCGCTAGGTGAACTGTGGTGCCCGTGAGGCGTGGCGGAGATTGACCAAACCGGTGACGCATCCCCAGAACAAGCCGTGCCGCTGGGGAGCGTTGCGGTAGAACTCGCGGCAGACTCGGAACTTCTTCACCCGACACAGCGCGTTCTCCACCGCAATTCTGACCTTGGAGATCTGCCGATTCAATTCCCGGTCCTCCACGGAAAGACAGCCCCCTTTGAATCGCTTCCTGGGCACGATGACTTCGTGCTGCGGACAAAGCTTTTCCAGTCCGGTATAGCCTTGGTCACCCCACAGACGGCTGCCTCGGGGCAGCCGGGGCAACAACCTCGATTGCTTGAGAAGCTTCATATCGTGGAGGCGACCGGGAGCCGTTGCGCTCAGATGGACGATGTGCCCTTCTGGAGTCACCGTGATCTGGGTCTTGAGGGTGTGCGTGCCCTTCTTCGCGCTGTAGAACTTCTTCTTGTCTTTCGGGCGTCCCACCGCCTTTTTCCCTGCCCCGTCACCCTTCTTTCTTTTCGGCTGTCCTCGAGGCCGCTCTGTCCCATTGACAATCAGGTCAGCAAGATCAGGGAAGGCTTCCAGAACATCTTCGAGGGTGCGCAGCCGACGCTGGGATGTCGCACCCTCAGTTTTCTGGGTGTTGAGCGTCCGTGCCCGGAGAGGAGCAGGCAAAGCCTGCTCCAGGAGGGGAAGGAGGGCATGAATGTTGCGACAGACGTTGACGGCATCCATCTCGAACAGCACACCCAACAGATGCATCGGAAGGGAATGGCGGAGGTAGACCAGGGTCAGCAGCAATCGGTGAGGAACATCGAGCTTGAACTGTCGCCCTGCTCCAATCCGGCGTTGCCGTCCCTCTCGCAGGAGGGACCGGCGATGGGCTCTCTCCCAAAGGGGTTCAAGTTGGGTCGTCAGCTCCCGAAATTCACTTGGGCTCAACCCACAGAAAGATTCAAAGGAACGGGGCCGCTGGCTCAGTCGCTCGACGCGCAACACCCTCCATTCTCCCTCTTACCCCTCTACTGCGCAACGAGTCTTGAATCCACGTCAGGTCCGTCATTTCTCTCGTGCACTCGGCCAGCACGCGAAAACAGACCGGCTGGATGCCGTGCTGCTGGCTCGGTTTGCTCAGACCCTGCAACCCGAAGTCCAAGTGCCTGGAGATGCGTCGCAACGCGCGCTGGAGGCATTGCTGGCCCGCCGACGTCAGGTCGTTGATCTCCTGACCATGGAACGCAACCGACTGCACAGCAGTCGGGATCCGTATGTACAGGCTAATCTACAAGAGGTGATCGGAGAGCTCGAAGGACGTCGAAAACAGCTCGACCAGGCCTTGCAACAAGCGGTGCAATGCGATCCGAAGTTCCAGGCCACGTACACCATGCTGACGTCGGCACCAGGGGTCGGTCCAGTCATGGCATTCACGTTGCTTGCTCAACTTCCCGAGCTGGGCTCGCTCTCCAGGCAGAAGATTGCCAACCTGGTTGGCGCCCTGCCCACTCAACCGGGACAGTGGCAAAGCCCGTGGTCACCGAAAAATCTGGGGTGGACGCGCTGAGGTGCGTCAAGTGCTGTACATGTCAGCGGTCTCAGCGGTGCGCTGGAATCCAACGCTCAGGACCGTGTTTGATCAGTTGATCCAGAAGGGCAAACCGACGAAAGTCGCGCTGGTCGCCTGTATGCGCAAATTGCTGGTCTACCTGAATGCCAGGGTACGTGATCAGATCCCCTGGCATGTTCAACCTGCTCCCTGGCCGACATTACGCCTTGCCGCCTTCTCAACCGAGGAGGTGGGTCGTGCGTTGTGCCGGCACGTCGTGTGTGCCGGTACAACCACTGCCCACCCCTCGACCTTTACCCCTTGACGCCCAACACAATTGCTAATCAGATACCGCGGCTCCTTAAACCCTGCTCCTGCTTTACCAGCTTGACTTGTCGTCGCCTGAGCATGGTTGCCGACCAGACAAAGCAGGAAAATCAGTGCCATTTGCAGTCTGTTCACAATGCCTCCGCAGCGACGCAACATGAGAAGGTGGGCATAAAAAAATCGTTGCGAAAGACGCGAACGAGACTCTGCCAGATACTCTTTGGAACCCAGGGCTTGTCCTGGCCCGGAGATTGATTCAGGGTTGTGCTGTTTAGCCTCAGACGCGCTTTGATCTCCTGTAGCTCAGCGAGCACTTTGACCAGGTGGCTTCCAATTTCTTGCAGTTCGGGCAAGCGTCGTCGGAGATCCCCCTACTTTACCCGCTGCGCCAAGGCCAGGTCCCCGCGGAGCAGTTACCAGTCAGTAGCGGGATGATCCGGAAACCGGATGTTCCGTTTCGTCCGCTCCGGTGCTTCCACGCGTCTTCGTCACCGTTTTTCCTGCCCGCTCTGCAGGGCAACGTTGCACGTCCGCTCGGATTGGCCCGTGGTTTCACCACGGATGAACCGGAATCCTTGTGAAAGGGCGCGTCGTATCGCCCGGGTTCATTTTGACCGGCGGTGCCCTGCGCGCTTGTGGAGTGGACGAAGGAAAAGGCGTCAGAGCACTCTGACGCCCCCGAAGGCCACGCTGGTCCTGATCAGGTCAGGCGGTGGGCTTCAGCAGGGGGGGCCGTGACGCCGGCGTCCGCCCGAAAGACGAGCTGTCCGCCGATCATCGTCCAGTAGACCTGGTACGCCTCATCGAGCAGCACCATGTCTGCGTCGGCACCCACCGCGATGCGTCCCTTGTGGGAAAGGCCGAGTACGTCGGCCGGAGTGGTTGCGGCCATGGTCACCGCATCAACCAGAGAAATACCGATTCCGACTGTATTCCTGAGCGCCTCGTTCATCGTGACGGTGCTTGACGCCAGGGTACCGTCCGCGAGGCGGGCCACCCCGCCCCGCACGGTGACGGCGTGACCGCCGAACTGGTATTCCCCGTCGCCCAGGCCCATCGCCTGGAGTGCGTCGGTGATCAGCACCATGCCGCCAGGGCCTTTCATGCGGTGCATCATGCGGACAATGGCTGGGTGCAGGTGAACGTGATCCACGATGGCCTGCACGCTGACGTGCGGTTGCTCAAAGGCCGCGACGATCACGCCGGGTTCACGGTGGTGGATGGGGCGCATACCGTTAAAGCAGTGGGTAACGTGACTGGCCCCCTGCTGGAAGGCGGCCACCGCTTCGTCGTACGTGGCGTCTGAGTGGGCAACGGCGACGACGATCCCGCGCCCGCGGAGGAACCGGGTCATCTCCAGCCCGCCGGGCAATTCGGGGGCCAGGGTCACCATTTTCATGAGGGGGCCAGCGTGCTCCAGTACCGTGTGCATCTCGGTGAGGTCGGGATGACGCAAGTGGGCCTCGTTTTGCATCCCTTTGCGCTTTACGTTCAGGTAGGGTCCCTCCGCGTGGATGCCCGCAATGACGGCCCCAGGCTCCTGCCCGACCACGTCCTTGACCCGCTCAACCAGTTGCACCAGGGCGTTCATGGTCGAGCTGACGGAGGTCGCCAGAAAGGAGGTGCAGCCGGTGGCGGCACAGACACGCGAGACTTCCTCGATGCTCTCGCGGGTTCCGTCCATCATGTCCTTGCCGTTGGCGCCGTGAATATGTACGTCGATCATCCCGGGAATCAGCAGCCGGCCTCCCCCGTCCAGGACGGCCGCCCCGGCCGTCCGCCGGGCCAGACCGGAGACGACGGCCTCGATCCGGCCATTGACGACGTGCACGGCTCCGTTGTCAATCAGGCCGCCATCGGCGATCACACGGACGTTTTCAATCCATACATGTTCCATTTGAAGCCTCCCCACGCGGGTGATCCCACTCGTACCCAGAGGTGACGCCTCTGCCCTGGAAGGAGGGGTGTGACGCGCCGCAGCCGCACGCAACGTCAGAAGCGCACCCAGCAGATGCTGGCGCCTCTGCACGCCGGACAATACACCTTCGGGGCGCAGGCCGTTTTCCTGAAACTGGGCACACGCATTTGCGGTACGCGCGCAAGGCCCTCCGCCCATGGGACGCGGCGTACCCCGTCAGCAACCCCTTGACGGCCGCACAGGTCTTCGCGCTGGCTCACGCGTACGGGTTGTGCAGAAATTTTAAACGTCAGGGCATAGGCTCGCTGGGATTCACGCCGCCGAACGCCTCCTCCGCCCGTCGTCCTACGCGCGCTGCCATCAGTTGCCCTGCTGTCGCCATGAGCCGCGGATGACGCGTCCCGAGTTCGAGCAGGAGCCCTGGTGAGAAATCGCCGGAGAGCAGCCGGGCGAAAGGTTTAGGTGGGATGGCCCTCAACAGGGGAAGGCGTTCCTCCCAGGCCGCGTCATCGTACGACACCATCCGCTCATGGACGGCGTGAGCGAGCCGCAGATTGCGCCCAAACTCGCGCTGCCAAGCTTGGGCGTAGCGCTCAAGGAAGCTGGACGAAGCGTCCTGCGCGCGAACGGCCTGGGCCGCTATAGCCCCTGCGAGGTCACCCGCCCGCATCACGTAACGAATGCCCTCACCGACGAGACTCGAGACCTGCCCGGCCGCGTCGCCGACCACCAGGAGGCCGTCGGCAACGAGCGGGACGGTGCCGGGAGCGGTGGCGGGCACAAGGCCTGCATGCACCTCAACAGGACTGGCCCCACGTAAACTCGGCAGCCGCTTTGCGACGGGCTCAAGGTAAGCGCGGGGGTCGAGCTCCGTGTGTGGCCGGGTCACGCCGACGCCCAGACGTACCCGGCTGCCTCCGTACGGGAAGGCCCAGGCGTACCCCCGGGGGGCAACCCCTGAGCCGACGAACAGCACCGCTTCACGCTCGTCGAACTCTGGCGCGAAGAGATCGAGCTCTGCACCGTAGCCCACGCTGCGAAAACCAGGATGCACCCCTGCGCGCTGGGCCACCAGAGCGGCGTGCCCACTCGCGTCCACGACGAGGTGGGCCCGCACCTCACGTACCTGGCCGGAAAGTCCATCGCGGAAGCGCACCCCGACGATCTTCCCATTCTCGCGGAGCGGCGCCTCAACCCGTGCCTTCAGGCGAACGGTCACGCCCGCGGCGATGGCCTCCTGCGCGAGGTGTTGGTAGAGACCCCGGACGTCGAGAACGCAGGTGACGGGCTGATCGTACCCGTAGACCGCTTCACTGCGCGGACCGACGAAACGGATGCGGCTGATGGGATGGTAGAGACGCGCGGGCACGCCGAGCTTCTCGAGCTCAGCGATAAAGCTGCCGCCGCTCGTCCGCACGGGAACGCCCACAGCGTCCGCCTTCTCAAGCACCAGCGTCCGTGCGCCGCCAAGGGTGGCTGTGCGGGCCGCCCGCAGCCCAGCTGGTCCAGCCCCCACCACAACGACATCCCATTCCTCCACCGAACGTTCGAGCATTGCCTATGGTACGGTCTCGCCCAGCTTCAGGCGCATTACGGCTCCTCCTGCTCGCGCTCCAGACGAAGCTGTCACGGGAGGAACGTTGGATCACGCACACACCACTGCTCTGCCGGGGTGCCCAGCAACATTGTGGGCCGTGGACGTGGCAGCGGAATGCCCGCCGGATCTGGGGACCGCCAGGGTGTCCCGCAAAGCCAAAGAGGCGAAGGACTCGCGCTCGGCCCGTTCACTTGCATGTCTGATCGGCCCATGCCTGCGCCCGTGCAAAGGCCCATCAGGCGGCCGCGTCGCGCTCACTTCCGCCGTCTTGTCCCGAGCAGTCCGCAGCGCCACGCTCCGGCGCATACCAGGGCATGTGGATGGAGAGGGTCATGGTCACGGGCGCCACGCCACCAGGAGAGGACAGGGGAGAGGACCCCTGCAGCCGCGGAAAACCAAAGAAGAAGGCGACCCGGAGGCCGCCTTGATTTCTTCAACATAGCGCCGAATGCACGCAAAGTCAATGACATGCACTGGGATGCGGACAAAAGTCTGCACATGCAGGGCCAGATCGGCGTTTTTCAGCCCTGATGTAACCTCCACGTGGGACCACTCCAGGGCAGTTCGCGTCAGAGACGGTGAAATTTTTCCAGGGCCAGCCGAGCCGGGCAGGTGGGCATACCCATCTATTGGGAGAACGGGTATGCAACTGAAAAACACACCCCTACAGTCTCTCGATCATCCGTCCCATCCGCTCTGGCGCTTCCACGCCGCTGTGTCACCGCTTTTCCTGCTCGCTCTGCTCCGCAGCGCTGCACGTCCGCTCGGATTGGTCCGTGGCTGTGTCACGAATCAAGCGGAATCCTTATCGGATGGCCTTTTTCTATGCCGATGAATTCCGTTCGGCTTCCAAGCTGCATCGGGTGCGGGACCTGCCGCGCACACTTGGGGCGTCCCACGGCCTTATGTCCTGCGGTGCTGCTGACCAGTTGGGCTGCGACCTCTTTCCGACGTGGACTGGCCGGGCTGGGGATGGCCTCAATTTCTGCCACCGTCCCCTGTCGTCGCAGCGTGCCGGCACGGTGACCCCCGGCGTTTGAACCTACAGGTCGCCAAATGGCGTCCAGATCAAATGTACAACTCCTCTTTCTGGTCCTCCCGCATGGGACAGCGCTGTCCCATGACATTGGGACAGCTCCCCATTCACACTCTACGCAGGTCAAGAAACCAGTCGCCCATTCACCCCCTTCTGGAGGTTTACCTATGAAACGCACTCTTATGACACTGGCTGTCTTCTCCCTGACGTCTGCTTCGTACGCCTCACAAGTGGCAGGTGCATGGTACTTCGGCCGTTGGAGTTGCGTGATCGATGGGCGCGCCGCCCAGATGGTCTGGGAGGTCGTGGACGACTCCCGAACGAGTTGCAACGGCGATACCTGCTCGACGTCCAGCGGCGCCGCTATTCGCGGATGGTTCAAGGACGGCAACGGACCCTGGGTCAAACTCACTGACCGAAGTGCTGTTGGCCCTGATTTGCGCTTCACGTACACGGGCGACAACACCCGCTGGTTCCTGCGTTATAACCGCGACACCCGGGTAGCGAATGGGAACACGGTGTGGCGCGGCAACGCGTACCCCCTGAACTGCGTTCAGGGCAGAGGCTGAGCGCATTTGGCTTGAAGAGAAGAGGCGGCCTTACGACGTCCACCCACCCATGCTCGCGGCCCTTAGCCGTAGCGCCCCCAACCCAACGAGGTCCCCATGAACCTGACCCAGCTCGGCTCCATCACCGTCCGCGGCCTGCTCCTGGCCGCACCGCTCCTGACCCTGGTCACGCCGCCAGCGCAGGCCGCCACCCGCCTGCCTTACGGGCCGAATACCTGCTTGCCAGGGTATGTGTGGCGGGCGGCCACGCCGAGTGATCTGGTGTGCGTCACGCCAGAAGTTCGTGCCCAGGTGGCCGCCGACAACCGCCAGGCACCTGGGCGCCACCTGCCGGGATCACGCAATTGCCGCCAGGGCTACGTGTGGCGCGAAGCGTACGCGGGCGACGCCGTGTGCGTGTTGCCCGCGGCCCGCACGCAGGCCAGAGCGGACAATGCCCAGGCCCAGTCCCGCCTGGTCCTCTCCTCTGGGCCGGAGACGTGCCTTCCAGGCTACGTGTGGCGCGAGACGGTCCCGGGAGATCACGTCTGCGTGACCCCCGCCGTACGCGACCAGGCAACGCTCGACAACAGCCAGGCGGCGGCCCGTCAGCAGCCCAACAGCGCCGCCTGCCTTCCAGGCTATGTCTGGCGCGACGCGTATGACGGTGACGCCGTGTGCGTCGCGCCGGCAACGCGTCAGCAGGCGCACGACGACAACGCCCAGGCAGAGGCCAGACGCGTTCGGTGACGCGGTCATTGGCAGACCCTGCGGTCCCACCTCCGGCCCCCCTCGCCCGCCCCAGCACATTTCGCCCTCATCCGAAAGTCAGGTGCTGCGCGGCCCCAACACCTCCGCTTCACCAACTGTACGTCACGTCGGGCAGAGCGGGCGCCAGACTTAGCGCAGTTGTCCGTAGTGCGCCGCGCGTGGAAGGTCACCCCTTACGGCTCTCCATTCTTCCCCATGCGCATTCAAGTTCGCGCGCTCTGCCCGGTCAAAAAGAAGTCCTCTGCTTGACAAATGCTTTAAGATGACGTTTATAGAAAGCGACAGGAATCGGGTCTTCGGTGGTCTGAAAGGGGTCTGAAAGAAGGGCGACCGCTTACCAGGTGGACTGGCTTTGGTGAAGCAGAGCGTGTAGGAACAGGTTTAGGGACGCCTGCCCGAAGAGCAGAGAAGTGGAAGTTCAGCCAGCACGTTCGTCAACACGTATTGTGATGGAGGGCCTTACATGTCACAGCCGACTTTCGTAGGCTCGATTCCTCAACTGTACGAACAGTACCTCGTTCCACTCATCTTTCAACCGTACGCGGTGGACCTCGCTGCCCGTACCGTTGCCGTTCAACCTCGGCGGGTTCTTGAAGTGGCCGCGGGTACAGGGGCCGTGACCCGAGAACTGGCAAAAGCATTGCCGCCATCCACGTCCATCGTTGCGACTGACCTGAGCGAAGCGATGCTCGATCAAGCAATAGGCAGAGGAACTGTACGGCACGTGACGTGGCAGTTGGCCGATGTCATGAAGCTTCCTTTCCCGGATGCTGAGTTCGACACGGTGGTCTGCCAATTTGGCGTGATGTTCTTTCCGGAGAAGGCCCAAGCATTGGCAGAAGCCCGGCGGGTATTGCGCCCGGGTGGGCAGCTCATCTTTAGCGTTTGGGCAGGACTTGAATACAACGATTTTGCATGCACAGTCGTTAAGGCCGTTGACACGTTGTTTCCGCAAAACCCCCTCCGGTTTGTAAAGAGCGTCCCGCATGGATACCACGATACGGCTGTCATCGCTCAGGACCTTGCGTTGGCTGGATTCACGCGTAACCCTGCGGTCACCATCGTCGCCAAGGTCAGTTCGGCTGCCTCTCCCCACATTCCCACAGTCGCCTTCTGCTGGGGCACACCTATGCGCACTGAACTTGAGGCACGTGGCCCAGGCACACTTGACGCAGCGACGACCGTAGCGACAAGAGCGGTGACCGAGCAGTTCGGTTCCGGGGAAGTCGAAGGGAAGCTTCAGGCATACGTTATCTGTGCAATTCGCTAGGCGCTCACCCTCTGGCAGGTCCTACAAAACTGTTCCGCTTCGCGCTCCCCACATCGCGGCCCTGCTCGGCATGCAGGAATGAAGTTTGGCGGGTGGGCGCCGCCTTTTGAACCTGAGCAGGCATAAGAATGGCTTTTGATCGTCTCAGACGAGGACGAGCGCCATGGAGCCCAAACCGAAAGATGTCCGCACACCCGCGCGAGCGGGTTCCACAGAGGAGGCGCCCGGACACCCCCAAAGCAAAGGAACGGTCCACCCCTCGGCCACCCAGTCCCCAGGAAACCCCAGCAGCACCGTGACGCCCCATGGTCCATGTCCCCATGGTCCATGTCCCCGAGGAGCAGGCGTCGGCCCTGCAGTACGCCGGGCATTTGCAACCCGTGCGCTGGGGGTTGGGCCGGCCAAAAGGCGAGCGCGTCCACCTTCCCAACATGGACGCGCGGGGGGATGGTGCCGGCCGCCGGATGGGTCTGGGCCCGTCCCCCGCTTTCGCCGGAGAGGTGGCTTTCGGGTCGCCTCTTTTCTTATGGAGCATGGGAAAGTGCTGAGGTGCTCGGCGCCTCTGGCGTAGCGCCTTTGCTTTCCCAAGTTCCGCCTCGCTCTGGTTCCTGGGGTAGGTCCTCGGGAGAGACCGCAGCGATGTGGCCCATGGAGCCGGCAATCCTGAAGAGAGTAGATGAAGGAGAACACATTTTTCGAAGGTTTTCGTTATATGCCAAGTCATAAGGTTGGCAAGAGATAAAGAGGGCTGCCTGGTCCTCCCGTGTGATCCACATGGATTCCTTTCGGAGGCCCCCAGCACATGATCCTGCCCGTTGTTACCCTCAGTCCGAATGACACTTTCGACTATCAATTGCTGTTCGACCACGCTGGCGTCGGCCTCCTGGAGATCGATTTCGACGGTTGCATCCGCCGCATCAACGCCAATGGCGCGGCTTTCTTCGGTCGCTCGGCCGAAGTCATCACCGGGCAGAACGTCACGGTCCTCACCCATCCTGAGGACATTCCCCGGACAATCGACGCTCTCCAGCAGGTCGTCCGAGGTGACACGTCCCTGGCCGTCCTGGAAAAGCGTTACGTCCGTGCAGACGGTGAAATCGTCTGGTCCCGCTCCCGCGTTTCCCTGCTGCCCACACGGTCCGGGCCAGCCACCTCTGTGATCGCCGTTATCGCGGATATTACCGACCTCAAGCGCGCGCAACAGGACCTTGAAGCGCTCAACCTCAGCCTCCAGGCAACCCTCGAAGGTGGCCTGCTCGGACTCGGCATTGCCTTGGAAGCCCGCGATCTGGAGACCTCCGGCCATACCCTGCGGGTGATGCAGTACAGCTTGCAACTGGGAGAGGCCCTCGGTCTGGATGCCGTGATGCTTACCGAACTCAAGCACGGTGCCAGTCTGCACGACCTCGGCAAACTCACCATCCCAGACGCCGTGCTCCTCAAACCGGGCCGCCTGGACGCCGCGGAATGGGCCCTGATGCAAACCCATGCGCACAACGGCTATGAGATCGCCTCTCGCATTCCAACGCTGCCCCGCCTGGCGCTGGACGTTATTCGGCACCATCACGAACGCTGGGACGGCACAGGGTATCCAGACCGCCTCGCTGGTACGGACATCCCCCTCCTGGCGCGAATTTTTGCCGTGTGCGACGTCTATGACGCCCTGACCAGCGAACGGCCCTACAAGCGTGCCTGGTCGCACCAGGCTGCGGTCGATGAGTTACGTGCCCAGAGAGGACGGCAATTTGACGCTGAAGTGGTGGACGCTTTTCTCGCTTTGTTTCCTGTGGTCTCGTCCCTTACGGGTTAACGCTTTCCTTCAGGGTGGCCGCGCCCTTGCCGCCGATGGTCTTGCGGCTCGGGGTGCACAGACCGGGCTGCGTCACGCTTTGGGGCAGTGGGGGAGACCGGCATTCAGGGCAGCATGGTGTGGCGCTTCAAGTCTTCGCCTCCTCGCTGGTCAAAGGTGAAATGATAAGGATTGCGGTGAATTATTACTTCATCACGGACTTATCCCAGCGGAGCGAGCAGGAAAAACGGTGACGCAGAGGCGCGGAATCCCCGGAGCGGACTTGCAAAGCGGCGCAGCAGAGGGGATGCAACGGATGATCCGAAGAGGGTATGCCTTAGCCAGCCAGACCTGCAGCCCCCTCTGCTGCGCCGCGTTCGTCCCCGTCGTCTTCACCGGCGGCCATTGCCGGGCAGGGGGGCTTTTCCGCCACACGGTTTCGCCGGGGTGACCAAACTCTGGAGCCTGACGAGGTCTGGGGTATGTTCGGGCGCCTCTGGGTCTACGGCTGCTGGACGCGCGTGGTCGACACACTTTCCCCACAGGGTGAGGGCCTCCTGCCGGCCCCGGATTTGTCCTTCTGGAGTACTGCACCGCTGTCAACGAAGATGGGAGACCGAATGCGCATTTTTAATTGCTCTTCAGCGTTCCGCGCGTTTTCTCACCGCTGTTCCCCTTCCTTGTGTGCAGTTGGCTGACCTGCCACGCCGAGCGCGAGCCGCCGCGCCACCATTCCAGTTCGGGGCGCTGTAGGCGGCCTGCGCGGACATCCGTTGCCGTGGCGCTGGGCGCTCGTCTTTTGATACCCGTTGACGATGTCGAGCTTACACTCAAAGCGGCAGACCCTCAACGAGCACCATGTCAAACTCAGCAATGCCTTCTCTGGCCTGCTTGGCCTCTCCGTAGGCTTCGGAGGCATACCACGCCTCTGCAAGGTCTAGGGTCGGGAACTCCACCAGCACCATCCGCTCAGGGTGATATGAACCTTCCAGCACACGGAGGCGACCTCCTCGCACCAGGTAGTGGCCGCCAAACTGCTTGACGGACTGCTCGGCCAGGTCACGGTACGTTTGGATGCGGGTGGTATCAGAAACGCGCGTGTTCACAATCACGTAGGCAGGCACCTTGGCAGTCTACAAAGGCTGGCCCGTACCGCGAAAACCCTCGTTGAAACAAGCAGGGCCGTGGCCGGTGGGGGTCAACGGTTGGACCCGGCGTCAGGCGTTCGATGACTCCTCACGCTATGGGCCCAGCCCGGCGCGGGGCCGTGACGCGTTGAAGCAAGCCAACCGCTCTGGTAGGGCGGTCCAGCCGTCCCTGTGCGGCCCTGACCACCCAACACCTCTTGGGCGAGCGAAAGAACCGGGAGACCTGGCCCAGTTTCATCCCTGCTCTGTAGCCCTGATGAGGATTCCGGTTCATCCGTGATGAAACACGGGCCAACCCGAGCAGACGTGCAACGCGGCGCCGCAGAGGGGGCAGGCGAAACGGCGACACAGAGTCGTGGAAGCCCCGGAGCGGACTTGCAGAGCGGCGCCGCAGAGGGGACGACATGGATGATCCCCAAACCGTATGAGGCGTCGGGCTGATTTCGCCCCATACAGGGAAAACGGCTGCACAGGTGGAGTCAGTAGCATGCCCGAAGGATCAAGGAGGTCCCCTCATGCCCAATCCATTTATTCAACCCACCCCCATTGAGCCACTGACCTCCGACGGGTTCAGCGTCACGCTACTTGGTACGGGAACCCCTCGCGCCTACCCTGGAGCGGCCAAACCCGCAGTGGCTGTTGCTGTGGCGGGGCAGGTCCTCTTGTTTGATTGCGGCAGTGACACCGTTCGGCAACTCATCGCGTCCGGCCTCATGCCGCAACGCATCCGGGACGTGTTTTTCACCCATCACCATTACGACCATAACGCTGGTTTCCCAGATTTATTCATCAGCAGTTGGCGGACTCACGTTGGCGTCATCAATGGCCGGAGCCGGTCTATGCGTGTCTATGGTCCAACGCGTACCCAGGAGATTGTCGGCGGGTTCTACCGCGCTTTGGCCTACGACATAGATTTGCGCGTGGCTTACAATAAATCTGAGGCCGAGGGCGCTTCCGTTGAATTCTTCGAGCAGAATGCGGGTGTCGCGTTCGATGAAGGTGGCGTGCGGGTCACGGCCTTCGAGGTGGACCACCGGCCCGTACACCCCGCCTTGGGATACCTCATTGAGTACCGTGGACGTCGTGTGGTGATCAGCGGTGACACCCGCCCAGTGCCGAATACTGTCCGCCACGCTCACGAAGCGGACCTTTTGATCCATGATGCTTACAACGGGCAGTGGTTGAGTGAGATCGCCGCTGAGAATCCGGCACAGGCTGTGCAAGTGACCAACCCGGCGAAGTACCACACCACCACGCTCGAAGCAGCGCAAGTGGCTCAGGACGCGAGGGTCAAACACCTGGTCCTTACGCACCACATCCCTGTGCCCCAGGCGACGCCGGAGGCTGAAGTGGCGTACACAGCGGGAATGTCAGAAATCTACAGAGGGAAGATCACCGTCGGACGCGACCTGATGCGTTTCAATCTCTTATAAGGATTCAGGTGAATCTGTTATTTCATAACGGATTCACCTGAGCGGAGCGAGCAGGAAAAACGGTGCTGGGGAGGCGCGAAATCACCGCAGCGGAGCCCTCGGAAGAGAAAGGAAGATTCGGTAACTGTATCAAGGGCCGGAAGTTGTTGCCCGCTGACCAGAAAGTTATCGGTGGGGAGTGGTTCGTCGCGCCGCATAAACATTTCCCGGGTGATTCATAGATATGGAGCCCATTAACCCATCAGGCTATTTAGTCGTCTGGATTCCATCCGTAAATCCATTTGGCAATCTCTTCTTCGGAGGTATACTACGCCGTTTAGGGCTGAGCGAGGTTATGGGCGAGGACGGCCAGGACGACGCGGAGCCGGAGAGAGGGAAGCGTTTTGGTCTGAACGGAGCGAATTTGAGCTTCGACCAATTGTGAAAAGACGGTTTCAATGCGTTTGCGGAGCTTTGGGTGGCGGTCTTGCCGCCACCCGTTGTCATAGCGGGTGTTTTTCTTGGGTGGGAACAGGTAGCCCAGGCAGCAATAGCCCTTGTCCCCAATGATCTTTGGCCCGCCGAACTCAGGCCACCTCCGGTTCAACTCATAGCTGACGGTGGTGTCGTGAAGATTGGCGGGTTTGAGGAGGTACTGGACGATCTCCCCTGCGGGTGTCACCCAGGCATGCAGCTTGTACCCGTACACGTCGCCCTGGGTCCCAAACCCCCATTTCGCTCCCGGGAACTTGCACCGCTTGCCTCGTTTCGGGCGACACACCGGGAGCGGCATGGAGTCAATGATCACTTCTGCACAGCGTTTGGCGGGGCTGACCAAGGCTTCGAGGCGTTCCAGCAGACGCACGCTTCGCATGTACGCCTGGGTGTAGGAGGGAAGACCGACGCGGTCTTCCCTCAACATGTTCCACCAGATCGAGCGATACGGCTGCTTGAACACGAAGCGAGCGAGCAAGAGGGCCACGAGCAGGGCATCCGTCAGCTTCTGATGCTTAAATCGCTTCTGATCGCTGAAGTGCCGCTTCGCCCAACGGTGGAGCTGACGAATCACCGCACGACGACCTAAACTATGATGGAGACGGTATCTGCACATACCGTCTCCATTTTTCCTCGTCTCCGTCCTACTCGGCTACCCCAGCCTCAAGCCCTAAACGGCGTTTGCAGTTGGCGATTCCGTCTCTCAAACACGGGAATTCTCGGGAGGTAACTGGTGAAAGAAAGCCCTTGAACAACAGGTTCCTGGAGCAACTGCAACTGTAGTACTAAGGGTCAGTTCACGGTGGCCAGCCAGCTTTTTCCCCAGTTGCCTGTCCTATATGGTTTTCGGATCATCTGTTATGTCCCTCTGCTGCGCAGCTTTGCAAGTCCGCTTCTGTGATTCCACGCGGTGCTGACCCAGGAGGAACGAGCCACAGGGCGGCGAGGGTGTTCACTTGGGGAGCTCCTCTTGGAGAACCTGCGGCATGTATCCCTCCGGCGCGTGCATCACCTGAGCCGGGGAAACATCCACCCCCGTGCCGAGAAACAGGAGAATGTGGGCGGGCAGAGCCTCAGGTCCCATGATTTCCCCCCCCTTCTCTCCACACGTCTCGGTCAATAATTCGGTCAGACGTCTCGTCACCAAGCCGACCAAAACCTTCCGTCTGCGCTCCGGGCATGTGTCAAAGTGCGGACTTCTTTTTGCCCGAGCCCAGTGGGCGAGTTTGAAAGAGGCTTGGGGAGAATAGAGCCGTGAGGGGTGCCCTTCCACTCACGGCGTTCTTCGGACAAATGTTCCAGGGCATCCAACGAAGTGATCATAGATGTGCGGGACACCAGTGCGGTTGTGTCGGTCGCCCTGCGGCACATACACAACGTAGGCGCCGGGCCTGCCAGCTCCAGTTTCCTGACTGCCACGCCCTCCGCACCGGGTTCCGGCTTTAGCAGCACTCCCCTGTCGGGCGGCGTGGGCCCGATCGATCGCTCACCCCTGAAGGAGGAGGCTTTGCGCCCACCCCCTTTTCTGTAAGCACCTTTCAAAGTTCCGGATGAGCACGAGAAGGAGTCTTAAAGTGCGTCTGAAAAAGGTCAGGGTGGACCTTTGACCAAACGGCGGACCATCAAGCGGATCCTCACCTCGTAGATAAGGTTTTCAGCCGTCTCCGGCAGCGCTTCATCGTCCCTGGCCATGCGCCTGGATTTCCAGGGCCAGGCAAAGGTCCGCTCTACGACCCAGCGGCGTTTCAGCACCACGAATCCCGCAGGCACCTCCACACGTCGTGGAGGTGCGCCTTTCGGTGCCCAGGTGCTCTGCTGTCCTGACCAGGGATGCTTCACGATCTCCAGCATCCAGCCGAGAAACGTTCCCTGTTCTCCTGCCAGTTTTCCGGTGTATCCCGCATCCGCCCACGGGTGCTTCATTCGGGGAAAAACATTTGGCGCCCCCTCGCAGGAGGAGGACCACGCCCGCGCGGGGGAAGGACGTCCGCTTCATGCACTTTGATTGCCATGACGAGACAGGGCGTATCCACGAGCAGATCACGCTTCCTTACCATTGACCTTCTGACCGCCGTCGTCACCACGTGGCCCACCCGCCTCGGTGGTTATGACCGATTGACTGTCAATCATTCCAGCACTTGGTGTCTCAGGGCGTCCTTCTCGCACCCGGACGACCTTCACGTAATTTGGTCTGCAACGCTTTCCACACGCCTTGCCGCCTCCACATCCTGTGCGCGTGGTCGGTTGTTTGCCAGGGGGAAAGATCGTGAGGCCGTCGCCCGCCAGGCCACGACCTCCGCGGAGGACGGAGAAGATGCTCTCCAGAATTTCTTGCAAAGACCACTTGCGCGGTCGACCCACAAGCAATTCAGGTGGGGTCAGCGGCTGGAGGACGTTCCACCTGGCATCGGTGAGGTCGTTTGGGAGGTCACGCCCGCGTCACGCGGGCACCACCTCCGCCCCATCATCCCTCCATCCTCTAATCAGGCAAAACCCGCTCCAGCACGTTTTTCAGTCGCACTTTATTGATCGCGGTATAAATCGGTATGAATTCCAGTGGGACGTTCTGCGTGCTGGCCATTTTCCCCGTGACCCGGGGTGCGGAGGACCGGTGCGAACCTACGCCGTGATCAATAAGGAAGTTAAAATTAAGCAGGAGGACCTATTGGGGGATGGCAGAGACAAGTAGAGTCAGCCGATGCTTGCGTACCCCTGGACCTCTTCCGTGTTTCTCAATTCTGCTCAGCTCCTGTTGGACTTCGCTTGATTCCCTGGGTTCCGCTGGCCCGCGCGGCCATTCCCGGCACGCAGCAGGACCTGTGTCTATATCGCCGCGGAGAACAGCTGGAGTTCTCAATCAAGATCTCGGGCTATGTTAGCGAGCTTATGAACAGCCGCATGCACGCTTCTGAAGATGCCCTGGCCGAGCTGGGCTGCGCAGTGATTGTGGACCGCCCAGAGCCGCATGTCCTCGTTGGAGGCCTCGGCATGGGCTTTACTCTTGCTGCTGCCCTGAAGGCATTAGGACCAAACAGCGTGGTTACGGTAGCCGAATTGGTGCCGGAGGTCGTGGAATGGAACAGGGGGCCGCTGGGCGAGTGCGCCGCCTTCCCCCTTAAGGATCCCCGTGCCCACATTCATGTGGGTGACGTCGCTGAACTGCTGCGACAAGGACCCGCAATCTATGACGCCGTGCTGCTGGACGTAGACAATGGCCCTCATGGCATGACGCACCACGGAAATGACTGGCTCTACTCGCCGCCTGGACTGGCTGCCGCGCGGCGGACCTTACGGCCTGAGGGCGTGCTTGCCATCTGGTCAGCTGCAGCAGATCACCGATTTACGCAGCGTCTCCGGCGAGCAGGCTTCCGGGTAGACGTGCGAACGGTGCGTGCCCGCCCTGGCAAGGGCGCCTACCACACCATATGGTTAGCGCACCGGACACCCGATGTGGCCGCTGGCCAGACTCAATCCCCAAAGCGGGTGCGTCGCAAGCGAAGTGCGCGGCCCTAACGTGGCTGGAACGCGAGCAATCGTTCGTCGGGATTGCCTCGTTCTCGGAGTTGTTGTTTCTAAAGTGCGACTGAAAAACGTGCTGGAGCGGGTTTTGCCTGATTAGAGGATGGAGGGATGATGGGGCGGAGGTGGTGCCCGCGTGACGCGGGCGTGACCTCCCAAACGACCTCACCGATGCCAGGTGGAACGTCCTCCAGCCGCTGACCCCACCTGAATTGCTTGTGGGTCGACCGCGCAAGTGGTCTTTGCAAGAAATTCTGGAGAGCATCTTCTCCGTCCTCCGCGGAGGTCGTGGCCTGGCGGGCGACGGCCTCACGATCTTTCCCCCTGGCAAACAACCGACCACGCGCACAGGATGTGGAGGCGGCAAGGCGTGTGGAAAGCGTTGCAGACCAAATTACGTGAAGGTCGTCCGGGTGCGAGAAGGACGCCCTGAGACACCAAGTGCTGGAATGATTGACAGCCAATCGGTCATAACCACCGAGGCGGAGGGGCCACGTGGTGACGACGGCAGTCAGAAGGTCAATGGAAGGAAGCGTGATCTGCTCGTGGATACGCCCTGCCTCGTCATGGCGATCAAAGTGCATGAAGCGGACGTCCTTCCCCCGCGCGGGCGCGGTCCTCCTCCTGCGAGGGGGCACCAAATGTTTTTCCCCGAATGAAGCACCCGTGGGCGGATGCGGGATACACCGGAAAACTGGCAGGAGAACAGGGAACGTTTCTCGACTGGACGCTGGAATCCCTGGTCAGGCCGGCAAAGCACCTGGGCACCGAAAGGCGCACCTCCACGACGTGTGGAGGTGCCCAAGGGTTTTATAGTGTTGAAACGGCGTTGGGTCGTGGAGCGGACCTTTGCCTGGCCCTGGAAATCCAGGCGCATGGCCAGGGACGATGAAGCGCTGCCGGAGACGGCTGAAAACCTTGTCTACGAGGTGAGGATCCGCTTGATGGTCCGCCGTTTGGCCAAAGGTCCACCCTGACCTTTTTCAGACGCACTTTAGCTGTACTTAGGGGAATATTCACGGGCCACGCCGAAGCTGTCCTGGACGTGACCCAGTCCTGTAGGCCTGAGCGCTCAGGGGCAAACGGTGCCGTGTTGAACCCCCGGCTCTGGGCTTCACGAGTGGGGCCGTACCCCCATTCCTCCGCCAGATTGAAGGGCGGTCGCTCCTTCCCTGACCCACAGCACGAAGTGGTTTCAACAGTGCACGGGCCCATAAATGCCGTGCCAGACAGTATATGCATACTCCTCTGAATTTCCCCGAAGTACAGTTAGACCTCTTGCGAAAGTGGTGGGCTAAGCTGGCAGGCTGGAGCGAGACCGTCTGGCACGCACGCTAAAGATGAACCGCAAGTAGTTTCGTCGACGCACCGGGGTCTACCCGGAGACCTTTGCCGAGATGGAAGAGGTGCTGATGCGACGCGAAGGGCGGAAGAAGAAGTCTGGGCGTCCAGCCGCGCTCAGCGTGGCGGAACAATTGCTGATGACGCTGGAGTTCTGGCGCGAGTAGCGTACCTTCGCGCACCTGGGAGACGACTGGGACGTGCATGAGCATGGCGTGCACCGCACGGTGGAACGCGTGGAAGCGGCTCTGATCGCCAGTGCACGGTTCCAGATGCCCAAGAAACGCGTGTTTCAGGAAGCGCAACTCGTGTACAGCATCGTTGCGGTCGATGCAGCTGAAGTGCCCTGTGAACGGCCCAAAAAAAGCAGCGCGCTTGGTACAGCGGGAAGAAAAAGTGCCACACCCTGAAATTTCAGCTGATCATCTGCACCGTGACGCAGCGCATCCTGAGCACCGCCACAAGCGCTGGAGCAGTTCACGACCTGAAGCTGTTGGGTTCGTCAGACGTCCGTTTTCCTCACCAAACGGCGCTGATTGGAGATGCTGGGTACCAGGGCTTGTGGAGAAGCCACAGCACGCCATCACTCCTCATGGGGAACCAAAATGATTCCTGTATATATCTAGATATGTGATGAGGACACAGATCACGTCTAAGAAGACTTAAATAGATATGACTTTCGTAGCTATATGAGTGACAATCATTATTGTCCCGTATCACAAGGCGACGCGAGCGCCCACCTCTGTCCGCGGAGCAGCGCCAGGACAACCGCGTGCTGACCTATATCCGGCAGGCAATCGAGCATGTGATTCGTCGCATGAAGATCTTTCGCGTGTTGCAGGGCATGTACCGACATCGGCGGCGTCGGTTTGCGCTCCGGGTTCAGCTCACCGCGGCCCTGTGCAACCTCACACAAGCTTGCCGATCATGACTTTCGCAAGAGGTCTAATAAATGGCGCAAGTTGTCCGTGCCTTACTTCTGCAGCCGAGGCTTGATCCAGCTCGTGTACGCCGGTTCCAGACCGCGGACCAGCCCACGCAGCGTCTGCACCGTGAGGTAGGGCCACACGGGGGCAGGGGCAGGGAGGGGTTGTTGTACTGACGCAACACGGCCAGCACCAGGCTCAACAGCTTGCGGGCCGAGGTGCCCTCGATCTGGGGCAGCATCTGGCCAATCACCAGCGAAACGATGTTGCGCACTTCTGTGGCCAGGGCCAACGCTTCAGCCATGCTTGGCCGCCCATCGGCACGTACGTTGCTAATCGCCTTCTGGACCAGGGCGTCTATGCGGGGCAGCACCCGTCCAGCAGCGCCGAGAGCTCGCCGTCGTCCGTGGGTGTCTCGACAAGCGGCAGGGAATTCAGGGACGGCATCTGGGGAACAGGTGAGGTGGAAACGGTGCTCTGGGGCCTGAGGGCAGGCGTCTCGGTCTTGGTGAAGGTAATGCCCCGCTCAGCGCGCGATCGGAGGATCCCGGCAATGCGGGGTTCAACAGGTATCAGGACCTCGGGAAAGGGCGCGGCCCCTGCCCAGCGCGGAGGCTGAAGGGAGGACGGATTGGGAGAAAACGTTTCTTTTTGTTGGTCAGCTTAATTTGTTTTCTCCGGGGTAATCTTGAACTACAACTGCGAAGGTGTGCGGCGCGCGGTCCTGCCGGGCCTGTTCCCCGAACTGATCGAGCAGCCCGAGGTCCTTAAGACGGGTGGTCTCGTCGCGGTACCGGATGTTCTCGGCCCGGAGGTCCTCGGCTTCCCGCCGCTGGCTGGCCTGCTGAGCAAGGAAGGTCCGCTGCCCCCCGTACTCGCAGCGCACGGCGAGGCGGCGTTCCTCGTTGTCGCCCACGTGGCGGAGGCCGTCCTGCAGGTCCCGGTCCAACTGGGTCTTCTGGCGCTCGGCCTCCTGGATGAACGATCAGCAGCGGCAACACGGCTTCCCACCCTTGCTGTCTGACCTGCACCCGCGTCCCGCAAGGCAGCGCGCGGCGCAGACTTCGGCCCACCGCGGTGGATTTGAAGTGCCCTGAGGGCCTTGTCTCACAGGCCCAAGGGCTTTCGGTGGTGGCTGATAAAAGGTGACCGTGAGGCTCCGGTGGGCCGCAGCGCTCGCGGTAGGAAGGGTCAGCCAGCAGCAGGGCGGCCTTCACAAACCCGCCTCGACCGGCGGCTGCCCTGGTACCTGGCTCCAGGGAGAACACCCTCTGAGGACCTGGGTGGCGCGCTCACGTACGGTCCCCACCGTCACGGTCCCGCCGTCCTGACTGAGGGTGCGGTGATGCACGTTGCGCTCCAGCACCAGCAACCGATGCGGCAGTGGGCCTGCGTGCAGCAGCCCGGCCTACACGGCCGCGGTCCCCGGTGCCGATGTCCCCCGAGGTCACGTGCAGCGACGGGGTGGAGACCGGTACCTTCACGGCCACCAGCCCGGGCCTGACCGGTGGAGGACAAGCCCACGCCGCAGTCTGATACGGTTTGCGGCTTCATCCGTTCCGTCCCCTCCGCTGCGCAGCTTTGCAAGTCCACTTCGCTTCGGTGATTCCACGCCTCTGCGTCACCGTTTTCCTGCTCGTCTTTTCCTGCTCGTCCGGGCTGGCCTGTGGCTGCACCGCGGATACACCCGAATCCGTACGAGAAGCCCATGCCTCAGCGCTGCACAGGCACCTGACTCAGGAGACGGCGAATGGCGAGCGGCCACGCCTGCTCCAGGCGGGATTCACCTCCAAAGCGCACCACCACCGCATGATGTGCCGGGGACACGTAAATCACCTGTCCGAGGTGACCCAGCGCAAAGTAGTCATCGGGCCCGGAAGTGCCGTGTAGGCCCCACCAGTGGTATTTGTAAAACCCTCCTTGTGCTGGCCAGTAGGCCGACACACGCCAGGGACGCTGATCCGACGGATCAAAGGTGACGGCCTCGTCCACCCAGGCCCGCGGCACCAGCTGCCGTCCCTGCCAGCGGCCATGGTGGAGAAACAGCAACCCGAAGCGCGCGAAATCAATTGCGCGGGCGTTCAGGCCGTCCTCGGTCTTCTCCATCCCCGACGGCCTGTCCAGGTTCCAGGATGCCGGCGCGGTCATGCCGAGCGGCTTCCAAAGTTTCTCTGACAGGTACGCTGAGACGCTGCGGCCCGTCACGCGCTCCAGAATCACCGCTTCCAGCAAAGGATGATAATCGTTATACCGGAAGTACTTGCCAACGGGTTCTGGCCCGGCATGAACGCCCAGGGCGCGCCTCCGTGCGTCTTGCGTATAAAACAACTTCGCTTCGTCCGTGAAGGGCGCGAGCAGAGGAAACACGTCGGCGTTCTGGAAGGGAATCCCCGAGGACATCGTGAGGAGATCGCGGATGGTCAGGGCGTCAAGGCCGCGACCGCTGAGCTCGGGGAGATACTCGGTCACCTGGTCTTGAACGCTGCGGATCTTCCCTTCCTGAATGGCGATGCCCACGAGGGTGGACATCAGGGATTTTACCGTTGAGAACGACAGTTGAAGCGACGCGTGGTTCGAGCCGTGGAAGTACCGCTCGTAGATGACCTGATCGCCGCGCACCACGATAAACGCGCGGGTGTTTGTGTCCCGGAGGAACTGCTCGAGGTTGACCCTGGACCCGTTGTGCCCGGGGAGGATCACGTCCTGAGGGAAATGGGTCAGCAGGTGCTGAGGAAGCTCCTGCGGATGAGGAATGGTCGGCACCACCCGTTGAGGAAACTGCGCGGAACTCGTCACACCTGGAAACCCCCACCGGAGGATGCGCAGGCTCTGTGACCAGCCGTTGGCCGCCACCACCGCGGCGGCGTACGCCAGCACCAGGCCAAACAGCACCAAAAGCGCCGCAGACGCGGCGTACGGGAGTGTGGTTCTGATTCGAGAGGCAAGTCCACGGTGCGTCATCGCTGCCTTCAACCCATATCACAAGAAGGCGTGTGGCCCTGTCAGGAACGGCCGGCGGCGATCTGCTCCCCCTTGGTGATCCGTACACGTTCAGCCGGTGACCTCCCTTTTGTGGTGGACGTTTGCGACGTGCGGGTGTCACGCGGGCTTAGCCGCCACATGCCCGTGCAAACCCAGGGGCTCCTTTCAGCAACAGGGCGAGCCGTTCACGAGGACGCCGTGCGCGGGGCCGGAGCAGGTTGCAAAGCCTCAGGCTTTTGCTCGATGGGGACCCAGAGGGCGCGTTCGTACAGGGCGCTGAGGGGTCCTCAATCCTTAGCCCTTGTACTTCAGGAGGGCGGTGGGGAGCTGGTCCCGGGTGGCCTTGAGACCCTCGGCGGCCAAGGCGTCAGCGGTGGCAAGGTGAGGGGGATGGGTCTGTTCGTAGGTGAGGATGTGGGGTTTCTTGCCCATATTGGTGTGCTCCTGTCAGGCCGGGGCAGGGGTGGATGGGCAGTGGACCGGCGGCGTACAGGGACCGGGCAGCCTCACGGTCCGCGTCCGTGATCACCGTGCCGGGGGGACTGGGGAGACGTACAGCACGCCCCTGTGGGCAGCCAGGAACAGGCTCCCCGCGGTCACCCGGTGAGGCGTGCGTTCCCCAGAACGGGACGGCGCTCCGGAACAGTGGACGTTGCAGACACGCGCACCTGCTTCTCAGGGAACGTGGAAGGGGAATTCGAACGGGGTGTCCCCCGGCGGGCGTCCCGAGGATCGTGCCCTCCTGAGCCATCACCACCCACTCCCCCCCTTCTGTCGTGCTGAACGCGAAAGTCAGTGAACACGCCGGTAATCTTTCATCAGCAGGAATGAAGCGAGTTTCTCACCCGTGTGCAGCTCTACCTTGGGACCACCGAACGCGACGACGGTAACGACCTTGTCCTCCACGCGCTTGTGCTCCCAGCGGCTGTCGACCTCAATGGAGACTGGAGAGGGCGGTGGCGCTTCCTCCGCGGCTGGGCTGCTTGGGGGCCGGGGCGATGCCCACCTGTGACAGGCCGGTGATCATCTCCAGGCTTAGGGGCTCACCGATCAGGCGGTCCAGGCCCAGCCGGGCCAGCGTCTCGAAGCCACGCGACGTTGTGTCCAGCGGCATGTCCTGCCGGGCAGCGTCCACGGCCTGCTGAATCTCGGCGTCGGTCAGGCGGGTGAACAGCGCGCGGGGAGTGCCCGAGGGCGCGCTCCTGGCGAGTTGCACCTGGAGTTCCGCGAGGCGACTCTCGTTGCTGCAAAACAGCAGCGCGCAGCTGGCGCATGGTGACCGGATCGCGGGCAGGCCGGGAGGTCAGGACGCCGCGGGGGACCGGGACCAGGGCGAGCAGGGCCGCGCCGCCCGCCGCGCCCGGAACTTTCTCAAGGGTGGGGCGTTGGGATGCTCGCTCCCCACCTTGCCCGTCTGTCCAAACCCGTCAGGCGCCCCCCCTCGCCACCTTCCAGGGTCAAGTGGATATTCACGTCTCCTTGGGGTTCGGCGACAGCCGTGTGGTCATCATCCTGAACCAGAGCGTGCGGGAACACTCCAGAGGCGGATGATGTCTGGGTTTTCGTGGAACCAGTATTGGTGAAGTCCGTCTTTGTGGACTCCGTATTCGCAGGGGCGGGTCTACCGTGCGTGGTGGAAACGGGACGCCTGGTTTCACCATGGCCGGGTTTCCCCTCCATGGCCGCTTCGGGTTTCTCCACCGGCTCGTCATCCACGACGTACTCCCAGCTCAGCCGCCCTTTTTCGTCGTTGACGCGCTGCCGGACCACGTACCCGTGCTCTTCGGGCTCCTTCACCGCGGACTGGTGGGCCTCTTTTCCGTCCTTGCTCTGCTTCTCCAGCCAGCCCATATAGAACTGCCAATCCTCAGGGCAGCTCATCATGACCGCGAGGAGACCTTTGGCTTTGAGAGACATGTCGGGTCTCCGGATGGCCGCGTTGTTGAGCTGCGTGAACTGCCGCTCTTTTTTCCGCCTGCGAATGCTCACTGTCGTTGTCCCCGAACGGCCCACCCCAGTGGGGCGGCGAGGTGGTTCCGGCTTCCGCCGTGGCGCCTTCACCTGTACTGCACGTGATTGACCCGAGTCCCGATGGCCACTAACATGGGGACGAGCCTCAACACTTTGGGTTGTGGTGTCAGAGCCCACCAAAAACTCTGGGAACTGTGAACGCCTCGGTGCTTGGAACCACTGGGGCGTTCACCTTTGGGCGCGCGCTTTGGGTGCCTGCCAGGGTACCCGCCACAGTAGCACGTCTCCAGAGCGCCAGCCGCGCGACTTTGAGCGTGTCAGGCGCGCAATCGTCTGGCCGACCCCTGTTTGGTACGTCTTTGGTCACGGCCGTGCTGCCCGCGCCCTGTGCGGGAACCTGTGACCACCAACTTCGCCTGTGGAGCCGGGCGTCACCTCTGCCTGGGAAGGCGCCGCCGGGCAAGGGGCGCGAAGGGCCGCCCCTCCCAGGCCCTGGAACGTGAACCCCAGGAACTGGGATAAGGTAAACGCATGACGTCCCCAACCGAGACGCCCTGGCTACTCGTCGTGGAGGACAACGCCTCGGAGCTCCTGCTCCTCGAAATGGCCCTGGAGGAACTGGGCATTCCCCCTCTGTATGAAGTGGTGCGCGATGGTCAAGAAGCGCTCCTCCGTCTTCAGCAGGCTCCTGCGCCCGAGCTCGTGCTGATGGACATCAACATGCCTTGTCTTTCAGGTGAGGAGGTCCTGCAAGCGCTGGGAAACAGCCTTCAGGGCACGCAGGTGGTGGCGTGGAGTGTGGGGTGGAAGGAGGGGGACGTGGCCCACATGCAGGCGCTGGGGGCGAGCGCGTATGTGGGGAAGCCGCACACCTATGAGGCGCTGTTGGAATTGGTGCGGGGCCTCTGGGCAGCGCGCCCGGTGGGTGCGAAACGCGCGTTGCCCTGAGAAATCCCGTGCGGAGGACGCATGCCTGGTCCGGACGCCGATTGAACGGTTTGCGGAGGGGTTCAGAGAAGGAGAGAACCGTGTTCCGGGTATGAAGGAAAGCACACCGGCGGTCTTCGGGTTGGTTGATGAAACGGACAAACCCCGCGCGAGCGGAGTCTCCGTACTGCTCGCGCGCACCAGGACCGCGCGCTCAACGCCTGCCCCTTCCGGGGGACGTCCGGGGAGAAGAGCAGCCCTGAAGCCGCCACACGGTGCTCCAGGGGCGCAACCGGGAAGATGACGCCCCCGAGCGCGGGTGGCTCCCGGCCTGGCACCCCATACAGCCGAGACGAAAGTGCGAGAATCGGAAGATGTGGCTTGCAGCGCTCTGGGGACTTGCGGGGGGATCATCCCTCATCGTCGGCGCTGTTCTGGGACTGTACGCCCCCATCAGCAAGCGGGTGGTCGCCTTGATCATGGCCCTGGGTGCAGGGGTCCTCGTCAGCAGCGTGGCCTTTGAACTGATGGACGAAGCATTTGACAAGGGCGGATTTGGTGCCGTATCCACCGGGTTGTTGCTGGGCGCGGTCACCTTCTTTCTGGGCGACCTGGCCATCAACCGCGCTGGAGGAAAACACCGTAAGCGCAGCGCCGGACAGCAGCAGGACGGCAATGCCTCTGCCATCGTGCTCGGAACCCTGATGGACGGTATCCCGGAATCCATGGCCATTGGCGTCAGCCTGCTTGCAGGAGGCAAGGTCGGCTGGGTTTTTCTCGCCGCCGTGTTCCTGAGCAATATCCCGGAGGGCCTGAGTGCCAGCGCCGGGTTGAAACGTGCTGGACATCATCCCACTCGTATCCTGTTGATGTGGACCTCCATTGCCTTGCTGAGCGCCATTTCCGCAGGGCTGGGGTATCTCTTTCTCCGCGGTGCCGGTCCCAACGTGACGTCGGGGATTCAGGCGTTCGCAGCTGGAGCGATCCTGACGATGCTGTCTTCCACCATGTTGCCGGAAGCGTTTGAGGAGGGTGGCGCCATGATTGGCCTGGCGACGACGTGCGGTTTCCTCGCGGCCTTCACGTTGAGTCATCTGTGACTGCTGCTCAGGCAGGATCTGCGCTGGTAGGGCCCAAAGGGGCCTTGCCTCAGGCCAGGAGAGCGGCTACGCCGGGTCAGGGCCGCCCCGCGCAGGCGGCCGCCTGCACCGGGGATGGAGTCCAGGACCGAGCGGCCATGGGCAAGCCGTGCGCGCGTGAACGGCCGCTCTCCATCTGCGCCGTGCCGCTTGTGGTGGGCTTCCGGGTGTGATGGGGGAGAGCCGCCGCAGAAGGGGGAGGCGCAGGATGGTGCGGTTGCAGATCATGTGGACCTCCAGGGGTGAAGTGGGCCCTGCCCGGAGTCGCGCCGGACGCTCTGCGGCTCGCGGGGCCAGGGGGGGAAGAAGTTAGGGCATGGGGGAGAATGGCGCCGTGGGGACTGCCCTTCCGCGCGCGGCGCCATGCTCGTCATGCGCAGTTCGCTCGCCGTTCCCGGTCAAAAAGAAGTCTGCACTTTGACACACGCTCCAAATGGGTGTGGGCTGAACGTCCCTTAAGCGGGCTCACGCGTTGCTCAGGAATTTTGAAGGAAAACGTTCTCTCCTGCCTTTGCCGGGTTTGGGTTCCACACCGGGGCCATGGGTTGCCGCTCTCAGGTGTTGCAGGCTGCCCGGACCCTGGCTCGCCAGAGTCTGGACAAAACGTTCAAGCGTACGGACCTGCTTGAGATGATGCGGGCACAGGGAACGCACTTCTCACCCCAGGCCATCCGCACGCACGTGACGGCCACCATGTGCCGAATTTCGGCACGGTCTGCCAACGTGCGGTACCCGGACCTGGATCGTGTCCGTCCAGGGCGCTACCGGATCAACGGATGTACGTGGGGCTGCCGGAACGTCACGGGGAGAAGCTTGCGCACCTCCGGCGGTTGCTCCGCGAAGGACGCAACGTGAAATGGAGCCCAGCGGATGACGCGTTCGCCCTGGAAAACGGCCTGAAGAGAAGGCAACACCCGGGCGAGGGCCAGCGTGAGATGGGGCGTGGGCTGTAGGAAAGGCGGGTCCCCGTACCCGGCCGCTTCACGCCCTGCCTTTCGCCCAGGTCACCTGCTGCCTGCTGCTCCCGGACTGGCAAGGAAGCCTCAAACAGGCCTTCCTCCCCGGCTGTCTCGCGTGAGGGGGTGTGCGCGCCTGCAGCACCTGGTGCAGGTCAGCCCGCACGGGCCACTGCTGGTCATGGCGGTGGGGGTCTGCGGGGGTCAATGTGAGCGGCGCGGCGCGCCTGGCCGCCTGACCCATGCCCCAAACGGGCGGCATGCTGACTGGCCGTCTCGCTTTACCCCGTCGGAGTGGTGCATGGTCCGGGGCGGGCGTGGTGCGCGGCTGCTCTGCGTCTTTGCTTGTCATGGGTCGCGCCGCCGCCCGGAAGCGGAGGCAGGGTGGTGCAGGTGTGGGGGATCAACCCCTGGACGCCGTGTTTTTCGTCTGATCGGCCACCGACGTGGAGCAGGTCAAGCCGTGGGGGGCGGCATGGGCCAGGGCAAGTTGGGTGCAGCCGACCCGCCCCTGTTGTCGCTGACGCTCTTCAACAGCCAGCAGCGACGGGCCCTGCGCTCAGGGAAGCGGCTGGAACGCGCCGGAGGCGCCCATAAGGACTGCGGTGAAGCTGTGGCGTACTGCAGTTTCGGGGCGGCGCAGTTCCAGATGCCCAATCCCATGCTCAGGCGCGCGTTGTCACGGTACGGCTACAGTCCGCGGGCGGTGCTGGCCCTCACCCGCGTGGCGGGCGTGGACCTGTTCGACGCGATGTACCGCGTCACGCACGGCTTTCTGGGGAGTGACGCGCGGCGCACGGCCTTCCTCACGCAGGGAAGCTACCTCAGAAAGGCCGTGACCACGAACGCGTGGTTTCCGCACAAGGCGACCGACTTCCCGAGGTCGCCTTGACGCTTTCGGGCGCGAAGCTGCTCACGCTCCCGCCCCGCTTCGGGCGCAACCGGGTATGGAGACTGCTGAACGACCGATCCGGTTTGCGGTTCATCCGTCAGGAAATAACGGGCCAACGCGAGCGGACGTGCAGCGCTGCGTGGCAGAGGGGACAGAACGGATGATCCGCAAACCGGATCGGGGATCAGGACCGGACCTCCACACGGCGGACAACCGCCCAGTCTTTCCCCTGTACGGACGGGACGGGAGCGGTCGGCCGCCGCCCTCACCTGACCGACGTGTATTTTTTCGCTACAACATATTCAAACGTCGTTTATAAAGTTCCGGTGAAGGTCTTCCTCATGGTCGCAGTATTCTCGCTGCTCTGTATGTCTCAGGCCTCGCGGCACACTGTCAGCGCGGGTGAGACGCTCTACAGCATCTCAAAGGCAGCGGGAACGACGCCGGAAGCCCTGATGGTCCTCAACGGCATGACTGCCAGCACGGTCTATGCGGGTCAGGCGCTGCAACTGCCTGACCCGCCCCCGCCCCTCCTCCAGGCCCAGCACACCGTCAGCGCTGGGGAGACGCTGTACAGCATCGCCAGGGCAGCGGGAACGACCGTACCGGCGCTGGTGGCGCTCAACCAGTTGGCAGACACCAGCATCTCTGTCGGCCAGGTGCTGGAACTTGGTGGACCCGGGCTCCAGGAGGGCAGCGCCGCCCCTCGCCTCCCCGCGCCCGCTGAGCCAACGGGCCTCGAGCAGGGCCTGTTCACGCTTGACCGGCTCCCTTCCTCTTCAAGCAGCCTTCCCTTCCAGTCGGCTCAGGCGCGACGTCCGGCCGCGGCGTACCTGCCGGAGGTGGGATACGAAGCGCAAACGCTCAACAACTGCGGACCGGCAGCCCTGGCCGCCGCCCTGCGCCTGTACGGCGTCGAGGCCAATCAGCAGACCTGGCAAGACCGGCTGCGCCCGACCGGCGGCAACATGCAGTTCGCTCCCGCCCAGCGTCTCCTGGCAGAACTCGGCTTCCGGTCGGACGTCCAGCGCGGCGGCACCGTAGAAGACGTGAAGCGCGCCGTCGCCCAGGGATTTCCCGTGATTGTGCTGCAGTACCACAGCGTCGTTGGAAAAACACCGCACTTCCGCGTGGTACGCGGGTATGACGACGCCCGGGACATTCTGATTATGAGTGACCCCCTGAGCGGTCCAAACGTGGCCTTGACCTCTCATGATTTTGACGTGCTCTGGAACACGCAGGGACGGGCGTTCATTCCGGTGCGGCCCCTGGTGACGGCGAACGCCCGGAAGAAACCGTAGCGCCAGGCGCTGGGCAAAGGACGCCACTCCACCGGTACGCCCGCCGGGCTTTGCGGCGAATCGCCGGTGCGGCGGTCCAGGCGGAGCATGACGGGGAGGCCACCCAAAGCTGGAGGCGTGGGCACCCTCGGCCCCCTACACTCGGGCCATGCCCCTGCGCGTCCTGCTGCTCAATCCCCCACACGGTTCGATCGGCAGCCGGATTCCCACCGAGCAGTTGCCGCCGCTGGGCCTCCTGAGCCTCGGTGGGCCCCTGCTGGACGGGGGCTTTACGGTGGAACTGCTTGACGCGGACCTGCACAACCTCAGGGTGGAGGACATCCGCCACCGGGCACTGCGCTTTGCGCCGGACGTCCTCCTCGTCGGTCATGCCGGCTCCACATCTGCACATCCGGTCGTGGTGCGGATCCTTGGGGCGCTGCGCCCCGCGCTTCCTGGCATGCCCTTCGTGTACGGCGGCGTCTTTCCCACCTATCACTGGCAAGACGTCCTGGAGAGGCACCCCGAGGTCGACATCGTGGTGCGGGGCGAGGGGGAGCGCACCGTCACCACGCTGGTGCAGGCCCTGGCCACAGGCAGTGACCTGGAAAGCGTCCCTGGACTGGCTTTTCGCCGGGCAGGCCAGCCCTACGCCACCCCGGCCGCCGCCATGATCCTCGATCTGGACGGGTACCGGGTGGGCTGGGAACTGATCGACCACGCCGACTACTCGTACTGGGGCAAGCAGCGCGCGGTGGTGGTGCAGTTCTCACGGGGCTGCCCCTATCCCTGCTCGTACTGCGGGCAACGCGGCTTCTGGACGCAGCGGCGGCACCGCGATCCCGTGCGCTTCGCAGCCGAGATCGCCCGGCTGCACCGGGAACACGGCGTGCAGATGTTTAACTTCGCGGATGAACTCCCCACGGGCAACAGGGCCGCCTGGAAGGCTTTTCTGGAAGCCCTGATCGCTGAGGACGTGTCCGTCACGCTCGTCGGATCCACCCGGGCGGGCGATATCGTCCGGGATGCGGAGCTGCTGCCGCTGTACCGCAAAGCCGGCGTGATCCGCTTCCTGCTCGGAATCGAGAGTTACGACGAGGGCACCCTGGCGAGCATCCGCAAGGGCGCCACCACCAGGGACGACCGCGAGGCGATCCGCCTGATGCGTGAACACGGGATGATCTCCATGGCGACGTACGTCGTGGGCTTCGAGGAGGAGCGCGACTTCGACTACTGGCGCTCCTTTCAGCAACTGACGCTGTACGACCCGGACCAGATTCAACTGCTGTACATCACGCCACACCGCTGGACACCCTTTTTCGACACGGTGGCCCACCGCCGGGTCATCCAGACGGACGTGACGAAGTGGGACTACAAGCACCAGGTCCTGGCCACGCGCCACGTGCCGCCGTGGCGCGTGCTGCTGTGGTTCAAGCTGATGGAACTCGCCGTGCAGCTGCGGCCCCGGATGCTGCGCCGCACCCTGACGCACCCCGACCCGAATTACCGCCACGCGATGCGCTGGTACTACGCGGTGGGCCGCCGCGTCTGGATGCACGAGGTGGCTGAATTCTTGCGGTCCTTTCCGAGGCTGCGCGAAGGCGTCACGGTGCGCGAATTCTGGGGCGAGTCGCTTTCCGCACGTGAGGAGGCGCTCGCACGGGTGCCCCGCCGCACGTCCCCGCAGCGGAGCGCAGCAGACTGACGGTGCGATCAGACCTGCTCCTGCACCCTTTCAACCCGGAGACGGCGCGCCCATGGTCGGACCCTGCACGGCGAGATGGTCCCCGGGTGCTCTCGTCTGTGCGTTCCAGGCCACACCACCGGCCTGCCAAGGTCTGCCTGGGCGTCATCCCAGACGCCGGCACGCCCTGTTCAACCCGAGAGACCGTCCGCCGCTCTGCACACGACCTCCCGCTGCGCGGCCACTCGCCGGGCTCGGTCAAAAAAAGGTCCGCACTTTGACCCATGCTCTAGACTTGCGGCGTGAACGGCGGCCCCCCTCAACAGCACGCTCCCCCTTCTGCGCCCCAGGACCAGGCACGTCACATCCGGGTGATCGGTCAGGGTGAACTGACGGTGGTGCTGCTCACTGGACTGGGCGTACCAGCCCTGTGGTGGCATGGGCCTGGAGAATGGACCGAAGACGTCCTCCAGCTGATTGGACGGGAGTCCTGGGGGAACCGGCCCTTTCTTGCGCCGTCACTCGCGCAGGACTTCCGGGTCGTGACGTATGACCGTGCCGGCATGGAAGACCGCCCTCCACCGGAGGGCGTCCGGCGTATGGATGATTTTATTCAGGAGCTTGACGGGGTCCTGGAGCAGGCGCAGGTGAAAGGACCGCTGGCGCTCATGGGCCACTCGCTCGGCGGTCTCATTGCGCTGGAGTACGCGCGGCGCACTGCGCCGCGCGTCGCTGGTCTCGTCCTGCTGGACAGTTCCCATCCGGATCAGCTTCCACGCTTCGCTGCGGGAGCGGGCGCCGGGCAGCGTCACGCCGACGCCGAAGAGCAGCGTCAGATGGCCGAATTTCACCCGGAGCGGCCGGACCTGGAACATCTGCTGAGCCAGGGCGAAGGGGCCGTTCGGCCAGGCACGCTGGGCGACTTCCCTCTGCTTGTCCTGACCCGGGGGATCAGGCCGTGTCCTTCCGGCGGCACGCCAGCACCCCCAATGACGGCCAAGTACTGGCAGTACCGGGAACAGACCTGGCAGCGCCTGCAGAGGGAATTGACCGCGTTGTCAAACGCCGGGCAGCAGCGCTGCTTCCCAGACAGTGGGCATTACCTGCATCTGGAGGAACCCGCGCGTGTTCTTGAGGACGTTCGGGCGTTCCTCCGACAACTTCAGGACGCTTCACCGGGGGCAGAGGCGCGCAGCCGGCAGCAACCGTCTTCCTGATCCCCGCGGCGCTGCACGGGCCAGGGTGAGTCCTCCTCCCCGCGCGCTCCTGCAAGAGACCCGGCTCGCCGTTTCCGATGTTGCCTCTGCGGCGGTGGTTCCAGCCCTGCGGCTGGGCAGGAAGCGGCATGTCCGCACCCAGGGGTGACGCGGTATTGCCACCAGCTTTCCGAGCCCGCGTGCAGCAGGTTCTGCGCGTACGGACAGCGTGGCCCGGACCCCCAGAGCGCCCGTTCTCTGCGGCTTCCCTTTGTGGTGCATCGGGAAGACCCGCAGGTCCTCGTTCACGTCCAGGCCCGCCTCCTGTGCCGGCCATTTGGAAAGGCCGACGAAGAGGTGAGGCGCTATGCGGACGCCGATGGAATCGTTTGCGCAGCGATTCACCAGGCGTCCGGTTCATCCGTGATGAAATCACGGGCCAACCTGGGTGGAGCGAGCAGGAAAAACGGTGACCCAGAGGCGTGGAATCGCCGGAACGGACTTGCAGCGCAGCAAAGAAACGGGTTCCGGCCAGACAGTGATGAGGGTGGCCTCACGCGGGCTGGGGAAGAGGGAAAGAGAGCGGCTGGCAGTCAAGGTACCCCGCCACCGCCCTTCAGGACCGATCACTGATTGAACGGCAGCCGGATGGGCAGGCCTCTACCTCAAGTTGAACGTCTTGACGAACTCGGTCAGGCCCTGACGGTACAACTTGACCCAGGCCTCCAGGGCGGCTGTGGTTACGCCGCCGTCCAAGTCGAGGTCACTTTGCAAGAAGGGGTCGCGCTCCTCGTCGAGGTAGGCGTACGCGAAGCTGTGGCCGCGGTTCCAGGCGTTGATCTTCTCGAGGGGGGGAGACGCGTCAAGGTCGAAGCCCGAGGACAGCGTCAGGGTTGAGCAGCGCCCACTGGCGCAGTCGGTCAGGTAGACGCGCGCAGTGGTGTTGCCCACGCGAAAGGCCAGGGAGGGCCCGCCATCCTGCGCCTCGCTGCGGACCGTTAGGCCAGCGCGGGCGAGCGTCTTCATCAGCTCGGCGGGTGTCACGCTGGTCATCACCGTGGCGGCGCGGGTGGGCTGCGCTCCGGCTGCCGAAATCAGGGTGAGGGCCAGCAGCGAGAGCGTTTGGTTCTGGAGAAGGCGAATCTGAGTCATGGTGGATCCTTTACGGGAAGGCACGGGGCCAGCAAGAAGAGCGGGAAGCGGCGGGCAGGTGGGCGCGGCACTCTGGCCCAGGGCAGGGCCAGGCTCGGCAGCCGCGCGCCTTGCCCAGAGGATGCGGGAGGCCCGCTTGCACCCCACTCGCCTGAAAGCGGCTGGCGGAAACGCCCATGGCCCTGTCGGTCACGCGTTCAAGAACGGCGGGCACTGCGCGTCTTCCGGTGCCCTGGCGCCGTGCGGCACAACCCGGAGCAACCCGAGGAGATCACCGGGGTGTGGGAGGTGCAACTGCTGGAGTGGGGCGGCCCGCGCAATACGGTTTTCGGAGCGGACGGAACGGATGACCCGGCAATCTCACCAGGGATAAACCGGAAGCCCTATAAAAATGGGTCCGGTTGGAAAACCGATCCCTTCAGGGGCTGGGTGCAGAACCCAGCCGCCCGCAGGGCAGTTGAAGCTGAAGCGCCGTCATGTTCGTCATGCACGCGCTGAAGGGTGACTCGTCCCGGTTTCTTCGGCAGGCGTTCCCTCACCTCAACACCCTGCCCGCCCTCTGGGCCCGGAGCGACTTCGTGTCCACGGCGGGCGTCATCAGCAGCGCGGTGGTGGAACGCCATATTGCCCCACAAAGACGCAGGAAGCCGCACGGTTCGGGCAACTGCGGCTGTACCGCACCCTGTACAACGCGGCCCTGGAAGAACGTATCGGGGCGTACCGCAAGGCAGGCGCGAGCCGGAACTACCACGACCAGGCGAATCTGCTGGGTGAACTGAAGGGGCGCACTTCCGGAGTACAAAGGGGTCTACGGCCAAGTGCTGCGAGGCGTTCTCCAGCGACTGGAGAAGGCATTCATGGCGTTCTTCCGGCACGTGAAGTCTGGGGAGAAACCGGGGAAGCCCCGGTTCCAGGGCCGGGACCGCCACGACCCGTTCACCTCCCTGCAGTCGGGATACAGCGTGTCCGAAGATGGCCGCACCGCGCACCTTCTCCAAGCTTGGCAACGTCCGCATTCCTCTGGGCCGCCCATGGGAGCAAAACCAAGACGGCCACCGTGATTTACAACTGCGGCGAGCAGTTACGTCTCGTACATCTGCGAAGTCGAGGCGCGTCCGTTCCCCCAGCCGGGAAGCAGCGTGGACGTGGGAACCACCCATTTCTGCATCACCTCTGGTGGGAAGTTTCACAACAACCCCCGCTTCTTCCAGACCGCCATGAAGAAGTTGCGCGTGGCTCAGCGGGCAGTCGCCCGCAAGCTGCCAAACTGCACCGCAAGGTCGCGAGGCAGCGGTTGGACTTCCATCACAGGGTCGCCCTGAAGCTGGTTCGGGAGCGTGACGTCATCGCCCACGAAGTGCCCAACGTCGGTGGTATGGGGCGCGGGAATCTGGCCTGCAGCCTCCATGACGGTGGGTGGAGTCAGTTCTGCCAGCTTCTCGCTTTCAAGGCAGCGTGCGCCGGAAAGCGGGTTGAGGCGGTAGACCCTCGGTACACCTCGCAGCGCTGTCACGCTTGCGGGCATACCGAGAAGGCGAACCGGGTCAGCCAGGCCCGCTTCGGGTGCCGCAACTGCCGCCACACAGCAAACGCTGATCATCGCGCCGCCCTGAACATTCTGGCCCTGGCAGAGCCTTCGCCGCTTAACAAAGGCGGCTACGCCATACGTGCGGCGAGAATCCCACTGCCAAAGCAGGGGGAGTGTCAAAACTGGCCCATCACGCGGGCAGACGCCGTTCATTCGGACGCCGTTCATCACGCCCCGCGGGGCCGCAGGGGGAGGCGTGCACCCACCTGGGATACCCGCGGTCGGCCACGGCCTTTTACCGTGGCCGACCGCAGCGACTCCGCTCCGAGCGCCGAATCCATTTCGCTCCATTCGGCCCTGCTGCGTCAGCGGTGCCCGTACGGACCGCGTCTCCCACCATCTGGCGCGTCCGCACACCGCATCGGTCCTGCTGGCGCGGATTGACCTCTTCGGGCATTTGGTGGCCCCAGGCGCCCCGAAGGACGCGCTGCGCCCCCCAAAGGGCAGGGGAGAGGGTGATGTGGCGCCCCCGCCTTCAGGACGTAGCGCTGCTGTTCCCCGGACAGGGCTGGAGTGGACGACGCCGGGCACGCAGCTTCGGTGCACCGGTCTACTCGTGCCCAGGGTCACCGCCCGTCGCCTCGCTGCTGGAGACCATCCGCCGCGCGCCCCATAATGTGATCGTGCGGGCCGGATCAGGATCGTGCCGCAGCGCCATCAATTCCGCAATGCTCACGCGCTCTTCCACGAACAGCGCGGCGGCCTCCAGAACGAGCATGTCCGTCAGCGGTACCCCACGGAGCAAAATCCGCGCGCTCGCGGCGGTGCGCGGCGGTTCCAGCAGGGGCTCGGGATCCCGCGGCGGGGAGGACTGGGGCCTGCCGGGCTTTGCGGCTGCGCCTTCCTGCAGCGGGACGGGAGCCGTTCCTGGGAGGGGGACCAGCGGGTACTTGGCCGGGTGGCGCATCAGGTCGACGAGCAGCGCCGCGCCGTTGCGGGCCTTGTACCCAGCGGCGACCAGCTGCTCAAAGCGGGCGACGCGCTCCCGAACGGTGGATAGGCCGTGCTCGGAAGCCTGCTGTACGGCCACCGCGTGGCTGACGCCATGCTTGCGGAGCAGCGCCACCGCCTCGGGATCAGCTGGGGTGGGCGAGGTCTCGGCGAAGGTGTAGAGGATCTCCAGGGCGTCGCCCCGGCCGAAGTAGTCCACGCTCGCCAGGAAGCCGTGTTCCGAGAGCTGCTGATGGGCGGGTTCGAGGCTGCGCCGAATCCGGCTGGGCCGGGTATCGAGGATCCCCAGGTGTTGCGCCCAGGCCCGCAGGTTCACCTGAAAGCTGCTGACCTGCGGCTGTCCGTATGGAGAACGCTGCTCCGAGAGCAGGCGGAAGAGCAGGCGGGGAAGAGGCTGCTGCAACCGCCGGAGAAAGGTGATGTCCAGCGGCCGGATGTAACCGCTGCGAATGCTGGAGGCGAGGTCGCTGTCAAGCGTGATTTCCAGCAGGGACTCGGCGCGTATCTGGCCGAGCAGCTCGGGCCTGCGGTCGCGATCGGTAACGACGAATTTGAGCACCAGGCTGGTGTTCACGCTCCGAAAGCGCAGGTCCTGGTTGTCGAACCATGAATCGCTGATCTTGTACACCGTTCCCTGCAACCGCCGCAGACTGCTCTCAAGCGTCGCGTAGTGAAACCCGCTGTCACCCAGACTCGAATACTGCAGCAGGGCGTAAGCCGTGACGCGAACGACCCCACTGTCTGGCATGCCTGCGGCGACGTAGGCGTTGACCAGGCCCAGCAGCACGTCGTTGTCGACGCCGTGCGGCACCACGTCCTTCCGGGGAGCGGTGCATTCTACGCGGAGGGTAACGCCCACGCCGTCCAGCGACGGATATTCCTTGGTCCACGACGTCATGTCAGCCGGCACACGGTTCGTGGCGAGCACAAGAGACAACCGCGCGAGGTTACGCTCGTCGTGGCCGTCTACCTGACTCCGTCGGGCGGGCTTCGCCATGGTGTTCATGGTAAGGCATCCCTGTGGCAAGGGAGGGATCAGCCTCGCGACCTCGGTGTCGCCCCTCTGATGTTGATCATTGATCTTTTAAAAGAAGTAAAAAATAATAATGATGATCATCATCAAGGGAGCGGCGTACGTGCGTACTGGACGGTGTCCTTGCCCCTTACTGCTCAAAGTCACGGTAGCTTCTGCCCAAAGTCACGGTAGTTCCCGGGGCGATCTGCCCAAAGTCACGGGAATTCGCAGGAGCCGAGTGTCCAAAGTCACGGTAGCTTCTGCTCAAAGTCACGGTAGTTCCTGGGGCGATCTGCCCAAAGTCACGGGAATTCGCAGGAGCCGAGTGTCCAAAGTCACGGTAGCTTCTGCTCAAAGTCACGGTAGTTCCTGGGGCGATCTGCCCAAAGTCACGGTAGCTGGGCCGCACAGCGCACGTCAAAGGGTCTGTGCGGGCGGTTCCACGAGTTCCTCACGGGCCTTGTAACAACGTCCTCCTCGTCCGCCCGCACAGACGCACGCCCCGCTGCTCAAAGTCACGGTATAAAGTCGCCTGGGGCTGTCCAAAGTCACGGGCACAGTTGAGGCCTGCTGCGGAATGGGGGAGGGGAGGGAGGCGCGCGTCCTTGGGTGGAGCACACGGCACAGTTCAGGCGCCGGGCCCGTGCGTAAGCCCCTGCTCTTTTCCAGTCTTTTCCAGGGGTTTGGGGCCCTTCCCCACGGTCTCCCGTCGTCGCGAGCAGCATCGGGCCAACCGGGTCGTCCAAACCTCAGCGTTCGGGCGAATCGGTGCCCGAAGCTGGTGCTTGATCGCCGCCAACATGACCTTCCGCATGCGAAGCGGGGTCTGCGCTGCTGGACGCCATGCCCGTTCGTAAGGTCTGCCAGTCTTCCGACCACTTGAGCAGCGGCATCAGGTTGGCCAGCAACGCCTGGCCCAGTGGACTTAAGGCGTAGCCGCCTGTGACTGCCGATTCGACAAGGACTGTTTCGCGCAGTTCCCGCAACCGCTGGTTTAGCACCGTCGGGGACATGTCGTCACAGCGGCGGCGCAATTCCCGGAAGGTCAGGGATTCATCCCGCAATTCCCAGAGAATCCGCAGCACCCAGCGGCGTCCAAGCAAATCCAAGAGCGCCATGATGGGCCGGCCTGTACTGGAACCGCGAACCGGGCGGCCTGGAGTGGGAACCATCCCCCTATGCTACATGTTCCCTCGCGAAGTGCTACGCTTTCCGTAGCGGTGTTCGAATCTCCGACTCGTCGCCCGAGGAGACAGTATGGCAACTGCGCGCATTGAACCTCTGGAAGCCCCCTTCAACCCCGCGATCACTGCCACCTTCAGCCGCTATCTTCCGCTGAACATGGCCCCCCTGAAGCTCTTTCGCACGCAGGCGCACAACCCACGGGTCTTGCAGCGCATGTTTGCCGGGAACCTGCTTGATCCCGGGTCAATCAGTCTCCGCCTACGCGAATTGGTGATTTTACGGACCTGCGCCCGCTGCGGCTCTGAATACGAATGGGGCGTTCACGTCGCGCTGTTTGCAGCGCGGGCCGCCCTGGAAGTCACTGACATTGCCGCCACGCTGCAGCGCGACCTCTCCGCAGTCACCCTGCCAGCGAATGAATGGATTGTGCTGAAGGCCGCCGACGAGCTGCATGACACCTCAACCCTCTGTGACGGCACCTGGCGGGCGCTGGCCGAGCACCACTCGAACCCGCAGATTCTCGAAATCATCGCGTTGGTCGGCCATTACCACGCCGTTTCCTTTGCGACCAATGCCCTGGCTATTGAGCCTGAGCCGTTCGCCGCGAGGTTCAGCGGGTCCGTCTCTCTGCCCTCGGTACAGTGATTGGTTGGGGAGGCCGCACCCCAGAACGTGCATGGGCGTGCGGGGAGCCCTGGGCACAATAGCTGAGCTCGACTTTGGCCATTGCCCGTGGCAGAGCTGCGCAGGTCACAGTGGTGGGGTTGAAGCGGGAATAACGGCCAGGGTGCACCTCGATGCGCAGACGCCCCGGCCCTGCTCATCCACAATCTCGATTTGCCACACCTGGGTGGTGCGCCCCTGATGAATGGGCGTCGCCGTCGCGGTCACAAAGCCGCTCCGCACCGCCCGCAGGTGATTCGCATTAATCTCCAGCCCGACGGCCGTCATGCCGCGCGCCGCAACACTGAGGTGCGCGCCGACGCTGGCAGCCGTTTCGGCGAGCACCACGCTCGCCCCGCCGTGCAGCACCCCGAACGGCTGGTGAACGCGTCGCTCAACTGGCATGCGGGCCACCACCCGCTCACTGCCAGCTTCTAGAATCTCGATCCCAAGGTGGTCCGGCAGTGCGCCGCGGGCGTGTTCACTGAGCTGGGCAAGGGACGTATTCATGGGGCGCTCCTCTGCGGCCGCAGGATCAAGCAGGTGGTTGTGGCGTGAGCAAACAGCCTGTCCCGCTCATCGAGTAGCCGCGCCTGCGCGGTCGCCACCTGCCGAGACACACTGAGCACCTCACCGACGGCGCGAACTTCCCCCATGCCCACGAGCAGGGGCCGGATGTAGTTCACTTTGAGTTCGAGGGTCGTGTAACCCACGCCGGTGGGGAGTCGCGTGTGGATCGCGCAGCCAAGCGCAGAATCGAGCAGTGTCGCGTACACCCCGCCGTGAACGCTTCCGATGGGGTTGTAATGAAACTCTTGCGGGACCATGCGGAAAGTCACGCGGCCGTCCTCGATGTCCTCCTCGCGCGCCAGAGAGAAGTCGAGGCTCGCCGCGATGGGTGGACCGGGAAAGTCTCCACGCACCATCGCGCGCAAATAGTCCAGTCCGCTGAGGTGCCGCGCCGCTTCGGCGCCGACCAGGGGGTCTTCCCAGGTATAGGTACGCACGCGTGTCTCCCGGTGGGGTTCGTCCCCCACTGAAGTGGCCGGTGAGGCAGGACTTGGCGAAGTGCGGTCGGTCATTCGGACTCCTTACGGCGCGTTGCTGAGGGGGAATCGTGACTGCGCTGCAGTGACCCCTGGGTATGCCGTCCTCAGGGACAACTCCTATATATGATACATATCATATAAAGAGTGCTGGCGTTGCCGGCGCAGGCAGGATGGCCAGGACAGCCCAGTTTCTCCCAAAGAAAACCCCGTGCGGATCAGGCGCGCCAAAAGGAGCATCATGGTGTTCGGTCATTCCAACCAGGGATCACCCGCTTTGCGTCCTGCCAGCACAGGGATGGCCTGAGAGCGGGCATGCCCAGGAGACGCCCGAGAAGGTCCTGAGCGCCGGGCCTGTGATCTTCAGGGCAGACGGGCGAAGCACCGCTGGCATCGGGCGTCTGCTGGGGAAGGCAAGGTTTCCCCACGGCGGGTTCTACGCCCACTTTGTCAGCAAAGATGCCCTCGTCCAGCAGTTCCTGGTGCGCAGCCTCAGGGGAACGTCCAACACCCTCCTGCGAGCTGCTGGGCATACGCCTCCGTATGGCCTGGTCGGCATGGTCCGCAACTACGTCATTCGTCAGCACTGCGGCGAGGCGCAGGCAGAGGGAAGCTGCGTGCTGCCGCCCCTCGCTGCTGAGATCGCCCGGCGCTTCGCGGTCTCCAGCAGGCTTGTCAGACGAGCCCCACGAACCTGCAGTGGGTGGTCAGACAACCTCATCTGCGCCGCTGCCCACTGGTGGTCTGCTCAGCGCCCGGTTGGGGTTTGGCCGCGTCCTGCTGGGCGGCCTGGACTCCGGAGTGCCGGGGGGCGATGCTCACCGCGCCGTCATCCTCGCAGAACCTGGTGCTCCACTCAAAGCATCTTCCGGATAGACTTTTAATGGTCGGCAGCAGTTGAAGCTTCAGACGCACCTCGCCCGTAAACAGCTGTGTGATCCGTGTTGTGGGCCACCACGGGCTGCCACCTTCCATCCCGCCGCGCCACGACCAGGTGAAGCATGCCCCGGCGTGGAGGAAGAGCTTCACCCTGGAATGAAGTGTGTCCACGCATGGTCCAATGAATATTTACGCAAGCCACGTCCGGCGTCACGAATCTGATGGGCATTTCCTCCACATCAATAACCGCATTCCTGAACAACTTCGTAAAGGGCATCACGTGCAACTCCGCAATGGCAGTCTGCCCCCGGGCCGTGTTCCCAACCACATCGGTAAACTCGGCGTCCGCTGCGAATGAGGACGCGAAGCGCAGTGGATCGAGCGTCCTCCACTGATCAATCAAATGCTGAGTGGCCTGCTCTACGGTCGACTGATTCGTCTGAGACACAGCAACCCCCTTTGTTCTGGTAGAACAACCGTGACTCCTCAGTGGTTGTGCAACAGTGAGGTGCGCCCCCCTCAGGCGCACCTCGTCTAGGACGGCACGGCTGATTCAGCTTGCTTTCGATTCCGCGCGAGACCTCCACGTTTTTCCTGCGCTCGGGTAAACCAGTGGCCGCATCACGGATCAACCGGAAGCCTTATTTCACATCCCTGGAACGAGTTCGACCTTGAGCCAGCCGGGCTGCCGCTCGTCGAAAGCCTTATATGCCTCGATGGCGGTATGCATTTCCTCAACTTGGGAAAGCAGTTTTTCGGGATCGAGGGTGCCCTGCTGAATGAGGTCGAGGAGCATGGGAATGTACTTGCGGTGGTTGCAGTTGCCCGATTTGATCGTCAGATTCTTGTTCATGGCCGCACCGATGGGAAAGCTCTGCATCGTTTGCGGATACACGCCAATGATGCTGAGTGTTCCCGCCTTGGCGAGGGCCTGTACCGCCCATTCCAGCGCTTGACTCGGCGCATCGCCGACATTCCACGCGGTGCCTTGAGGAGCCACCTGCTCCAGTTCCTGCCCGAACGTCTGCTCTTCCTTCTGCGCCTGCTCGGCGGCGGGCCCGTGGTGCGCGTGCTTGGCGTCCACCCCCACGACGTCGATGGCGCAGTCCACGCCAACGCCGCCCGTCAGGCGCTTGATGGCCTCCACCGGGTCTTCCTCATCGAAGTTGATCGTCTCGGCACCCTGATGGCGGGCAGCGTCCAGGCGCGAGGGAATACGGTCAATGGCAAATACGCGCCCCGCCCCCAGCAGCTTGGCCGAGGTGATGGTGAACTGCCCCACTGGACCACAGCCAAAAATTGCCACCGTATGCCCCGGCTTGATGTCGGCGATGTCAGCGCCGAAGTAGCCCGTCGGGAAGATGTCGCTGACCAGAATGGCCTGCTGGTCCGTTACGTTGTCAGGCACCTTGACGAGGTTTGTGGCGGCGAAGGGAATCCGCGCCTTTTCCGCCTGCAGACCCTGAAAGGGGCCGCTCGCCTTGGGGCCGCCGTAGAAGGCCGTTCCCGCACCCGGGCCATTGGGATTGGCCGTGTCGCACTGGCTGTAATAGCCTGCGCGGCAGTACGAGCAGTATCCGCAGGCGATGGTGGAGGGAATAACCACCCGGTCCCCGGGCCGGAAGTTGCGCACGTCCGCGCCCACCTGCTCCACAATCCCCACACCTTCATGACCGAGGACCGTGCCGGGGACCATCTCGCCGCCCGTGCCCCGGATGAAATGCAGGTCCGTGCCGCAGATCGCTGAGGCCGTCAAGCGGACAACCGCGTCTGTGGGCTGCTCAATCTGGGGCTCAGGAACGTCGTCCAGCCGAATGTCGCCGATACCGTGCCAAACCACTGCTTTCATGGTGCCTCCGGGGGAGTAGGGGATTTGCTGTGCGCCGAACTCAGCTGTGACCGGGATCCGAGTCGTCGGAGGGGCGGCCATGCTGGCCGCCGCTTCCCTGACCGGCCTGTTCCTGAGAAGGTCCAGGCGTGTCGCTCGTGGGGGTCTGGGCCCCCGCGGTGTCCTGGGAGGCGGTGTCCTGGGAGCTCTGGGGCGGCTTGTTCTGATCGTCTGTCATGTGGGAATCTCCTGAAGAAGGGAAGGATCTGGCTCAGGGCTGGGCGTTGACGCCATACACCTGTCCGGTGGCGTAGTTCGGTTCTTGGGAAGTGAGTTGCACATACGCGGAGGCGAGTTCGGCGGGTTGACCGGGGCGGCCCATCGGCGTATCGGCCCCAAAGGAGGGCCGCTTATTGGGCTCCAGGCCCCCCACTGCGCTGGAGGGGCGTCCAGGCAGGTCCGGGCGCCACGGCATTGACCCGGATGCCCTTAGGCGCGGGCCGCTTGGCGAGCGACTTCGAGAAGTTCACGGTGGCCGCCTTCGTCTGGGAGTGGTCCACCAGGTTGAGAGGGGGGTCATACGCCTGCTTGGACGCCGTGTTGATGATGGCGGCCACCGGCTGGAGGTGCGGCGGCGCGGCCCTGGTGATCCAGAATATGGCGTAGAGGTTGGTTTTCAGCGTCCAGTCGAACTGCGCCGTGGTGAGGTCCAGCAGCGAGGTCACCGAATGCTGCCGGGCCGCATTGTTCACCAGGATGTGGGTGCCGCCGAGTTGCCGAACGGCTTCGGCCACCAGACGCTGACAGGAGGCCTCGCTGCGGATGTCTCCGGGAATGGCCACGGCCCTGCGCCCAGCCGCCTGAATCAGGGCGACAATTTCGCGGGCGTCGGCCGGCAGGTAGTTGACCGCCACATCTGTCCCCCTCGCGGGCAAAGGTGATGGCGGCGGCGCGTCCAATGCCGCTGTCGCCCCCAGTCAGCATGGCCTTGCGTCCCAGCCGCCGCCCGGAACCCTGGTAGCTCTTCTCGCCGTGGTCGGGCCTCGGGTTCATCTTGCTCGTCAGGCCCGGCCAGGGCTGGGTCTGCTTGGGGAAGGAAGGCCGCACGGCAGCAGGTGCGGGCCTGTTGTGCGCGAGGGCAGATCCTGCCGCTGTGGCGGCCGGGCCCGCGCCGATACGCCCCAGCACCTGGCGGGGGGACGGCGCGGAATCGTCTTTGCTCATGAAAACCTCCAGAGGAAAGGCGGGAGAGAAGGCCTGCGGGTCAGTGTGGAGTCAGGCAGGACGTGCGGCCTGAGAACTCCGTAAATGGCCCCTGACCGCCCCTTGGGGGCAAGGTCATGAACGCGCGCTGCTCCCTGCCGCCGCAGTGGCTCCCGATATGGAAAATCCACTTCCATGAGGCCTTTGAAAGCGCGCTGGGCTGTAGGTTCATCCGAAGCCACCGGGAGGACTACCGGCCCGATGTGATGCGCCGGATTCAGGAGGTGCCGGTGGGTGGCGATCACCGCTGGCAAAGGAGGCCGATCTGCAACCGCACGCAGAAGGATGCGCTGCTCGGGCGGCAGGACGTTCAACAGCGCCACAAGCAGCCCTACGGTGCACCACGCCTCCACGCCATGCGGGCTGAAGGTCTGCAGGTCTCCCGTAAGCGAGTCGCTCGCCTCATGCGTTCGTGCGGGCTCCAGGCCAAAGGAAAGCGCCGGTGGGTACGAGCGGCGGACAGCCACCACACCTTCCCTGTGTGCCCCGGTCTGCTCGACCGTCAATTCGAGGTAGAGCAGCCAAATCGGGTGAGGGCGTCCGAGTCTACCCTGCAGCGTCATTCAAACGTTACAGGGGGGGCGTATTTTCGTACCTATGGCTGCGTCCTCAACCGCGTCGCTCCTGCAATGCTTCGCCACGTATTACCGTCCTCACCGCCGTCTCTTCGTTGTGAATTTCGTTTGTGCGGTCGCGTCGGGTCTTCTGGAATTGGCGTTTCCCATAGCCGTTCAGGTGTTTGTTGACCAGGAACGTGAGCTGGAAAGAAGCCTGCTCGCGGTGATAACAGCTCGGACCAGACCTTGACCTGGGCGCGGTACTCCACGGCGTGGAGTCGGATCTCGGGCAGGTCCTGGACCTGCCACGCCAGTTCACCGCTGGCCATCACCGTATCCTGGGCTTGACGACAGTGCCCGGTGGCAGGAAGCGTAACGATCTCGTCATGGTGCTCGGCCATCTTGAGCGTTTTGCCTGGGTGACCCGGTGGAGGGCCAGAAGACCGGCCGGTCTTCTGGCCCTCCCTCTACGGCGTCCAGGGCCTGTCCTGGCTGGGGGGTTGTGCTGTTCAGCTCCAGATGTGCCTTGATCTCCTGCAGCTCGGAGAGCACTTTGGCCAGCTGGGCTTCCACTTTTTTGCAGTTCAGGCAGGTGCCGTCGGAAATGCCCCTACGCTGACTGCTCCGCTCAGGCCCCCGGCTGAGCAGTCACGGGGCAATAAGCATCCCAGACTGACGTACGGATCAGCAACTCGCTTGGAACTCAAACTGGGCTTCGTTTAGCGCAGACGTAAAGCTACTTATATCTATCGCACCCCCCTCCACCGCGTATATAACGACTTCGGGTGAACCTTTGAGCGCACCTGTTGCTTCCAGCCCAGCACTCGTCTTCTGGTATGACTCGGAATTCTGCAGTAGATCGATATCTGCCTGCGACCTCCAGAAGGAACATGCGGCGTGGCGCCCTTCTGGTAGAATAAGAAACAGCACGCCCAGGCATCCGGGCTGTTGAAGGAACATCCATCTCGATTTGTCTTGTCCATAGGACAAGTAAATGGATTCTTTTTCGGCGTGTATCTCTGTGGTCCAGATACGGATAAGCACTACTCCCCCTTGTCGATCTTACTTCCAAATATGTATGGGATTTTGCAGTTGGCGAAAGCGATCCAGCGTTCTGATCTTGTGAAGAGCCCCGCTCCTGCATGGCCAGCACCCATCACGCCCGGTTCTCGCCAATGGCACGAATCGGCTTTCGCGCCGCGCCAACAGCGGAACGCCCTGGTGAGGCGCCGACGATCAGCGTAGACATCACGAAGTGACACCTGCGTGACACCAGGTGCTTTGCACGTTATTGCGACAGCGCGCTGACCTCCATGGCCGTCTTGGTTCCGATCTGGCCCCGATGACAGAGGACGCCGTGGAATTGATTCGTTCTCAGCAAGGTGGTCGTGCTGACCTGCGGTTGCGTTTCAAGAGCGTGCCCTTGGGGAACATTCGGGTGAAGCCCCCATGATACTGAGTTAAGATGAGTTCCGAATATGAGAGCTGCTGCCTTGATTCCGCACCATACATCTAAAGAGCTTGGAGTTGCGTATCGCCAAGCCAAATGTTCTATTGAACGCTCTCGTTGGCGGATTATCTGGCTCAAAAGCAAAGGAAAGTCGATTCCAGATATTGTTGACGCAACCAAATTTTCGCGTATAACGATCAGTACGTTGATTGCTGCTTGCAATGCCAAAGGCGAGCAGGTTCTTCTGGATAAGCGTTAGTTTAATAAGCCTGATACCGCTCTGAAACCAGACCAGCAAGAGGCATTATTTCAGGCTCTTCAGAAACCACCTGAGAGGGGTGGTCTCTGGACCAGCAAGAAAGTCAAGATACACATCCAGGAGCATTTTGGGATTGAAGTAACTGAGATGTGTGCCTGGGGCCACTTGAAAAGACTTGGCTTTACTGTTCAGGTTCCTCGACATACTCGTACGGAGGTGGCTTCTTCCAGAGAACAGGGGGCGTTCATAAAAAAGTCGGGGCGGCGCTGAGCGTTGCTCAGGCCGCCTACCCCGAAAAGCAAGTTCGCCTTTGAGTCCAGCACGAAGGACGTTTTGGCCTTAAACCGGTGTTGAAGCGCCTCTGGGCGCTTCTGGGTAGGCGATCTGCGGTTGCTCAACTCTTCGCTAGATTCCCACCTGCCGATCAAGGGCAGCCCAGTGGAATGGTAATCACCCCCGTCCTCACGCCCTGGCTGGTGCCGGAGCGTGGCGGTGAAGCAACCGCGCGCGGTTTCCTCAACTCCTGATCCGGCTGCCCGGGTGGTGCGTGGACCTGGCCGCCGGGGCAAGTGACGGTCGCGGTGCAGGCGAGTGGGGAGACGCGGCGGCCTTCCGTCCACGACCTGCTGCCGTTCCGGACGTTGCCAGAACTGCCTCAACCCCACCTCCCATTCCCCCAGGCGACCCGGTGCTGACGCGTTTTGTTCGCTACCGTGCCTGGACCAACCACCATCCAGCGAGCAGCGCGAGGAGCAGCGCCGGCAGCAGTCCCAAGGCCAGAATCTGAGAGATCACCCGCTCGTCGACATTTCGGCCGCTCTGCATGTACGTCAGGGCCAACCACCCGGTGAGAGCAGCGCCCGCAAACAGCAGCGCGCCGAACAGGGGACGTGCCCAGGGCAGCGCCCGCCCGATGAGCAGGCCGAGCAAAAACAACGCCACGGTGGTCAGAACGCCGGCCCCGGCCTCTATCAGCGCCAGGACGATGACCATACGGACCTCTCGTGCGCCGCTAGCAGCGCGTGGCCGCAGTCCACGCAGTAGCGGGCCACGGGCGAGGTGATGGCGCAGGCGCAAGCGGGGCACCGCGTCACGTAGGCAGAGCCGTCGTTCGGACAGTGGCGCTCCCGTGAGGCGCGGGGAACCGCACGGTAGCACTGCGGGCACAGAGCGAAGGCCAGTTCCCCTTCCGGCGGTCCCTGAAAAGAACGGCTGGGCGAGCGGGCCATATCAGCGCTGGCCAAGTGCCGTGCCCGTCTTGACCGGGCCGCAGGTGGGCGAGGTACCGCGTAACGTCTTGCCGCCCGCTGGCGCGTAGCCCACGGCAGACGCGGGAGCGGCGTGGATCAGAACAGAGCGGTTCAGGCTGAGGTGCATGGGAAGACTCCTGGGGGAGGGGCGGCGCGGCACTCCAACTTCCGGGAGAAGCCAGGCTCGGCAGACGCGCGCCCACAGAAGAGGAGGACCGCCCGTCTCCCGCTGACGGGCGATACAGACTTTGGTGAAACCGTTTTTTCAAGTGTTCGGTCCAGGCGGGGCGGTAAAGCCCCACAACAAAGCGAGGAGGAAAAAACGGGTTCTGGGAAAGGAGCCCCTTTGCGCAATGCTCAGCGCACGTCGAAGCCAATGCTGGCCGTGGGGCGGGCCGGTACGTTTGCGCCCGGTGCGGGGGCCACGTAGAGGTCGGCGCGGTAGTGCCCCTTCGGCCAGCCTGCCGTGGGCCTGGAGAGTGAGAACGTCAGGGTGTTGTGCACAACGCGCCCACTGGTAACGGGCAGGCCCAGCTTCATGCGGTCAATCTCCGTGTTGGGCGGAACGCCGGCACCCACGGATTCGGCGATCCAGACCACCTGAGCCGCTGCGCCCTTGGTGCCGTTGACATCGGCGAGCACATACACTTTGGGCGTGTCGGTCCGCAACGCCTTGACGGCGGCTCCGCTGGGCGTGGTGGTCACGCGCAGGTTGTTCACACCAGGCGCTCCGGCAAGGGCGGTAGAGAGCATCAGCAGGGCGGGCAGGGGCAGGATGGTTCGCATGGTGGGTCTCCTTGTCGCGGCGAGCGTTTCCCGCCTGATAAGGAGTGTGCCGCCCAGCTGCTCACGGCCCAATGGTAGGAAACGGGGGAAAGGAAACGGGGGGAGAGGGCCGCTTCCCTTACCCCCCCTCTGCCAGAAACTCGGACCAGCTTTCGGGGAGTTCCCCGCCCACTTCGCGCAGCCGTTCCCTGGCCTGTCGGTATACGGCGAGCGCGCCCTTGCGGTTGCCCGCCGCGCGCAGGGCCCGCAGCGTAGCGGCGAGGGCGGCGTCGCTGTACGGCTCGGCCTCCAGCAGCAGGCGGCCAGCGCGAGCAGCGGCGCGGGGATCCGAACTCAGGACCGATTCCACAGCCTCCTGGAGCGCGTCCAGGAGCAGGCCGCGCACCGCCCCGTCCTGGCCGCCACCCAGGTCCTGCAGGTACGTGCCGCGCCACAGGTTGCAGTCGCCCGTGTCCAGGAAATCCACGGCGTCCAGGCGGGCGGGGCCGAGCGCGTAGCCGTCTTCGGTGGTCTGGATTGCCGCTGGCCCAAGCGTTCGGCGCAGGTGGTACACGAGTTGCTGGACCCGTGCCGGCGCTTCCAGATCCTCCTCACCGGGGAAGAGCGCTTCCGCGAGGTCCAGGGCGCTCACGCTGTGACGGCCCCCCAGGCGGGCCTCCACCAGCTGGGCCAGCAGTTCACGGCGCCTGGCTCCGCCCAGGCGCACCTCTTCACCGCCCACCATCAGGCGTAATGGACCAAGGACGTCAATGCGCAGGTCAGGTATGGCGGGCGCACCCCGCAACTCCGCCTGCCCCAGTGCGGGAAAGAGGCGGCGGGCCACGTTGGCAGCGTGGACGTGGCCCGCGGCTTCCAGGCGGATCAGCCGAAGGCGGGCGGTGGACGTGTCGCCCAGAAGCGCGTCGAGGTCCAGAGCGGAGCGGTCCGCTTGCAGGGGGCCTTCCTCCTCACCAATCAGGGCTTCGGCAGACCGCAGCGCCTCTTCCGCCTCTTCCCGCCTCCCCAGCCGCGCGAGGGCCAGACCCCGGACCCACTGCCGCCGCCCCGGACTGGGATCAGGCGCAGGGAGTTCGCCGAGCAGGGTCAGGGCCGCCTCCGCATTGCCCACGCGCGCCTCCGCCAGCGCGGCGAGCCACACGGCTTCTCCCCGCATCAGTTCACCGCCAGCGCGGCGGGCCAGGTTCAGGACCGCGTGTGCCTGGCGCAACGCGCGTTCAGCACCGTGGGGACAGGCGGTTTCGAGGGCGAGGAACACCAGCCCCCGCACGCTGGTGCTCGCCAGGAAGAGGCGGTCTCCCCGCCGCTCCAGTTCGCGCTGTGAGCGGAGCAGCAACTCCTCGGCCTCGCCGTAGCGGCCCAGGTACAGGAGCGTCAGCCCGATTGCGCCCTCCTGCCGGGCCACCCGCCGCCCGTCGCCCAGCCGCTCCAGCATGGCCAGCGACGCGCGGTTGTACCTCAGGGCCTCGGGGTAGCGTCCCGCTGCCGAGTGCAGGTAAGCCGCTTGCGAGGAGGCCAGCTCACGCAAACGGGTCAGGGTCTGCGGTTCGTCCGCCGTGCCCTCACCCAGTACCCCCATCGCCCGTTCCAGCCGCAGCAAGGCCTCAGCGCGGTTGCCCCGGAAAAAGGCCACCCCCACACTTGCGAGCAGCAGGTCGGCGTGTTCAGACACGCCGAGGCCTGGCTGCGCGAGGCGTTCAGAGACCAGGGCTTCAGCCTCCTCCAGGCGGCCAACGCGCATGAGGGAATCGGCCACGCCATACACGTCAGCAGGACTCGCGTGCGCGTGCAATTCGGGGTGCGCGTCCCACAGGGCCAGCGCGCCCGCGGCGTCTTGCCGGGTCACGCGCAGGGTGATGAGGGCGAGGTGCCAGCGGCCGACCACCCGGGCGCGCCACGTTTCGGGCAGCGCGCGCAGGGTCGCCTCCGCCTCCGCCTCGCGGCCGAGTTCCCAGGCAAGTTCGGCACGCAACAGGGCGGCCTCGGCGCGCAGGTCGTCGGGGGCGCTGAAGTCCTCAAAGACGCTGCGGGCCTGCTCCTCTGCCCGCCCGGGGTCATGGGGCCGCCACGCGCGAGCGGCATGCAGGGCCGCTCCAGCCCATTCGTCCGCGGGCAGGAAAGGCAGCCTCGCCGTCCACCAGTGCGCCGCTTCGCGCTCAGCGCCGGCCGCCTGGGCTTCCCCCGCGGCCCGAAACAGCAAGGCCGCCGCCTCTTCCGGGGGCAACTCCGCGCCGGATACGAAGCCGGCGGCTTCGCGCGGCTGCTCCCGGAGCGCGTGCACTCCCCGCTTGGCCATCCCGCGCCGTTCGTGGGCGGTCAGGTCACGCCGCGTCACCTCCGCAAAGAGGGGATGGGCAAAGCCTCCAGAGACCAGCACGCCGCTCGCCTCCAGCTGGGCCCGTACGTGAATGAAGGTGGCGGGAGGCAGGCCGCTGAGGTCTTGCCAGAGCCCCGGCCGCTCCCATTGGCCCGGTCCCAGCAGGCTACCGGCGGCCAGAACTGCGCGCCCCCCGTCGCCCCCGGTCTGAAGCCGCCGGAAGATCAGCGCCTCCACCGTGTCTGGCATGACCTCGCCTCCCGGCGCTCGCCAGTGCCACTGGCGGCCGTCGCTCCACACCCAGCCGCCGCGGGTCAGAAAGCGCAGGTACTCGTTCAGAAAGAGGGGATTGCCGCTCGCGCGGGCCAGAATCCACTGGGCAGCGTCCTCGGGGAGGGTTCCGCCCGCCTCCGCTTCGAGGAGGGCGAGGGCGTCCGGTGGAGCGAGCCCTTCCAGTTTCCAGGCGGCGAAGACTTCCGGGGGACGTGGGCGCGACGTCACGAGGAGCCCTACACCCCTTGAACGGCGCAAGGTGCTCGCCACTTGCGTCCACAAGTCCTGGCGCTCCGGTTCTGCCTGGTGGAGGTCTTCCACCAGCAGCGCCAGTGGAGCGAGGGCGCCCAGTCCTGCTGCCAGAGCGTCCGCAAGGGCCGAGGGGGACGCCGTCTCCCCTGCACGGACCCGCTCCATCACGCCGCGCACCCAGGGGGGACGCTTGCCGCCATCCAGCAACTGGGCCAGGGCCGCGTCTGGGGCCGCCGCCGCAATGAAGCGGGTCCGGCACCCGAGTTCGGCCAGCACCTGCCGCGCGAGGTGTGATTTCCCCACCCCGGCCTCGCCCCATATGGCCTGAGGAGGCACCGTCCGCCGCGACAGCGCGGGCCGCAACCGGGTCAGGAGCGGAGAACGCAGAGGGGAGGCAGGGTCCGTCATAGGCAGGGCAAAGGTGAAGCCAGCATACTCTGACGCGGCTGGGTACCACCGGCGCAGGACGGAGGGCGTGCTGCGCGGCAGGGGCGAGGCCGGGAACATTCAGGGGTGTGGTGGCCGGAAAGGCTGAAGTCCCGGGCGCGTTCCTTTGGGCGGCTGGTGGGATGGCGTCCTCCAGTATTCGGGCCATTGAGGGAGCGGGGGAGCACCTTCAGGCTGGACCTGAACCGGCGCCTCCCCGTCACGCTGCTCTACACACGGCCATCAGCCCCCAGGCGTCACCCGCTTGCCGAAGCATAGGAATTCCGGTTCATCCGTGATGGGATAACGGGGCAACCTGAGCGGACGCGAGCGGTGGGCAGCAGAGGGGGTGTAACGGACTGTCCGGAGACCGCATCAACCCGGCGACGCGCCTTTCTGGGAACGGCTGCACCTCTCTGGAGCATGTGTCAAGAAGAGGACTGCTTTTTGACCGAGCCCCTCGGGCGAACCGGAATGCGCACGGAGGAGAACGGCGGGGGGTGCCCTTCCACGCGCGGCCTGGTTCAGACGAATGCTTTCAAGGCACGCGTGCGCCAACGGTGTGGGCGTGCCTTGAAAGCGAGAACCGCGTGAGACGGGAGGGTGGTGCCCGGCAACCGTGCGGACAGCGCCTGGGCGATGACGCTGAGGTCCGGCCGTTGTTGCCTGGCCCAGTTTCCGCCCTCTTTCTGTGATCCCCAGATCCCGGCCACGGCGTAACGCCAATCTCGGCAGGCGTTCAAGACGGTGTTCGGCGAACCGGCCCCGTGAGCGGCGTGCCAGGCAAGTGGTTCCAGCACGGCTTCCAACACCCAGGTGGAAGGAATACAGGCAAAGACGTCGCCGGGCGGGGGACCCAGCAGTGCCTGACCCAGCGCTCTGCCCGCCGCAAGGTCCAGCAAAAACCAGTGGCTGTCGGTCTACGCAGGGTCCGGCTGCAGGAGGTCCGGTTGTCCACCTCCTGTCTTGAAGTTCATGGCAAATGGGGATGCCGGTGCGCTGGCCCAACGGCGTCGGCCGAATACAGGACGAACTCAAGTTTCCTTGCCGGACAGGGCAACTGCGTGACGCTCAGGAGATGCGCGAGCCTCCGGCACGGCTCGGCAGAAGGCCTGTGCCGGACAATGGCCTGAAGGTCAAGGTCACTGCGGCCGGGTTCATACGCACCGTAAGCGGCAGATCCAAACAAATAGAGCCCCACCAGCTGGGCGTTCAATTCGGTTTTCAGTACAGCTGCAGCTGCATCCAGGTAGGGCTTCACAGTGGCCGCGCTCGCCCTATCCACGCCACCCCTTCTCTTCATAGTTGTTGAGGCGCCTCGCTCAACCCCTTGTGCCCCTGGAGAGGGCCGCACCGCTGGACAGGGTCCTGGGGCGTCCAAGCAAGGTGCAGTCCACGAAGGAGCGAACATTGCCCCAGCTTCACCCTTGCTTCTGGCAACCGCCTGATCTACCGGACATCACCCTCGTTGTCCGCAGTGACCAGGAGACGTCCGGCGTACGTCGCGCCAGGTTCCGCGACGTACTGAACTGTTCCGCGCTGTTTCAGCGTAAGACCAAATGTGCTTATTTCGTGCACAGTATTCCAGCCCGGACGCAGTTGTACATCAAAGGCGTACGCCTCGTGGGTTGCGGGGCAGTTTACGTCTCCCCGAATTGTTCCACCTCCAAGGGTAAAAAAGAACAAGCGCCGGTCGGTCAAGGTCGTGCCGTCCGCCTGACGAACGTCTGTCTGCGCACGCACTTCTGACGCGGTCTCCCCATTCGTGAATTGAAGGGCTGTCAGAGCGGTGTAGGATTCGTCCCGCGTGACGAACAGACGGCTGATGTCGCAGCGTTCTCCCAATTGAGCTCGCCATTCTGACAAGCGGCGTGAAGGTGGCAAAGCCATCATCGATGCTTCGACCCGCGCCGTGACCTCACCATTTGAATTCAGCGTGCCAACATTGTTCACCGTCTTGTTGTTGAACGTAAATGACAAAGAAGTGAGGAGGCCAGGATTGTTTTCCGTCGTGCCCGTGATTGTCAGGGGTCTGGCGTTTGGACCGCCCTGCGGGGTTGTATCGAGAGGATTACAGGCACTCGAAACGACTGCTATGAGAAGTAGAAACGCTCTCTTCATAATGTAGCTCTTCCTCTCGCGGCCTGGCTGGGCTGCCGCAAGGACGTCGGTGCGAAAGTGCGAGAAGCGTGGCGTGCTGGAGAGGCAGGGCCACGGTCTGGGAGAGGCAGAATGCCAGCCCAATGGCAGCGCCTGGAGGAGGCCGCAGGCGTCGCAGCGTGGCTTGCAGTGCCCAAAAGGATGGATGCAGCCCGCCTCCGGTGACCCTCAGGCATCCAAAGGCGGTTTATCGGCGTTTCAACTTCACCTGACCGGAAGCGATACGGGGTTCTATGCGGGACGTCAGGACGCCGGCGAGTTCTCCTCCGTTCAGCCGTCCAGCAAACTCAAGGGTCCGTCCCGCGTAACCGTTCGCACCATACACGGTGAAGTGCACCTCCGAGCCCTGGATTTTACCCGTGACCGCGCCGATGTACTCGTGCCCGTGGCCATGTGGGAATTCGGCGAGCGCTTCGAGTCCACCGCTGAGCTGCCCTCCGTCCTGCGCGAGCTCCACACGAAAGGGGACGCCGGTAGACGTGGGGTACGTTCCCTCCCAGATGCCGCCGAACTGGGCGTTCTCAGGAGAGTTGCTCAGGGGCTGGCACCCCATAAGCAGAGCGCTGAGGGGGAGCGTGACCGCGAGAAAGCGGAACGGTGGCGGGAGAATGTTCCTCATACTTGCACTTTGCCAAGACGAGGGTGACGGAGGGATGACAGCAGCGCTTCCCACGGTGAACGATCCGAGTTGCAGGGCGAGCGGCGCGCAGCCCGTGTGTCAGGTGGGGTCAGTGGCTGCCGAGCGGGCTTACGTCCTGCCTGTCCGGGGGTATTGGTGGCTGAAGCGGAGGACCCCCGGGCGGACGGCAGGCGCTTCACCGCTCGGCAGATTGAACCTGCAGCCCTCACCCCTGTGCTGCGGCATGGGCAGTGGGGGCTTTTTTGTGCAGTTACGGAGAACTTGAAACCCCCTGCCCCACTCTGAATAGAACAGCCAGAGCATATTCTGTTTTCAGGCGCAAGGCAGGAGGCATAGGGCCTTGCACCTGCCAGAGCACAAATGAGAGATGGGAACGTCGGGGTCTCACAGACCACGCCGTTTACATTCCCGCTATCGCCGCCAAAACCAAGGGACCCGTGGTGGCCGGACGGCCCTACCACATCACGAGGTTCAGGACTCCGGCGCCAAGGGCCGCTGCGATTTCTGCGGCCGCGATCACCAGGCGGGCAAACGAGTGTTCCTCCGGGCAGCAGACGGTGACGGTATCCATCACGCGGATACATCACGCTCAGAAGGGTGCCTGGGCGTCACCGAGAGTGCCCTGAACCGGGAGACGAAAGGTCATCAGAACATCGCACTGAGAATTGGCAAGATTGCGGGCAAGACGTCTCAGAACGAGAACCAGATGATTGGGGAGTTCACTCCAGGTGCATCTGCAGTCCGTGCGGAAGGACTCCTTGGAGGACCGTGCAGACGACGAGGGTAAAGACCGCGGGCCCAACCCCGGCAACGTCGTGACACTCACCTACAGGAGTGCGGCGTTCTGGAGGCCCGATCAACGAAAGGCTGTGTATGACCTCTGGTTGAAGCATTGGGCGGCTGGTGGCCGCCGGTTCCTGCTGACATTTCCGGCACGTTAAGTCGAGGGCTGTAAGGCCTGATTCCAAACACGCCCTCCTTGCGCTGGCTTCGGCCGCTGGCAGGGAGGGCGCTTTTTTGCTTTCGCCGTGTAGGAGTTGTGGCAAGGGGAAGAAAACTCGACTTGGTGGCTCAGCTGTGACGGTCGCTTCGCGTGGGGCCTTGAGGACTTTGGACCACCAGGCGAGCTGTTCGAGCAGGGCCTGCACGCTGGGCTGAATGTGCGCCATGTCCTCCAGCACCGCGCCCTGCTGCCACGCCCCAGAGAAGTCCGAAGCCATGATGTGCACACCACTGCGGATGGGGGCCATCTGGAGTTCCACGGCGATCTGACGCAGTTGCTCAATGGCACGGGCTGCACCGACTGAGCCGTACGCGACGGAGGTGGCGGGCTTCTTGTTCCACTCGGGGTAGACGTAATCCAGCGCGTTTTTCAGCGCGCCGGTGGGGCATGGTTGTACTCAGCGGTGATAAACACGTGCCCGTCGAACTCGGCGAGCTTCTGCTGCCACTGGACACCGACAGGATTCTGGGTGGAGGCCCAGGCGTTTGAGGCGACCTCACCGAAGAAGGGCAGGGGAAAGTCGCGCAGGTCCACCACTTGAAAGTCCAGGTCCGTGCGGGTCCTGGCGATGTTGTAGAACCACTGGGTGGACTTGCCGGCGAAGCGGGTGACGGGGGTGCCGCTGGTGATGAATCGCGATCTTGGGGTTCGTCCCGATGGGCTCCTGAACAGGTAAGAGGGCGGTGGGCTGGCCGTACAACTGGTGGAGCCGCCGCGGGAGACCGGGTTTAGGATCAGTCACTTCGGTAAGGATGGAATATCGAAGTTTCCTTTGGAACAGATACAGTCCTATCCTTCCTCTATCTATGCGGCGAACGTAATTCAGAACGATGGGGGACAGCCAGCTTTGAGGTCAGATGGCAGACTTTTTCGAGTACTCTGGTAGAGAGGCGTAACTTCCCAGTGCGAAGGAGGTTCTCGCGCTGGGAAGTTACGGAAAAATTTCTGCCGCCTCCGAAGTTTTCTCTCGACAATTCGAAAGCCAGACTTCCCTGCCTACGACGGCATGTTGGGCATCCTCCAGAACGAATTTATTCTTCCTCGGCTTTCGCGGTAGCTTTGCGGTTATGCCAAGTCCCTTTGATTACGTTTATATACTGAGGAGTTACAGACCCGTGTACCCACAAGATTTTCCTCCAGAGGATCTGCAGCTGGAAGTGGACATTGTATTTAGCAGGCATGACCTGAAACTTGACATTTTACGCTCAAAGTGCCGATTGGATTATCCTGTACCTGCCATCATTCACTTGCACGGTGGAGCGTGGATTATGTTCGGTAAATGGGCCGTGGATAATGTCTTCCTGGCCCGGGAAGGGTATTTAACCGTTAGTATTGATTATCGTCTCGCCGGTGAAGCACTCTTCCCAGCACAGATTCATGACGTCAAAACTGCTGTACGTTGGCTTCGGAAGCATGCCACCCAACTGGGAATTGATGCGGCACGAACCGGTGTATGGGGCATCAGCGCAGGAGCCCACTTGGCCGGTCTGTTGGGTACTTCCGCAGGTGTAAGCGAGCTTGAGGGAAGTGATGGAGGGTGGGCGGAAGAGGATTCTTCGGTTCAAGCAGTTGGAAGCGTATGTGGCCCTATGGAGTTGGCTGAACCATCATGGAAGCATGAAGAGGGGCCGTTCCCGTTATTTGGAAAACCGATAGACGAGGCTGTAGATCAAGCTGTGTTGGCCAGCCCGATCACTTACATTTCACCCCGGACGCCGCCGTTCGCTTTCATACATGGACGCCAAGATAAAGTCGTTCCCGTACTTCAATCCCAGCTGATGCATCAACGCTTACTTAAAGCAGGTGGATTAACTGAATTGCATATTTTGGAAGGTGGGCATGAAATCAATATGACCCATACTGCGGAAATGCAGCGCCACTTGAGCAACTTCTTTAAAAATTCCCTGAGGGGTTAACCCTTCAGTCCAGATACCTGCCACACGCTGAATAGCTACTTACTGCATAGATATCAACACCCGGTCGCACTCCTTGTGCGTCTTTGCACTGAACATAGCCAGCCCACCGTGACAGTCAGGTGGCACCACCGGTCCCCTATTCGTGCGGGAGAGGCGCTGACCAGCGCGGCGAACGCGGCACCGCCCATCAGCTGGAGGCCGTTCAAAAACAGCGTGCCGCAGACAACGGCGTCGGTGCCGCCCTCAGGTCTCCCATCAGGTTCGCCTCAAGCCGGCGTTTTGGCACGTGCGCCGTGAGCCCAGCGTCCCTGGAGCCGGCCCTGCCTCCATCCCTGGTCCACCCATGGTCAGCGCCCGGCACAAGGAATTCCTCGTGCCGGCGCGGCGTCGTCAGCGTTGGAGATCAGCGGGTGAGACTGCCGGCCAGAACAGGGCCATATCCAGCCGGTCGACGAAGGCGGCGCCGACAAGCACGGCCTGCTGGATATGGCCTTTATGAATGAACCCCAACGTTTCGTCCGGTTTGTTGCCCCGGGGCCGTTTGGGAACACCTGCAACTCAACCCGGCTGACGTGCTGCTTGGTGTCCACCCATGAGAAAAGCTGCTGAGGAAGGCGTTGTCCGGTGCCTTGCCCGCGGTGAGTAGGGGGCGCCGACATTCCCAAGACACCACCATGGGCCAGTTGGGGCCGACGATGCCGCTGAAAATTCAGACATGCCAACAATTCATGCTCCGGCGGCCGCCACCAGCCGCGTGTCCCCGGCGCCTGTGACTTCTGCTGGATAAAAGCGAGCTCGTCGGCAGGTGAGAGCGTGCGGTGGTTGAGGAACAGGGCAGGCAGAGCTGCTCCGCGAAAAGAGAGTTGGCATAGCCTGCCAGGCGCCCAGCGTCGTCAAGGGACGCGGCGCGCACCGTGACTTCTTCCATTCGTGGCTCCTCCAGGAAGGGTCAGGCCGCGCGACCCTCCGATTGTCTCTGGCGCGGTGGTCTTCTCCCCCGTTGCTCTGAGCCTGCAGGCAGCATTCACCTTCGCCCGCAGACCCAGACAACCGAAACCGTGAAGGGATCAGCGTTTAGGGATCACGGCGCAGTAGGCGCGGCTTCACTTGGAAAAAGCCTCTTGAACCGCTGTCATCAATGGATCGCGCGCACCTTCAGCCGCGCCTGGAAGGTAACCTTCGTTGATGTTCCAGATGATGGCCCCGCCCAGGCCCGCCGTCCGGACGTAGTCGGCTTTCAGCGCGATGCTCTGGGCATCTTCGTATGACACGAACTGGCAGCCTTTCGGTCCGGCAGGCGCCGCGGAGCTGAGATACGGCACCTGCGCGCCGGCATCCCAGTTTCTGGTCATCGCCCCGTACTGCGTCACGATGTTCGTGTAGCTCAGGGCGTTATCGTCGGCGATCAGTTTCATCGAGCTTGAGCTTTGCCTGGGGCCGGTGACACCGGAGTAACAGCTGCCGAAGAAGCCAATCCCGATGCCGAGCTTCTGGGGCGGCACCCCAGCGGCGCGGTAGGCGTTGACGCTTGCTTCGAGGCTGCTCGGGGTGGTTGGCGCCGCGCCGCGCAAGGCGCTGGAGTGCCATGACTGCCACCCTCCCCACACGCCGTTCATGGCGTAACTCATGATGTTGATGCGGTCGAAAAGGCCGGCGAGGTCTGCGTGGTAAGGTTTGGCATCCGCCGGGAAGTTGGCATTTACCCAGGCCACTGGCAGCGTCAGGAGCAGGCTGGACCGCTGCTGCTTGAGCGTTTGTGCCAGCGCTTTGAGCGGCGCGGCGTCAATCGCCTGGATCGGTTCCCAATCCAGGTCGATGCCGTCAAATCCGTAGGTGTCGACGAGATTGAGGAGGTTGGCCGCGAACCGGGCGCGGTTGGCCTCTGAGGCGGCCAGGGTGAATGCCGTGTGGGTTCCAGCGCCGCCGACCATCAGCAGCGCCCGCTTGCCGTTCGCGTGTGCCCCGCTGACCGCAGCCTTCGCCCAGAGCGGTCCGGACACCGCGCCGATATCGAAGTGGGTGTTCAGTGATCCGTCGCTGTTGGGCGTGACCCGCCCGACGACCAGATGGGTGAGCGCCGACCATTTCACAGCGTCCAGAGGGTACTGGTTACGCAGGTAGCCCACGTAATACCCCATGACCCAACGGCCATCTCCTGCGGGCAGCGGTGCGGGCGTCGGTTCCGAGGGATCCGTGGGGGCTGGGCCTCCGGTTGGCACGCCATTGACGGTGAAGGCGCCGGGCGCCGCGTTGGGGGTACCGCTCGGATACCTGGCATTAAATCCAAAACTGACCGTGCCGCCGGTCGGTATGGAAGCGTTATAGCCGGCATTGCGGACCGTCACGGTTTTCCCTGTTTGCGTGACACTGCCGTTCCAGAGTGAGGTGATCACCTGGTCACCTGCATACTGCCAGATCACGCTCCAGCCGTTGATGGCGGGACCATGATTGGTGAGCTGCACGGTGGCCGAGAATCCTGATTTCCAGTCGCTGCTGACCGTGTATTTCACCTCGAGGGCAGAAGTGCTGGCCAGGGTTTGGAGCGGCGCCGTGTAGGTGACCCGCGTGGGTGCCGGAGAGCCCTGATTGCATCCAGCAAGGGTCAGGAGAAGAAAAGGGGTGATACAGGCGAATACCCGGGACATAGCAACCTCCCGCTCGGTCGGCACTTGACCGCCAAGCCAGGACATAAGGCGTGGTCCGCCGGAGCGGACCGAAAGACATCAACCACCTGCGTCTTTGTCGTCAACTCATCTTATGCAGCACTTCTCCCATGTCACCGACGGCAGTGTAGAGGAAAAACTGCGGCTGGGTAGCCACGGATGCATCCCACGCCCACTGCTCAGCGCCTCCGGGACGGGGCGCCTACTGCTGGTGATGAGGTGCGCTGTTCTTGCACCCGAGGACAAGCGGCTTCTGGGAAAGACTCCAGCTGGTGGAGCCTCTCCGCCTGGCGAGGTGCCAGGTGGCATGGCCCTGAGTGGAAGGCGCCCCATCACGCTTCTCCCTGCCCGGATGAGGGTGAGGCCCGAAGGTGGCGGTGCATCCGCGTTGGACCGCGGGCACACAGCAGAGTGGTCACGGCGTAGGCCGCGCCCCTTCGTGCTCACGAGGAGCGCCATTGACATGGGAATGCAGCGCTTTTGGGTGCTCACACTGGGCCAGGGAGTCTTGCAGTCCGAGCGGGTGCATTTCGTGTCACCCAGGCGTCATGACCAGCGTGATCTGGTGGGTGCGGCAAGTGGAACACTCACTTGCCGGTTCTCCTCACGCTTCAGCTGATCCCCTGAAGCGTCTTCTTCCTGCTCACACGTCACCCATCCTGCCAGCTCAAGGGGATCCTGGCAGGGTGTTTTCCCAGGTCTGCTGGGCGGCCGCGACTTGTTCCAGGGCCTGGGCATTAGGCGCTGAACGCAGGGCAGGCGAGGACATCGGCAGACTGTTCTGGGATGTCGTGACCGCTTCGCGTGCTGCCACAGGCCGTGATTTCAGCACCGCAGAGACCCCCAGGCACTCACCAGGGCACTTACCCAGGGCTACACCGGCACCTCCAATCCCGAGAACCTGGACGGGTGAGCTCAGGCACCCCCCCATCGCCCTGGCACGCAGCTGGGTGCCCGAGTCCCCCGGGCAGCTGACTTGGACCTTGGGTTTCCCGGGTGATCGGAAGGAGGAACTCGGCCGTGCCGAGGCCGTCTCCCACGCGGCGATGCGCCCGTCCTTTAAAAAAACGTCCTTCAAGCCGCATCTTCACGGGCGCTTCGTCATTCCACCCCAGCACAACGGAGCGTGCGTCCATTCAACGGTCACCTGATCTGAAGACCAGCGGAAATCCCTTGATAAACTGCCTTCCTATGCCACACGGGTCAGTCTGGCAGTTCCATATGCTTGGACATCACCGCTTGCTCTCCCCAGACGGAGAAACCAGGCGGTGCGAGCGTAAACCGCTGGCTGTGCTGTCGTTTCTGGCATTGGAAGGGCCCACTTCACGTTCCCGTATGGCGGGCCTCCTGTGGCCGGAGACGCAAGAGGGCACGGCGCGCAACAACCTCGTGCAGCTGCTGCGCAGAATGAAGCAGACCTACGGGGAGAATCTCGTCCGGTTGTCCGATCCGCTGGAGTTGGGTCCACAGGTGCGGGTCGAACTTCCCCTGTGGTTCGCAGGGACCGCTGTCGGCGCAGACGCGTCGCCGCTCCTCGCTGGCGACCTCCTGGACGACGTGGATTTTGACGGCATGCCAGATCTGGAAGACTGGCTGTTGGCCCAGCGGGAACGGGTGGACGCGGCGCGGACAGCCGCGCTTGTGAAGGCCGCTCAACAGTTTGAGGCCGAGGCGCAGTGGGCGGAAGCCATCGGGGTCACCCAGGCGCTGCTTGCCCAGAACGCCCTGTCAGAAGACCATTACCGCCGGTTGATGCGCTTGCAGTACCTCAGCAATGACCGTACGGCGGCACTCCAAACCTACCAGCGGTGCCGGCAGATGCTCTGGCAGGAGCTTAGGGTTGAACCGATGCCCGTCACCACGATTCTCGCTCAGGAGATCGAAAAAGGCAGCGTTGATCTGCGCCCTCAACCGAAAGCGGTCCAGTTGCCTTTGGCCGTTCAGCGCCCTCCGGTGCTGGTCGGCCGGTCCGCCGCCTGGCAGGCCCTTGAAGAAGGCTGGCGCCGGGGTCAGTTCATCGTGCTGGCCGGCGTCCCTGGTGTCGGGAAGTCACGCCTGATGCACGACTTTGTGGCGGCGAAAGGAAAGGCGCTTCGGATAGAAGCGAGGCCTGGGGATATGCTGGTGCCTTATTCCACAACAGCCCGGAATCTTCAGGCGATCCTGGTGGCAAATCCGCATTACCGTCTGAACGCGTGGCAGCGGCGGGCCCTGGCGCCACTCCTTCCGCAGTATCTGGAAGACGGCGATCTGGACCTGCCGAACGAAATGCCTTTAAATGCAGTGATTCAGGACATTTTCCAGATGGGCGTCCGGGACGTTGAGGCCATTGTCTATGAAGATATGCAGTATGCCGATCTGGCTTCGATCGAAGCGGGACTGATCTACATCTCAAGTGCCTTTCCATTGGGCAGGGCCAGCGGCATTCCGCACATGCTCTGCACGGTCCGCACCGATGAACTGAATGCCGGTACGGCGGAAGTTTTCCGTCAGATGACCCTGGATGGTCTGGCGGTCCAGATCGAGCTTCCAGCGCTGGGCGAACACGACGTTTCCACCCTGCTGCGGCAGTTGGATGTCCCCCTGGGGGAAGGCATCGAGCGCCGCCTGGTTCAGTTCGCGGGCGGAAACCCCTTGTACCTGTTGGAGACGGTTCGCAACCTGATTGAAAACGGCACGTCCCTGCAGCGCCTGCCGGACCGCTTGCCAGTTCCGGAAAGGGTCTCCCAAATCATTGAGCGCCGTCTGGGGCGGCTCTCTACGGGCGCGCTCAATACTGCCCGGGCCGCGAGCATCCTGCAGAGCGACTTCTCCATTGAGTTGGTCTCCGAGGTGCTGGGCGCCCCCTTGTTTGATGTGGCCCGTCACTGGGAGGAGCTTGAAGCGGCGCAGATCATGACTGGCGGTCACTTCGCCCATGACCTGATTTACGAAGCGATTCTGATGGGTATTCCCGACCCTGTCTTGCGGCTTTTTCACCGCAGCGCTGCGCGCGCGCTGCTCCGGAGCGGGGCCTCAAAGGCGCGCATTGCCATTCACTGGCACCAGGGGGGCGTGCTGAACGAAGCCGCGCCTCTGTATGTCGAAGCGGCGCAGGAAGCGTTCCGCTTGACGCGCTTGCAGGAGGCTCGGCATTTCATCGAGCTCGCCGCGCAGCTGTTCTCCGATCAGCGTGATCGCGACCAGGCGAACACCGTTCGCCGAATGGGCGAGGCCCTGATGGGCACGGGAGCTGTCCCTCAGCCCTAACGCTTTCCCCGGCCAGAGGATGCACAACGGCTGGGCAGGAGAACCGCGCGCCGCACTCCGGCCTGTCTACCACCAACGCAAGGTCCAGATCTCGCGTCAAGCGGAGAGAACCGCATTCCTGGTTCGCATTGATGCCCTTCCGGAAGCGGGGGTGGTCTTCACCCCCGCAGGAGAGCCGGTTGTGAAGCAGCGGGGACGGATGAGGCAATCCCTGGGGCGCGACCTCGCGCTGCGATGTCAGAAGCGCCGGGACAAGGCGCGACGCTTCCTCCACGAAGAAGGGGTAGCCCTTGGCAGCAATCAGGCCGAGCGTGACTTCCGAACGGTGAGCGTGAAGCGCAAGATCTCCGGTGGTTTTCGTTCTGTTGGAGGTGGGAAAAACGTGGTTACCCACCACGGGAATAGACCTTGCAGTGGGGAGTTACCCTGGTTTTTCGCAGTTCGGACAGGCGTCGTCGCAGATGCCCCTACTCTACCCGCTCATCCAAATCCAGGCCCCCTGCTGGGCAGTGACGGAGAATTTCCATTGCCCTCACCGTAGATACGGCCAGCTTTGAACGTACCCGGCGTCCCCACGGCGCGCCATCACATCCAGGCCTTTGGTGCCCGCGCCACGCCGGTGGTGCCAGGAACAGGCAGCGGAAGGACGTGAAGGGCAGTGGCTTCTGGACCGGTGGACGGCGCGTCGATCAGTAATGCGCGCAGCATCCTCTCTTTCTGGGCGGTTGTGCCCAGCAGTCTGACCGCAGGTGCCGGGCTCGAACGTTGCTGTGCGCCGGGACAGGCGCCACGGGTCAACGTGGCTGTGAGGGGAGGTTCGGTGCCTGAGGGGCCAGGTACAGCTGATCGATGCCGGGTTGTGAGACGTGCAGCACTGCGTACTGCACGTCATCTTCGTTGGGCACAACGTCCGTCCAGAGGGTGAAGTGGACGATTTCCCAGGCCTGTGGATCAAAGGCAACGGCCGTGGCGTACACCTGGGAGAGGGCGGCGCGCTCCAAGGCCTGAGCGAGATGACGGTCCAGAACGCCGTGCAGTTCATCGTCGGGAGGGATGCGGTCGGTGCGCCGGGAGGCCGCGACAGGCTGCTGCGTGGCCGCTTGACCCGGCAGATACTGAAGGCCGATGTACCGGCGCACGGCCGGCCGGCCGAAGGAGCCCGAAAGTCCCTTGAAGCCTTCGCCCAGCAGGAACTGACTGATCCCGTCGGGATTGGCCCAGAGGTAGAAAGGGGCGTACTGGTGAATGGTGGAGCCCTGCTCGCCGCGGAAACGAACGCAGTAGGCTTTCAGACCCAGCCCCGGAAATTGGTCGGTGGCGTGCCCTTTGGTCGCGACGCGGTGACGGATGATCTGCATGTCGTAGTCGGCAGGCAGCGTGAATTCATATTGCATGGCGTGCATGGTCGTGCTCCTTGGTTTAGCGGGGGAGCAGGTGGTCGTCACCGTCGGCGACGTGCGCGAGCCACTGCGTGGCTTGTGATGCGGCCGCTGGTTGAACGGCCAGGTGCTGCATCAGGCTGTCGGGCGCGGCGCCATGCCAGTGTTCCTCGCCGGCCTGGACAATGAAGGTGTCGCCCTGATTCATGACCTGAGGGGTTTCGCCTTTGCGCCGCAGGAGGCCGCGGCCGAGCGTGACCACCAGGATCTGCTCGTGAGGGTGGATATGCCACGCTGTCCGGGCGCCGGGCGTGAAGGTCACCCGTAGGATTTTCGTCTCGATGTCCGGGGCGTCCGGGGTAAGCGCGTCCACCCACACCTGACCGGTGAAGAGCGCTGCTGGCCCTGGCGCTGTGGTTAAGTCGCTGACTTTCCGGCTGTACATCAGGCCTCCTGAAGGTGTCCCGGTACCGGTGCTGACCCGAGCATCTGGGCGACGCCGCATCCGAATGACCAGTCTTCCGCGGTGTTCATCGTGATCGTCACCATCACGTCCTCGGGGCGTAACCCCAGGGAATCGGACAGTTTCTGAGTCAGGCACCGGTAGAACGAGGTCTTGGTGGTGGTCGAGCGGGCGCGTCCAGCGGTGATGCCGATAAAGACCTGATTGCGGCTGCGCTGGATGCCGAGGTACTGGGCGTCGAAGTAAAATTCACTTTCCATGTGCTGATGGATGACCTGAAAGCGGTCATCTGGCGGGACCTCGAACGCTTCGACAAGTGCCTCGTGGACACTGTCTGCGAGTTGTTTGAGGTACGCCGGGGATTTGCCCTGGAGCAGCGAGAGGCGAACAAACGGCATAGGGTGGCCCTCCTTGGAAGCTGGAAGCGCGGATGCGCCGATACGCTGATGGTATGGCGCAGAGATCTTGCGGTCTATCGCAAGTTCTTGCAGGTATTGTTCTAAAAAGTAGAACGTTAGGGGTTGGCCGCCATCCAACGGCAAGCCCCAGCGCCGGGCAGACCAAACCACGGGGCGGCTCACCTCTTGGCGGGGAACTGCCCGCCCCTGGTACCTGGCCGTTGCGCTTAGGGGCGTGACAGCTGCAAACCAGCAGGGGAGAGGGCAGAGGTGCGCCGCTCCGCCGCCTCACCGGGGCCGCGGGTGGGAGGCTACACTCCTCCTCGGCGCAAGTGCAGCGGCGGACGAACAGGCACACCGTTTCGTTTTATAGAACGGTCCCTTCTCAAAAAAGGGATGGACCGGACCTCAACCCATCACTACACTGCCTGTGGAATTCCGCATTCGGAAGCGCTGGGCGACCAGCCGGTTGCGTCGCCGGACAATCCAGCGCTGCTCATCTGCATCACAGTGTCTGAAAGGATCAGGCAAGGGAGAGTCATGGAACAGGATCACGTGCACGCCAGTGTTGTGAACGCCTTTACGATGAATGGCGCGGGAGGCAATCCTGCTGGGGTGGTTTTGGACGCAGGTCGGCTGACCAGAGCCCAGAAACAAAGCGTTGCAGCAAAAATGGGGCTCTCGGAAACCGCGTTTGTTTCTCCTTCCGCAACGGCTGACTTTAAACTGGAATTCTTCACCCCCACGCGCCAGATCGCGCATTGTGGGCACGCAACGATCGCAACGTTCTCCCTCCTGGCGCAACAAGGGCAGCTGCGTGGGCAGACGAGTTCGAAAGAGACCATCGATGGACGGCGCGAAATCATGCTGGATGGTGACCGCGTGTACATGCAGCAGTTGGCGCCGAAATTCACGCCGCTGGGTGAAACTTCCGTGACGCTGCCGCAGGTGTTGGGGGCCTTGGGGCTCACGCCCGACGAGTTGCTTTCCGGCGCCGCGCCCCTGGTGGTCAATACCGGAAACGCCTTCCTGGTGATCGGGGTGAACTCAAATGCCGTGTTGGCCGGGCTGCAACCCGATATGGAGAAGATCGGCGAAATCAGTGACGCGCTGCAGCTGATCGGCGTCTATGCGTTCGCACCAGCCGTGCAGAATCCCAACCATCACGCTGACGCGCGGATGTTCGCGCCGCTCTACGGCATTCCTGAGGAGGCGGCCACAGGAATGGCCGCGGGACCACTGGGAGCGTACCTCCATCAGATTCTGGGCGTGCAGGCCAACCCCATATTGATTGGCCAGGGGGCCCACATGACGCCCCCCTCGCCCAGCGAACTCGAAGTGCACCTTTCTGTAGCGCCGGGCGTCATCACCGCCGTCACCGTTGGAGGACGGGCCACAAAGCGGGAAAGCCGTGACTTCCGCCTCAGCGAACTCTGATGCAGTTTCCGGATCGTCCGTTCCATCCGCGGCGCAGCGTTGCGCGTCCGCTCGGGGTGGCCCGTGATTTCAACACGGATAAACTGGAATCCTAAGGATTCCCCTGCCGGCTCTCCAGACGGGGTCGCCCTTGAGAACCTCACGGCCTGAGCCGCCGGCACCAGCGCCTCGAAGCCGCGGTAGGTCCGCCGGCGAGGGGCCCCCTGAGTCAGGGCAAATGGAAGGCGCACTTTCCCCCACCCTCCCCTGGGTTTGCCGGGAGCGCCTCCACAGGTCTGTTCGGGAGAAGAGAAGGATCAGTGGTCATATTTTGATAGAATCAAATGATGAGGCGGCATACCAACCTTGATATGGACGCGCTGAGGACACTGGTCTACGGCGTCGATCTGGGCAGCTTCAGTCAAGCGGCGCTCAAACTGTCGCGGTCACCGTCGGCCATCAGCACCCAACTCAAAAAGCTGGAAGCCCAGGTGGGAACCGAACTGCTGCGCAAATCGGGACGTGGCCTGGTCCTGACAGACGCCGGTGAGTCGTTCCTGGTGTATGCCCGCCGCCTTCTGGAACTGAACGACGAGGCCGTGGCCGCAGTTCGCGGCAGTAAAATGGAAGGTGCGGTCCGCCTGGGCGTCCAGGAGGACTTCGGTGAATCACTGCTTCCGCAGGTGCTCGGCGCCTTCGCACGCTCACATCCCAGAG